>NZ_CP129137.1:3085000-3410000 GCF_030406905.1 Streptomyces sp. HUAS CB01
TTGGTAGGCCATCACCCCACCAACAAGCTGATAGGCCGCGGGCTCATCCTGCACCGCCGGAGCTTTCCACCACCGAGGATGCCCTCAGTGGTCGTATCCGGTATTAGACCCCGTTTCCAGGGCTTGTCCCAGAGTGCAGGGCAGATTGCCCACGTGTTACTCACCCGTTCGCCACTAATCCCCTCCCGAAGGAGGTTCATCGTTCGACTTGCATGTGTTAAGCACGCCGCCAGCGTTCGTCCTGAGCCAGGATCAAACTCTCCGTGAATGCTTCCCCGTGATCGGGGCGAACACATCACGAGAGCGGAACCAGGAAGAGGAATAGTCTTCCCGGTTCACAGCGTCCTCGCTGTGTTTTCTTCAAAGGAACCTCGACCATCCGAACGGATGGACGGGGTATCAACATATCTGGCGTTGACTTTTGGCACGCTGTTGAGTTCTCAAGGAACGGACGCTTCCTTCGTACTCACCCGCAGAACATTCTCTCGGGCTTTCCTCCGGGCGCTTCCCTTCGGTGTTTCCAACCCTACCAGATCCGTTTTCCGTTCCGTTCCCGGTTCGGAATTCATTTCCGGTGGCCGTTGGAGGGCCTTTTGTCTTTCGACGTTCTCGACGTTATCAGAATCTTTTGCGACCGAGCTAATCGGCTTCGCGATCCGGATAAGGATTCGAGAGCGGCTCCACGGAAATGTGATTTCCGGTGAGAGCGAGAGAGATTCTAGATGGTGACACTCGAAGCTGTCCACTCCGAGGCAACCGTTTGAATCTACCTCCCCACGCGTCCCGTGTCAACGGTTCTCGTGGGCGAAGAGGAGACTAGCAGCTCGCACCCCGTGGTCGCACATCAGCCGGCCGTCGGTACCTCGGCGCTGCGGTCCGAGGCGTCGATGTCGCCTGTATCGCCTGCTCGGGCGGCCCGGCCGCCGAGGACGTACACGTACGTCAGGAACGCCAGCTCGGCGACGATTCCGATGGTGATCCGGGCCCAGGTCGGGAGGCCCGAGGGGGTCACGAAGCCCTCGATCACGCCCGAGACGAAGAGGACCAGGGCCAGGCCGATCGCCATGCCGATCGCGGCACGGCCCTGCTGGGCGAGCGCGGCCCGCCGCGTCATCGGTCCCGGGTCGATGACTGTCCAACCGAGGCGCAGACCTGTGCCGGCGGCGACGAAGACGGCGGTGAGTTCGAGGAGACCGTGCGGGAGGACGAGTCCCAGGAAGGTGTCGAGTCGTCCGGCGGACGACATCAGACCGATGCCGATGCCGAGGTTGGCCATGTTGAGGAAGAGGATCCAGAGCACCGGCACACAGAGGAAGGCGCCGAGGACGAGGCACAGCGCGGCAGCCCGGGCGTTGTTCGTCCAGACCTGGGCGGCGAACGACGCCGCGGGGTGGCTGGAGTAGTACGTCTCGTACTGCCCGCCGGGACGGGTGAGCTCGCGCAGCTGGTCCGGGGCGGCGATGGCCGCCTGGATCTCGGGGTGGGTGCCGATCCACCAGCCGATGACGGCGGCGAGGAGCGTGGAGAGGACCGCGGTGGGGACCCACCAGTGCCGGGAGCGGTAGACAGCCGCCGGAAAGCCCTCGGTCAGGAAGCGGACCGCATCCCTCCATGAGGCCCGGCGGGTTCCGGTGACGACCGCACGGGCACGGGCGACGAGTTGGGTCAGCCTGGCCGTGATCACGGGGTCCGGGGCACTGGACTGGATCAGTGAGAGATGGGTGGCGGTGCACTGGTAGAGCGCGACGAGCTCGTCCGCCTCGGCGCCGGTGAGCCGGCGTCCGCGGCCCAGGAGGTGGTCCAGGCGCTCCCACTCTGCCCGGTGGGTCATGACGAAGACGTCGAGGTCCATTATCGGCTGCTGCTCCAGGCACTGATCCGGCCCGATACGGGGGCGGGGCGTACAACGACTCGTACAACTGCTCGTACTACTGCGGTGCGCTTGCGGGTCAGCTTGGCAGACTTGCGTATCGAGGGGTCGCGAAGGTCGAGGAACGTCTCGAGGGCAGTGGAGAGGGTGGGCGCCGTGAGCGGGGTTGTGACCGGGGATGCCGTCGTACTGGGGCTTCGTCCGGCGAGGCTGCCGAGCCGCGCCCTGGCGCTTGTCATCGATCTGGCTCTCGTGTGGGCCGCCTACCTCCTGATATCCGTCGGGCTCGCGATCGCGACGGCGTCGCTGGACGAGGCGGCGGGGATGGCCGTGTCGATCGCGACGTTCGTCCTCGTCCTCGTCGGTGCGCCGATCGCCGTGGAGACGCTCAGTCACGGCCGTTCCCTGGGCAAGCTCGCCTGCGGATTGCGGGTGGTGCGGGACGACGGGGGCCCGATCCGGTTCCGGCACGCGCTGGTGCGCGGGGCGATGGGGGTGGTGGAGATCCTGATGACCTTCGGGGCCATCGCCTGCATCGCCTCGCTGGTGTCGGCGCGCGGGCGCCGAATCGGCGATGTGTTCGCCGGGACCCTGGTCGTCCGGGAGCGGGTGCCCGCCGCGCGGTCCGTGTACGCGCCTCCGCCGCCGCCCTGGTTGATCGGGCGGTTCACGGAGCTCGACCTCTCCGGTGTGCCGGACGACCTGTGGCTGGCGGTACGCCAGTACCTGACGCGGTTGAACCAGCTGGACCCGGAGGTGAGCCGGTCGCTGGCCGAGCGGCTGGCCGGTGATCTGGCCGCGTGCACGGGGACGCCCGTCCCGGCCGGGGTGCCGGCGGGTGCGTTCCTGGCGGCCGTGGTGAACGAGCGGCAGACACGGGACACGCGGCGGGCGTACGCGGCGGCCTCCAGGAACCCGGCGGTGTCGGCGAACCCTGTTGCAGCGCCCGTGAACCGTGGGGGTACGCCTGCCGCCACCGGTGCCGGGGCCCCGTCCGCGCCGTCGTCGGTTCCGGCGCCGGAACCCGCCCGGATCGGCGACGACAGCACCGGAGCAGGGGTGGGACCGGCGGCGACGGGGTTCGCGCCGCCCGCTTGAGGGCGGTTCGGGAACCGGCCAGGGCGGTCGTTCGTGCGGGGCGGCTGTCCGGTCGGGAAACGGATCAGGGGAACACGGAGGGCGGGGTCTCGAGGTCCTCGAGTTCGATGCCGGGGGCCGCGAGAACCACGTCGCCCGCGATGTGGATCGTGTGCCGCTCGCCGGTGTCCAGGGCGTCGACCTGGTACTCGTCCACGGTCAGAGGGCCGTTGTCAGTGGTGTGCGCTTCACTCTTCACCAGGGCCCAGGACTGGTCGACGGTCCGGGGGGCGAGGACAGGGTCCGTGAAGGCGACGAGGCGGACGCGGGTGGCGGGGGCACCGGGTGCGAGCCGGAGCAGCCGGGCGGTCGCGACGAGGAATGCGGGGGAGGTTCCGGTGAAGGCATGGGCGCGGACGTTGCCTTCGGTGGCGTGGGTGCCCGTGGGGTCGGTGCGCACCCAGGTGACGCCGTCGACAGCGGCCCCCCGGACCTGCCAGCCCGCGGCGTGCAGTTCGAGCCGGATGGGACGGCCGAGTTCGTCGAGTGCCAGGTCGACGGAGCCCGCGTGGTCGCCGGAAGGGGTGGTCAGCTGGGAGACGTAGCGCCAGCCGGACGGGCCGGGTGCACAGTGGAAGTGCTCTTCACCGAGGGGGGTGTGATCGTGCGGATCATGGAGCGAATAGCGGCCGCGGGGCATAGGGGGGCCTGACTTCTCCGGAGTACGGGGCAGGCCCCCGGCACGGGGGTGCGGGGGCCTGCCTGGTGCGCTGGTGCCACTGCCCGCCGGGGTCCCCGTCGGCGGGCCGGAACCGGCCTGCTCATCGGGGACCGACCGGCGGTTGATCAGTAGCGGTAGTGGTCGGGCTTGTACGGGCCGTCGACCTCGACGCCGATGTAGGCGGCCTGCTCGGGGCGGAGCGTCGTGAGCTTCACGCCGAGCGAGTCGAGGTGGAGCCGGGCGACCTTCTCGTCGAGGTGCTTGGGCAGCACGTAGACGTCGGTCGGGTACTCCTCCGGCTTGGTGAACAGCTCGATCTGGGCCAGGGTCTGGTCCGCGAACGAGTTGGACATCACGAAGGAGGGGTGGCCGGTCGCGTTGCCCAGGTTGAGCAGGCGGCCCTCGGACAGCACGATGATCACCTTGCCGTCCGGGAAGGTCCAGGTGTGGACCTGCGGCTTGACCTCGTCCTTGACGATGCCGGGGGTCTTGGCGAGTCCGGCCATGTCGATCTCGTTGTCGAAGTGGCCGATGTTCCCGACGATGGCCTGGTGCTTCATCCTGGCCATGTCCGAGGCCATGATGATGTCCTTGTTGCCGGTGGTCGTGATGAAGATGTCGGCCGTGTCGATGACCTCGTCCAGCGTCGTGACCTGGTAGCCGTCCATGGCGGCCTGCAGGGCGCAGATCGGGTCGATCTCGGTGATGATCACGCGTGCGCCCTGGCCGCGCAGGGACTCGGCGCAGCCCTTGCCGACGTCGCCGTAGCCGCAGACGACGGCGACCTTGCCGCCGATCAGGACGTCGGTGGCGCGGTTGATGCCGTCGACGAGCGAGTGGCGGCAACCGTACTTGTTGTCGAACTTCGACTTGGTGACGGCGTCGTTGACGTTGATCGCCGGGAAGAGGAGGGAGCCGTCACGCTGCATCTCGTACAGGCGGTGGACACCGGTCGTGGTCTCCTCGGTGACACCGCGGATCTCCGACGCCAGCCGCGTCCACTTCTGCGGGTTCTCGGCCAGGGTGCGGTTGAGCAGACGGAGGATGTGGCCGTACTCCTCGCTGTCCGCGGTGGACGGGTCCGGGGCCTCGCCGGCCTTCTCGAACTCGACGCCCTTGTGGACGAGGAGGGTGGCGTCACCACCGTCGTCGAGGATCATGTTCGGGCCGCCGGTGGGCGAGTCCGGCCAGGTCAGCGCCTGCTCCGTGCACCACCAGTACTCCTCCAGGGTCTCGCCCTTCCAGGCGAAGACCGGGACGCCCCGGGGATTGTCCACGGTGCCCTCGGGGCCGACGGCGATGGCCGCGGCGGCGTGGTCCTGGGTGGAGAAGATGTTGCAGGACGCCCAGCGCACCTCGGCGCCGAGTGCCACCAGGGTCTCGATCAGGACGGCGGTCTGCACCGTCATGTGCAGCGAACCGGTGATCCGGGCACCGGCCAGCGGCTGCCTCTCCGCGTACTCCTTGCGGATGGCCATCAGACCGGGCATCTCGTGCTCGGCGAGGGTGATCTCCTTGCGGCCGAAATCGGCCAGGGAGAGGTCGGCGACCTTGAAGTCCTGACCAGCGGCGACAGTCGTCATTGCGAGCTGCTCCTCAGAGGGGGTCGAGGGTGTTCGGGCGGGATGGCTCTGCGGTCGCCACGGCGAAAACGGACACGCGCACGAGCACACACGGGTGCCGCACGTGCGTGTCCGGACGCCGGGGACGTCCGCAGCGCAGTCCGTCGGAGGCCCTCTCTCCCTCGGTCGGTCCACTCTCGGACCGCCCGACCGCCATCAGCAGCGACGTCTGGCTCTGGTCACGAATCTACACCGATCGCCGTCGCGACCCACAGCCCGCCCATGCCCCGTTTCCGGCCGGATATGGAGGGGCCCGGCCGAGCGGACGACCGTGTTCCATGACTTTTGGCCCGGCGGCCATGTGGTGCACCATGCTCGTCGCGGATCGGGAGGACCGCGCGATCCGCACCCCGCGCGTGAGGAGATCTCGTGACCAGTCCACGGAACGAGCAGCGGAGGACGAGGCTGCTCGCCGTGACTGCCTGCCCCACAGGCATCGCCCACACCTATATGGCGGCGGAGAAGCTCGCGTATATGGCGGCGGAGAAGCTCGCGCAGGCCGCGGACGCACTCGGCGTCGAGATGACGGTGGAGACGCAGGGATCCATCGGGGCCGAAAACGTACTCTGCGACAACGATGTCAGGCATGCGGACGGGACCATCGTCGCCGCCGACAAGGACGTGGACCTCAGCCGCTTCACCGGGAAGCGTGTCCTCACGGTCGGGGTGGCCGAGGGCATCGGTCATCCCGAGCGGCTGATCGAACAGGTGGCCGGCGCGCCGGTCCACACCGGCGGGGCGGGCGGCTCGGCCCCGGGGGCCGCCGGCACGGCGGGAGCGGACCCCGGAGCGCCGGCGGCGGAGGCACCGGAGGAGGCGGCACGGGGCGGAGCGTGGCGTACAAGTCGCCGATGTTCGGCTCCGGGCACGCGACCCGTCGGCTCCGGGCATGCGAGAGGGCCCCGTACCGCCTGCGCGGTACGGGGCCCTCTCGTCGGACGGCGGAGAGGCCGTCAGTGAGCCGTGTCGGGTCCGGGGCCGCCGGGGGACTTGGCGGGGTCCGCCCCCGCCGCGGCGGCCTGCTCGTTGTAGATGTCGGGCTCCAGGTAGATGACGCGCGCGATCGGGACGGCGCTGCGGATGCGGTCCTCGGCGGCGTTGATCGCCGTGGCGACCTGCTCCGCCGTGTTGTCGTGGCGTACCGCGATCTTGGCCGCCACCAGCAGTTCCTCGGGGCCGATGTGCAGCGTGCGCATGTGGATGATGCCGGTCACCGTGTCGCCGTCGACGGTCGCCGCCTTGATCTTCTCGACGTCCTCCAGGCCGGCCGCCTCACCGAGCAGCAGGGACTTCGTCTCGGCCGCGAGCACCAGCGCGATCAGGATGAGGAGGATGCCGATGCAGAGGGTGCCGATGCCGTCCCACACGCCGTTGCCGGTGATCAGGGCGAGGCCGACGCCGAAGAGGGCGAGGATCAGACCGACGAGCGCGCCGAGGTCCTCGAGGAGGACGACCGGGAGCTCGGGGGCCTTGGCGTGGCGGACGAACTCCTTCCAGGAACGCTTGCCCCGCAGGACGTTGGACTCCTTGATGGCCGTACGGAACGAGAACGTCTCCGCGATGATGGCGAACACGAGCACACCGATCGGCCAGTACCAGTCCTCGACGGCGTGCGGGTGCACGATCTTCTCGTAGCCCTCGTAGATCGCGAACATGCCGCCGACCGAGAAGAGCACGATCGAGACGAGGAAGGCGTAGATGTAGCGCTCGCGGCCGTAGCCGAAGGGATGCTCCGGGGTGGCCGCGCGCTTGGCCTTCTTGCCGCCGAGGAGCAGGAGGCCCTGGTTCCCGGAGTCGGCGACCGAGTGGACGCTCTCCGCCAGCATCGACGAGGAGCCGCTGAAGAGGAACGCCACGAACTTGGCTACTGCGATCGCGAGGTTCGCGGCGAGGGCCGCGACGATCGCCTTGGTTCCGCCTGACGCGCTCATGGGTGCGTGGTGTCCCTTCGTTCCTGGCTTCCGTGGGCTCCCGGTCCCGCGGTCCCGGGGGGCCCGCGGTTCCGGCGGGACATTGTTGCAGCAGCTCCGGCGGAGGCCGAGTCAGACCGCCACGGTGGCCCTGAAGACGGTGCCCGTACCGGACAGTTCGGCCTTTTCGCCTGCGGGCACGAACACCGACTGCCCCGGGGCGAGGGTGAGTTCCCCGGCGTTCGGCCGGCCGGCCGTCGCCAGCAGGATCTGCGGGGTGGGCAGGGTGAGGTCCACGGGGGCCGCGCCTTCCGGCCGTACGAAGCGGGAGAGCCGGAACTCGTCGATCGGGGTGTCGTACAGCTCCTCCCCGGACGGCGACGCCTCGGGCCGCAGGACGCCGGGGTCGCCCGCCTCGAAGCGTACGACGCGCAGGAGTTCGGGGACGTCGACGTGCTTCGGGGTGAGCCCGCACCGCAGCACGTTGTCGGAGTTCGCCATGATCTCCACGGCGAGTCCGCCGAGGTATGCGTGCGGGACCCCGGCGCCGAGGAACAGCGCCTCCCCGGGCTGCAGTCGTACGTGGTTGAGGAGCATGGCGGCGATGACGCCCGGGTCGCCGGGGAAGTGGTGCGCGGTGGCGGCGAAGGGGGCGTACGCCCCGCCGAGGCGTTCCGCGGCCGCCGTGGCCTCCGCGACGGTGTGGGCCATCTCCTCCGGGTCCGCGGAGAGGACCGCGGTCAGGACCTCGCGCAGCGCGGCTTCCTCGGGGTGGGCGTGGAGGAGGTCGACGTACGGCTTGAGCGAGTCGACGTCGAGACCGGAGAGGAAGTCGGCCGCCTCGACGGGCGGGCGGAAGCCGCACAGGCCGTCGAACGGGGTGAGCGCGCACACCAGCTCGGGCTTGTGGTTGCCGTCCTTGTAGTTGCGGTGGGGCGCGTCGAGCGGGATGCCGGCCTTCTCCTCCGCGGCGAACCCCTCCTGCGCCTGTGCCCGGTCGGGGTGGACCTGCAGGGACAGCGGCGCGCCGGCGGCGAGCAGCTTGAGCAGGAACGGCAGCCGGGGGCCGAACGCCTCGAGGGCGGGGCGGCCGAGTTCGCGCGCCGGGTCGGCCCCGATGACGTCGTGCAGGGAGCCGCGGCCGGTCTGCGAGGGGGCGCCGGGGTGGGCGCCCATCCACATCTCCGCCTGTGGCTCGCCGGTCGGGGCGACGCCGAGGAGTTCCGGGATGAGCGTGGTGGACCCCCAGGCGTAGGGGCGCACGGTGTTGGAGAGGCGGTCCATGAGGGGTGATCCTCGACTCGGTACGTGGCGGATGCGTGGCTGGTGCGTGTCTGCAGTGTGACCGGTGCGGTGTCGGTCCGGGCGGCGGGTCCGACACGGCCCGGGGCGGGCGGCGGGTGCGGGGTCCGACACGGCTCGGGTCCGAGGGGCCGGATACCACCAGGTCCGGTCCGGGCACCGGGTTCGGTGGGGTTCCGGGTTCGGTCCGGAATCCGGGTTCGGTCCGGGCCGCCGCGTTCCATTGTCCGGCCGTGGTCCGTTGTCCGGCCGTGGTCCGTGGGCAGGGCGGGGCGCTGCTGGGGAGCCGGAACGCCCGGGCCCGGACGCTGATCCGGGGAGGGAACGCTGGTCCCCGGGCCGCAGCCGGCATGCCGTCAGGCGTGGCCGCCGTTGCTCGCGAGAGCCAGATACCCGGCGGCGAAGTCCGTCACGGCGAGGAGCTCCGCGAGGGTCTCCAGGGCGCTGCCGTCCTCCGGCTCCAGTTCGCTGATGGCGGTGTCGTGGCTCAGCGCGAGTTCGCGTGCGGCCGGTGCCGCGGTGAACCCGTTGTCCAGGCTGTCCCGCAGCAGCAGGACCCGCGCCCTGACGGCCTGCGGCTCCTCGACGCGGTCGCGGAAGAAGTCGCCCGGATCCGCCCCTGCCGCGAAGGCGCCCGCGAGGAGCATGCCGTGGGCGGGCAGCGCCTCGGGCAGTTCCGCGGCGATCGCGGGCCGGCCGGCGAGCTCGGCCAGCACGGCGGCGAACCGGCGGCCGACGGGCCCCGCCGCGCCTTCGGTCCAGATCAGCGGGAGCGTGTCCGCGAACTCGGCCGCGAGGGTCTTGGCGGGATTGCTGTACGTGGCGATCGCCGGGCCGCAGCGTTCGGCGATGCGGTCGAGCCGGTCGGCCACGCTCTGCATCACCTCCGGGGCGGCGGCGATCAGACCGACCCGGTCGAGGAGTGCGAGGAGCGGGGTGAACAGGGCCCAGAAGGCGCCGGGGCTCGCCGCGCTGCGGGTCTCCTCGTACTGCTCGTACGGCGCCGTCGCCATGGGGACGACGAGGCCGTGGACGCCGTCGACGGCCTCGGAGAGCGGCGAGCGCTGCGGCGCGACGGCGACGACGGTGCAGCCGCGCCGGTACGCCTGTTCGGCGAGCAGGGCGAGTCCGGGTTCGCTGCCGTCGGTCGTGGCGACGAGGAGCAGGTCGACGGAACCGGCCCAGCCGGGGAGCGCCCAGCGCAGGGCGCCGGCCGCCGGGGCGACACCGGTGGGGTGGAGGCGGGTGACCGGCGCGGTGGGTCCGGCCAGCTCGGCGAGGAGGTCGGCGACGCCCGTGGCGGCGGTACCGGAACCCGCGATCAGGACGGCCCGCGGGCGGCCCTCCGGAGTCAGCTCGGCGATGCCCGCCTCCGCTGCGTGCCGGGCGGCGGTACGTACGCGCGCCCCTGCCTCCGCGGCGCCGCGGAGCAGACCGCGGCGGTCGGCGCGGGCGAGGGCTTCCGGGGCGTCGAGGAGTGACTCGTCGAGCATGGGGTGGGCCTCCGATTCGCCGAACAGCCGGACAGGTGGGGGGCTTGAGGCCTAGGCGGGGCGGCGGGCCTCGTCCACGAGCAGTACGGGGATGCCGTCCCGTACCGGGTACGCCAGGCCGCAGTCCTTGCCGGTGCAGATCAGCTCGGGGGATTCGGCAGCCGTCGCGTCGTCGAGCGGCGCGTGGCAGGCCGGACAGGCGAGGATCTCCAGAAGGCCGGCTTCGAGCGGCATGGGACGGTCCTTTCGACATGGGGATTGGGCCACGTCAGCCTACCGCCGGGGGGCGGCCTGCGCGGCTCGGCGTGCGGTCCGGGCGGGTGGGGCGCACGGGCGACGGGGTACGGCTCCGCGGCGGCGCGGTCCTGCGGTTCGCACAGAGGCGCTGCAGGGGGTCGCGGCCGTCCGCATGCGGGCGCGGGTGCGGTGCCGGCGCGGGCCGGGACTCGGCTTCCGCGGGTGCAGCGGGTGTGGTCCCGGACCGCCACCCGTCACCGGAGCGCGACCCCACCGCCCCGAACACCGCCCCAGTCGTACCGGACCGCGACCCCACCGCCCCGAGTACCGCCCCCAGTCGTGCCGGACGACCGCCGTCTCAACCATCCGTCGGCCGTAACGGACCGTCCGGCTCAGCCGTTGCGTCAGCCGTACCGGACCGCCGGCTCAGCTCTTGCGGACCAGGCCGAGGACCTCGTCCCGCAGGGCCGACATCGTCGCCTCGTCACGCGCCTCGACATTGAGACGGAGGAGCGGCTCGGTGTTCGAGGGACGGAGGTTGAACCACCAGTCGGCGGTGGAGACGGTCAGGCCGTCGAGGGTGTCGAAGGTGACGCCCTCGCGCGCCGAGAAGGCCTCGCGGACGGCGGCGGTGCGGCCCGCCTGGTCCTCGACCGTGGAGTTGATCTCGCCGGACGCGGCGTAGCGGTCGTAACGGCCGACCAGGTCGGACAGCGGGCCGTCGTGGGTCCCGAGGGCCGCCAGGACGTGCAGGGCGGCGAGCATGCCCGTGTCGGCGTTCCAGAAGTCGCGGAAGTAGTAGTGCGCGGAGTGCTCCCCGCCGAAGATGGCGCCGCTGCGGGCCATCTCCTCCTTGATGAACGAGTGCCCGACGCGCGTGCGGACGGGCGTGCCGCCGTGTTCGCGCACGACCTCGGGCACCGACCACGAGGTGATCAGGTTGTGGATGACGACACCGCCGCCGTTCCTGGCCAGCTCGCGGGCCGCGACGAGGGCCGTGATCGCCGAGGGGGAGACCCCTTCGCCGCGCTCGTCGACGACGAAGCAGCGGTCGGCGTCGCCGTCGAAGGCGAGACCGATGTCCGCGCCCTCCGCGCGTACCCGCGCCTGGAGGTCCACGAGGTTCCTGGGGTCGAGGGGGTTGGCCTCGTGGTTGGGGAACGTCCCGTCCAGCTCGAAGTACATCGGGACGAGCTCGACCGGCAGGGAGGCGAAGACCTTCGGGACCGTGTGGCCGCCCATGCCGTTGCCCGCGTCCACGACCACCTTCAGCGGGCGGATCGTCGCGAGGTCCACGAGGGAGAGCAGGTGGGACGCGTAGTCGTCGAGGGTGTCGCGCTCGCTGACCGACCCCGGGGCGGCCACGGGGGCCGGCGCGCCGGACGCGAGCCAGGACTCGACCAGCTCGCGGATCTCGGTGAGGCCCGTGTCCTGGCCCACCGGCGACGCGCCCGCGCGGCACATCTTGATGCCGTTGTACTGGGCGGGGTTGTGGGACGCCGTGAACATCGCGCCCGGCAGCATGAGCTGCCCGGACGCCGAGTACAGCTGGTCCGTCGAGCAGAGGCCGATCATGGTGACGTCCGCGCCGCGCGCGGCCGCGCCCCGGGCGAAGGCACCCGAGAGGCCGGGCGACGAGGGCCGCATGTCATGGCCGACGACGACGGCTTCCGCGCCGGTGACCTGGACGAAGGCGGATCCGAGCAGTTCGGCCAGCGACTCGTCCCACTGGTCCGGCACCACCCCGCGCACGTCGTACGCCTTCACGATCTGTGACAGATCAGCAGCAGAGGATGCAGCCACGGCCCAACCTTCCCGAATTCCCTGTGGTCGCAACAAACTACCCGCCGGGGCGGGGGCGGCCGGGGTCAGGCCCGAAAAACGGGACGGGTCAGTGCGGATCCGTGCAGTTCACGTGCGGTTCGCCGCGGACAGCGCGGGTCGGTGCGGAGCACCACGGCCGACGGGCCGGGGCGGGAAAGGACCCGAGGAATGCGCCGCGTCGGTGTCCGGGGTGAAGAGCCGCTTCAGGAGTCGGGCGAGCGCAGCACCCGGAGGTGTCCCCGCCGCGCGACCTCCATCGGGTCGGACCTGCGGGCTCCCGAACCGCCGCCCGCCTGGGCCGCGCGCTCCTGCGGACGGGCCGCTTCCCTGACGGCGTTCGCCAGTGCCTCGAGATCGTCGCCGCTGGGCCTGGCCGGGCCGGAGGCGTCGGAGAGCCGGACGACCTCCCAGCCGCGGGGCGCGGTGAGCCGTTCGCTGTGCTCGGCGCACAGGTCGTAGCAGTGGGGCTCGGCGTAGGTGGCGAGGGGGCCGAGGACCGCGGTCGAGTCGGCATAGACGTACGTCAGTGTCGCGACGGCAGGACGGCCGCACGCGGTGCGCGAACAGCGACGTACAGGGCTCACGACGTTGGACGGTACCGCACTCTTGAGCGGGCCGCGACGACTCTCCACCACGTCACTCCACCGTGTCGCGTTGTGAGGTCACGCACAGCCGCGTTCCGGCCAACTGTACTGACCTGCACGGGAGGAACGGCACCCGATCCGGGACCCCCTACGATCCGGTCACTACTGCATATGAATTGCGTCATTCACGACGAGTGCGGCGATCGGCGAGAGGCGTCGAATCGAGCCCAACCTTGGCCTGAATGTTCAATAAGCGACAAGCCCACGCGGTTCGCCGGGGATGGACCGGGGAGGCGGCGCCCGGGGCGCCCGGGGAACGTCACGCGGTGGACGTCGAAACGTTCACGCCTCCGGGTGGTGGGCCGTCACCCACGAGGGCGATGCCCCGGGGTTCGGGAGGGGCACGGCCCCGATGCGGCCGGGTCCGGGAGAGCTACCCTGCGTCAGTGATGGACAGTCCCGTACCGCCCCGCCCCACCGAGCCCAGGCCGCGCCGTCGCGACCGTCACGGCCGGGGGATGCGAGGGCCCGTCGCCCCGCCGCAGGTGCCGCTCTCCGCCAGCCGGGCCGAGTCGTTCCGCGATCTCGTGCAGGACTCGGTGGAGCGGCTGGAGCGGCGCTGGCCCCAGCTGGCCGAGGTGGAGTTCCTGGTCCTCGACGTGCCGGGATCGCTGGACGAGAGCGTGCCGCTGGGCAGCTCGGCGCCGGCGGGGAAGGGCAGTCCGGCGAGGATCGTGGTCTACCGGCGGCCGGTCGAGATCCGTACGAAGAACCGCGACGAGCGGGCGCTGCTGGTGCACGAGGTGGTGGTGGAACAGGTCGCGGACCTGCTCGGCCTCTCGCCGGAGTCGGTCGACCCCCGTTACGGCCAGGACTAGGCCCGGCGCGGCACGACGGGGCCCGGCGCGGCAGGGTCGGACCCGGGCCGCCCCGGTACGAGCGGCGGCACCGGGCCGGGCGGTCGGTCCGCGTCAGTCGCCGAGGACGGAGAGGTCCTGCTGCGCCGCCGGCACCGCGACGAGGCCCCGGTCGTCCGGCAGGGTCTGGACGGTGAACATCTGGATGCCGTCCTCCGGGAGCAGCAGCGTGCGGGCCGCGTGGACCGGCCCCCCGGACTGCGGCTCCACGGTCAGCGCGTAGGAGCCCTTCAGCCCGGCCGGGACGGGCGGACTGACCGCCAGCGTCGTGCCGCCCTTGACCGTGTACGTCTTGACGGCCTGGGCGCCGCCCTCGGTGCCCGCCGACGCCGTCACCTTGACCTGGGCGGTCTCTCCGGGCGCGGTGAGGGAGAGCAGCGAGCCCTTGGCCCGGTTGTCGGCGGCGGTGGCCCGCTCCGTGACGGGCGCGGTGGCCGGGATGTAGGCGATCTCCTGCTTGTCGCCCTTGCCCCGGGTGACCTGGAGGGCCGCGACGACCGGCGACGCCGGGGCGCCCTCGGCCGGGGACAGGAGGAGGGAGCCCGCCTCGCCCTTGGTGACGTCCTTCATGTCGAGCGAGGCCGTCATGCCGGACTTCACCCGCAGGCTCTCCGCGCCGGCGGGGTTGATCGTGCCGGTCGCGCTCGCGAGTCGCACCTTCAGTTCCGCGTCGTCGTCACCGGGGGCGAAGGCGACCAGCCGCACGGCGGTCGCGTCCGCGGGGATGCCCGGGAGCACCAGCGTGCCGGCCGGGTCGGCGGACGCGGGCAGCCAGTCGCTGCCGGTCTCGTCCCCCGCGCCCCGCACCGCGGCGCCGACCCGGCCGGTGCGGGTCGTGACGTGCACGGTCACGTCCTCGGCGGGATCGGCGGTCAGGGTGGAGAGCAGTACGGGGACGCTCGCCCCCGCGGGGACCTGGATGCCGTCGCTCAGCTGGGACTTGAGCGCGCCGTCCTTGCCGTAGAGCTCGATGTCGACGAGCGCGCCGGTGTCGTCGGGGTTGGTGAGGTGGACGTAGTCCTGCCGGTCCTTGGCGATGCTCGCGCCCGGGAACCAGAGGTCCGTGTCGGGTGCGGTGCAGTTGACGCCGAGCACGCCGCGGCCGCTTCCGGCGCTGACCGTGGTGGTCTGCTGGGTGGTCCAACCGGGGGCGAGACTGCCGGTGGCGGTCCCGACGAGCGCGGGGGCGGCGCTGCCGCTCGCCTTGGCGCCGACGGGCTTTCCGGGCTGCTCGAGGCTGACGACGGGCTTGTCGGACGGAGGGTTCTTCGCGCTCCCGTCCTTCTCCTCCTCGTCCTTCCCGTCCTTCTTCTCCTCGCCCGCCTTGCCCGCGTCGTCGGCCGGGCCCCTCAACGTAGCGACGGCGGGGCGGAGTTCGGCCGTCGAGCCGCCGGAGGAGGAGGCGGAGCCGCCGCCGGCGCCGGACTGCGGGGTGTAGGACGTGTACACCGTCTCGGCGAGGTCCGACGTCGCCGGGGCCGGGCAGAGCAGGCTGGAGCGCTCGACGGGCAGGCGGGCCGGTGCCGTCGCCTCCGTGGCCGTCCCGCCGTCCGGCGCGGTGAGCGCGGCGAATCCGGTCACGGCGGCGAGGGACGTCACGGCCGCGAGGAGCGAGAGGGTCGTGCGGTTCACTGGTTGCTGCTCCCGTCGGGACGCTGCTCGTTCTCGTAGCCGTAGGGGTCGTACGGGCCCGGTTCGGACCCGGGGCCCGTGCGGTAGGGGTCGTACTGCTGCGGGTCGTACTCCTGGCGGCCGAACTGCGGGTCGTACTGCTGCTGGTCGTACTGCTGCGGCTGCTGCGGGTCGTACTGCTGCTGGTCGTACTGCTGCTGCGGCTGCTGCGGGTCGTACTGCCCGCCCTGCCGGCCGTCGTACTGCCCGGTCTCCGGGTAGGCGTACTGCTGTCCGGCGTCCTGGTACGGGTACGGGTCGGCGTACTGGCCGTTCCCGTACGAGCCGTACCCGGTGCCGGTCTGGCCGCCCTCGTCCGCCGAGCCGTACCCGGTGCCGGCCGGGGCGCCCTCGTCCGCGTAGGCCCGCTCGTCCCACTCGGCGCCGTACTGCGGCTGCTGGGGCACCGCCGCGTACGGGTCCGCGGCGCCGGTCTCGGGCCGCGGCTCCGCCGCGGGGTCCGTCCCGGATTCGGCGGCGGCCGCCTCTGCCTGCGCCGCACGGAGCCTGCGGGCCCGGCGGCCCTCGCCCTCCACGGGCTGGGCCGGGATCACGGCCTCCTCGTCGGGCAGGTCGTCGTCGATCTCGCGGCGCCGGCCGGGCAGGGCCAGCACGACCAGGACGAGGGCGAGCACGCCCTGCGCCCAGATCCAGGCGGTGTGGGTCGCCGGGGCCTCGTGGGTGAGGTCCAGCCGCCCGCCCTCGGCGGGCAGCTCGAAGCCCTGGGCCCAGCCGTCCACGGTGGTGCGCTGCAGCGGACGGCCGTCGAGCGTGGCCTGCCAGCCCTCGTCGGCGCGGTCCGCGAGGCGCAGCACCCGGCCCTCGGGGCCCTTGGGGATGTCCGTGTGGGCCTCGACCGGTCCGGAGGCCACCGGCAGCGGCTCCGCCTTGCCGCTGACGATGACCGCCCGGGCGATCTGGCTGTCCACGCGCCACAGCGCGCTGCCGTCGAGCTGGCTGAGCCGGGAGAGGCCGGGGGTGGCGTCGAGGACGCGGCTCGTCTGGCGCGGTGCGCCGTCGCGGACCAGGACGTACCGGATGGCGAAGCCGCTGAGCTGGCTGGTCTGGTCGGCGCCGGAGCCGGCGACGAGGTTGGCGACGACCTTGTCCAGGCGCGGGTCGCTGCCCGCGGCCTCGCTGAGCTCGGCGTCGCCCAGACGCCCGCCGGAGCCGCGGACCAGCGTGTACGACACCTTCGCCGGCGACGAGCCGCCGAGGACGAGCGTGCGGGGCTGGTCGCGGGTGCCGCTCTCCTCGGCGACGAAGGCCGGGACCTGCACGGGGTCGCGGCGCTCCAGCGGGCCCGCCGCGCCGCTGATCATCCAGTTGACGGCGGCGAGGAGCGGGGCGGCCGCGGCCGCGAGGGCGATCAGGGCGGCAACCGGCTGACGCCAGCCGAAGCTCTGGGCGGCGACGCGTTCCCTGGCGCCCTCAGCGCCGAGGACGGCGGCGGCGATCAGGGCGATGCCGTAGACGAGGGTGGCGGGTCCGGCCCAGCCCGAGCCGTTGGCCACGGCCGCGAAGACCAGCGCGGCGACCGCGACGACCCAGGCGGTGCGGATCGCGAACTGCCGTTCACCACGCAGCAGGGCGGCGAGTGCGGCGAGCACGACGCCGATGAGGAGCAGCCCGCCGACGGTCTTGGGACCGCCGGGGCTGATGCCGAGCAGGTCGAGCGGGGTCGCCGCGCCGGTGCCGAACTCCAGTCCCGCCTCGCGCAGGAAACGGGACGGCTCGCTCAGCAGCGACAGCGACCAGGGGGCCAGGACCAGCAGCGGGGTGCCGGCCACGGCGAGGAAGCGCAGTCCGTACGCGGTGATGTCGGCGCGGCGCAGGACGAGTGCGACGAGGCCGAGGGCGACGGCGAGCGGCCAGACGACGGGGGTGAAGGCCATCGCGAACGTCAGCAGCAGCGCGTAGGCCCAGGTCGCCCGCCAGCTGCCGCGCGCACCGTCGGTGCGGGCCAGTCCGTGGGCCGCGACCGCGGCACGGGCGATCAGCGGGAGCACGACGGCGAGGACGGCGGTGCCGAGCCGTCCGGTGGCGAGGGCGCCGGTGGCCGCGGGCAGGAACGCGTACGCCACGCTCGCCCAGGCCCGCAGCAGCCTGGACTCGATCAGCGGACGGGACGCGAAGTACGCGGTGACGCCCGCGAGGGGCACCGAGCAGACGAGCAGCAGGGTCAGCGCGAAGCCGGTGGAGCCGAGGAAGAGTCCGGAGAGGACGCTCAGGATCGCCAGGTACGGCGGCGCCGTCTGCGTCCCGCCGGTGCCGAGGGGATGCCAGGCGTCGGCGTAGCGGCTCCACAGCTCGGAGAGGTCGCCCGGCGCGGGCAGCAGGGCGCCGCCCGCGAGCGCGCCGCCGCCGAGGAGGCCGCGGCAGGCCACGAGGGAGACGAGCAGCAGGACCGCGAAGAGGACGGGCCCCGGTTTGCGGGCGATCTTCTTGAGCCGGGCGAACTGCTCGACCTCCAGGAAGTCGGCCTCGTCGCCGCCGGGACCGGACTCGACGACTCCGTGCCGTGAGCCCCCGGAGTCGGAATCGCCGCCGGTCCCGAGACCGCCCGCGACCTGTTCGAAGGTGGCGCGGACGGTGGCGCCGGGCGGCGGGAAGAGCGGGCGCAGTTCGCTCGCGTCGACGAGTGCTTTGCCCCGCCTGCGGCGGGCGGCGAGGATCCGCTCCGGGCGCAGCAGTGTGCCCAGCAGGCCCATGACCTCGTCGACCGCCTGGCCGGGCACCTTGCCGACGAGATAGGCGAGGGTGCGCAGCAGCGTGCCGAGGACGAGGCGGAGCAGGACGAAGGGGAGCGCCCTGCCGCGTGCGTTGACGAGCAGGGTGTAGACGGCGCCGGCCTTGTCGACCCGGTGGGGGCTGGCGACGGAGCGGCCGGCGCAGTCGACGGTGCGGCGTTCGCGGGCGGCGGCCTCCGCGTGCCGCAGGACGGCGCCGGGGGCGACGAACACGCTGTGGCCGGCGGCGTGGGCGCGCCAGCAGAAGTCGACGTCGTCACGCATGAGCGGCAGCCGGCGGTCGAAGCCGCCGAGCTCCTCCCAGACGTCGCGGCGCACGAGCATGCCGGCGGAGGAGACGGACAGCACGGAGCGGACCTGGTCGTGCTGTCCCTGGTCCTGTTCCCGGCGGTCGAGCCCGGTCCAGCGGCGGCCGCTGTTGGCGATGGAGACGCCGGCCTCGAGGAGCTGCTTGCGGTCGTACCAGCCGCGCAGCTTGGGGCCGATGACCGCGGCGTAGGCGTCGGAGTCGGCGACGCGGAGCAGTTCGGCGAGCGCGTCGGGGGCGGGCGCGCAGTCGTCGTGCAGCAGCCAGAGCCACTGGACGGGTTCGCCGTGCGGCAGCTCCGGCATGTCGTACGCGTCGTCGCGCCAGGTCCTGGTGACCGGGTCCCAGCCGCTGGGCCGCTTCAGGTACGGCAGCTCGTCCGGGGTGAGCACCGGGGCGGTGCGGGCGGCCTCGTCGACGGCCGCACCGAAGCCGGTGCGGCGGGCGAGGTGCAGCACCCGGTCGGCGCCGAGCGCCTCGGTGACCAGCCGCGCCGACTCGTCGGCGCTGCCGGTGTCGGCGGCGACGACGTTCTGTACGGGGCGCTCCTGACCGAGCAGCCCGGCGAGCGCGTCGGGCAGCCACCGGGCACCGTCGTGGGAGACGAGTACGGCGGTGACGACGTGCCGCGGGAACTCGGGCGGGGTGGCGGGAACAAACTCCGCAGGGGTGGCGGACATTGAGGTACGGGCCCTCCGGCCGGTTCGCCCCGCGAGGGGGCGCTGGAGCGTCTGGGACGGGGCCCCACACTAACGGTCCGGCGCGGCGCCGTGGCGCGGGCTTCCCACGCGGGGCCCGGCGGCCCGGGCGGGCCGCTTCCTGGCTGTCCGGCGGACGCCGGGCCGGTGACGGCGGGGGGAGGACGACGGGGGGAGGACGACGGGGGGAGGACGACGGGGGGAGGACGACGGGCGGGGCGCCGGTGCGCGGCCGGTGGACGGACGAGAAGGTCCGCCGCCCCGGAGGCGGAGCCGGGACGGCGGACCTTCTCGTGCGGTGGCGGATGCGGCCTCGTGCGGATGCGGATGCGCAGAGACACGGCGGCGCAGAGGCACGGACGTGCGGTCGTACGGGATTCTTCGGGTCGGGGCGGAGGGCCGTGCCCACCGGATGGAGGGTCGCGGTGGCGGCGGTCACGGTCGCGGTCGCGGGCTCCCCGACAGGGGCGGCTGCCGGTCCGGCTTGTGCGCCCTGCCGTCCTGCGTGGCGCGTCGTGCGTCGCGCCGGTCGCGAACGACGGCCGGCGGGTGACGCGCCCCGGGCGGGCCGGGGGCCCTGCTCCTAGACGGCGGCCTTCTTCAGCCGGCGGCGCTCACGCTCGGACAAGCCGCCCCAGATGCCGAACCGCTCGTCGTTGGCGAGGGCGTACTCGAGGCATTCGGAACGGACTTCGCAGGCGAGACAGACCTTCTTGGCCTCGCGGGTGGATCCGCCCTTCTCGGGGAAGAAGGACTCGGGGTCGGTCTGGGCGCACAACGCGCGCTCCTGCCAGCCGAGTTCCTCGTCCGCGTCCTCGACCAGCAGTTGCTGGAACAGCTCGGTCATGTGCGCCCCTCGTCTGTCTTTGCGTCCCCGTGATCCGGCCCTGAGCCGTACCGATTTCGGCCGAACGACACGAGTGAAATTACAAGTGTGTGGATCCGGGCCAGTCAAGCCGAGATCTGCTATTGAGCCCCGTATTCACTCTGCGGAACCAAGCGTATGCGGAAAGTGTTCAAATCACCAAAAACCATGACACTTGCCACTGGCCTGACCGCACCCTCTTCCTCCCGCAGTGCCGCACCGGCGTTCACCGGCCCTCACCGGGAAGGACGTTTCGCGCTTCGATCTTGTTGCGATCCGGCCACACAAGCGATCCGGATCACAGTCCGATCACAAGAGCGCAACGGCGTTTGAGAGCACAGTTGCAGCGCCATGTCTCCGGCCTCACCGACGCACAAACCTTTCTCCGACCGGAGTAACCGGATGAGGTGAAACATTGCCGCCAAATCGGTCATTGAGTTGACATCCGGGGCCGGGGTCGTCACCTTGGAAGGCATGCCAGCGACCACAGCGCCCTCCGCGACCCACGCGATCCGTGGGTTCCGCAGCGCTGTCCAGGCGCGCTGTTGCTGTTCCAGCTGTTGATGCCGTAGCGCTCCAGCTCTCCCCGGTCCGCCGTTTCCCGGTGGGCTTCGCGACACCCCAGCACTGACCTTCCGTTTCTGCCGAGGAATCACCGCACCCCTATGAACAGCGACAGCGACCTCCAGATCGCCGGCGACATCCTCGAGGTACCGCACCTCCTCCAGCCCGCCAAGGACCACCCGTCGACGGTGGCCGAGTTCGCCGGACTCGCCCGCTCCGTCGCCGAGGACCGCGCCCAGTGGGCCCCGCTCGTCCGGTACGACGCCACGACGCGGTGGTACCACCGGCTGCGCACCGGCCCCGGTTACGAGGTCTGGCTGCTCTCCTGGGTGCCCGGACAGGGCAGCGGACTGCACGACCACGGCCCGTCCTCCGGTGTACTGACCGTTCTGGAAGGCGAGTTGACCGAACGGACCGCCCGGACCGACCGCGCACTGACCGCCGGCGCGCAGCGCGTCTTCGCACCCGGATATGTGCACGAGGTGGTCAACGACTCGCTCGAGCCGGCCGTCAGCCTGCACGTGTACTTCCCGGGCCTGACCGAGATGCCGATGCACACGGCCCACTGCTCGCCGGCCGCCCGGCAGGACGCCTCCGTCGTCTGACCCACGCCCGTCGCCGCCCGAACTGCACTCGGCGCAGCCCGACCGGCAACCGCCGCCGCCCCACCTGCGCCGTCGTCGCCCGACCGGCCGCCGACGGCGGCACCCGCCCCGTCCTCGCCCGGCACCCCGGCGCTCCGGGCCCGTCCCGGTGACCGCGCCTCATCCGGGGAGCCGGCGCCTGACACACTCTGAGCATGCGCATTGTGGTTCTGGCCGGTGGCATCGGCGGTGCTCGTTTTCTGCGTGGCCTCAAGGCGGCCGCCCCCGAAGCCGACATCACGGTCATCGGCAACACCGGTGACGACATCCATCTGTTCGGGCTGAAGGTCTGCCCGGACCTCGACACGGTGATGTACACGCTCGGCGGCGGCATCAACGAGGAGCAGGGCTGGGGACGTTCCGAGGAGACCTTCCAGGTCAAGAGCGAACTCGCGGCGTACGGAGTGGGGCCCGACTGGTTCGGGCTCGGTGACCGCGACTTCGCCACCCACATCGTCCGTACCCAGATGCTCGGCGCCGGCTATCCGCTGAGCGCCGTGACCGAGGCGCTGTGCGCCCGCTGGCAGCCCGGGGTGCGGCTGCTGCCGATGTCGGACGACCGCGTCGAGACCCATGTCGCCGTCGACGTGGACGGCGAACGCCGGGCCGTCCACTTCCAGGAGTACTGGGTCAGGCTGCGGGCGTCCGTCGACGCGCAGGCCGTCGTACCCGTCGGCGCCGAACAGGCCAAGCCCGCACCGGGGGTGCTGGAGGCGATCGCCGAGGCCGACGTCATCCTCTTCCCGCCGTCGAACCCGGTCGTGAGCGTGGGCACGATCCTCGCGGTACCGGGCATCCGCGAGGCGATCGCCGACGCGGGCGTGCCGGTCGTCGGCCTCTCCCCCATCGTCGGGGACGCCCCCGTGCGGGGCATGGCCGACAAGGTGCTGGCGGCGGTCGGGGTCGAGTCGACCGCCGCCGCCGTGGCACGGCACTACGGGTCGGGGCTGCTCGACGGCTGGCTCGTGGACACGGTGGACGCGGCCTCGGTGGACGGGGTCGAGGAGGCGGGGATCCGCTGCCGGGCGGTGCCCCTGATGATGACCGACCTCGACGCCACGGCCGCGATGGCGCGCGAGGCGCTGGCGCTCGCCGAGGAGGTCCGCGGATGACCGCACCGTCCTACCGGGTGTGGGCCCTGCCGGGACTGCCCGAGGTACGACCCGGTGACGACCTCGCGAAGCTGATCGCGGCCGGTGAGCCGGGACTGGCGGACGGCGACGTCCTGCTCGTCACCTCGAAGATCGTCAGCAAGGCGGAGGGCCGTATCGTCGCGGCCGGTGACCGCGAGGCCGCCATCGACGCGGAGACGGTGCGGGTGGTGGCCCGGCGCGGCGGCCTGCGCATCGTCGAGAACCGGCAGGGCCTGGTGATGGCCGCGGCCGGGGTGGACGCCTCCAACACCCCCGCCGGGACGGTGCTGTTGCTCCCCGAGGACCCGGACGCCTCGGCCTCGCGCATCCGCGAAGGGCTGCGGGACACGCTCGGCGTCGAGGTGGGCGTGGTGATCACGGACACCTTCGGCCGGCCGTGGCGGACCGGGCTCACCGACGTCGCCATCGGCGCGGCGGGCGTACGGGTCCTGGACGATCTGCGCGGCGGCGCCGACGCGCACGGCAACCGGCTCGACGCGACGGTGGTCGCCACCGCCGACGAGCTCGCCGCGGCCGGCGACCTGGTCAAGGGCAAGGCGGCCGGGCTGCCGGTGGCGGTGGTCCGAGGACTCGGCCATGTCCTCGCCGACGGGGCCGACGGCGCCCGCGCCCTGGTGCGTCCCGCGGCGGACGACATGTTCCGGCTCGGCACCTCGGAGGCGGTACGGGAGGCGGTGGCACAGCGCCGCACGGTGCGCGCCTTCACCGACGAGCCCGTCGACCCGGGCGCGGTCCGCCGCGCGGTGGCGGCCGCCGTGACCGCGCCGGCCCCGCACCACACGACGCCCTGGCGCTTCGTGCTTCTCGAGTCGGAGTCCGCGCGGCTGCGCCTGCTCGACGCGATGCGCGACGCGTGGGTCGCGGACCTGCGCCGCGACGGCAGGTCCGAGGAGTCGATCGCGAAGCGCGTCCGGCGCGGCGACGTCCTGCGCAACGCGCCGTATCTGGCGGTGCCGTGCATGGTCATGGACGGCTCGCACCACTACGGCGACGAGCGCCGCGACGCCGCGGAGCGCGAGATGTTCGTCGTCGCGACGGGGGCGGGCGTCCAGAACTTCCTGGTGGCACTGGCCGGTGAGCGTCTGGGGTCGGCGTGGGTGTCGTCCACGATGTTCTGCCGGGACGTGGTGCGCGAGGTACTGGACCTGCCGTCCGGCTGGGACCCGATGGGCGCGGTCGCGATCGGGCACGCGGCGGAGGCGCCGGGGGAACGCCCGGGGCGGGACGCGGGGGACTTCGTCGAGGTGCGGTGACGCCGGACCGTTGGGCCGGGGAGGCATGGGGCTCGGGGTGCGCCGGGCTCGTGAGGGTGCGTGGCTCGGGGTGCGCTGCGCCGGGAGGCGCTGCGCTCGGGAGGGCGCCGGGCCCCGCCTCGGGTGGCCGAGGGAGGCGCGCCGCGCCTCGGGGCGGGCGGCCGCCGGGGTGCGGCGCGACGGGAGCCGCTCCCGGGCCGGCGGCCGGGCCCGGAGTGCGCCGGGCCCGGGAGAGTCCGGCCCGGGGGCCGTCGGATCACTGATCGGGCCCATCGGGCCTGATGCCCATCGGCCGGGGCGCTCCGCTCACAGCCTGCCGATGTCCCAGCGCGGCATCTTCGGCCGGCGGCGGGGCGGGGACTGGCCGCCGAGGAGGATCAGACGGGCGGCGCGGTGGCGCTGGCCGGCGTAGGGGGCGAGGAGTTCGAGCATCGCGGCGTCGTCCGCGTCGCGGTTCCCCGCGAGGGCGTAGCCGACGATGCGCGGCAGATGGAGGTCGCCGACGGTGATCGCGTCCGGGGCGCCGTTGCTGCGCTGGACCGTTTCGGCGGAGGTCCACGGGCCGATGCCGGGTATCAGCTCCAGGCGCGCCATGGCCGCCTCGGGCTCCATCGCCGCGGCCTCCTCCATCCTGCGCGCGACGCGGACCGCGCGCAGGATCGTGGACGCGCGCTTGTTGTCGACGCCCGCGCGGTGCCACTCCCAGGAGGGGATCGTCGCCCAGGTGCGGGCGTCCGGCATGACGTGCATCCGGTCGGGGCACGGGCCGGGGGCGGGCTCGCCGTACATGCGTACGAGGAGGCGCCAGGCGCGGTACGCCTCGTCCGTGGTGACCTTCTGCTCCAGGATCGACGGGATCAGGTTCTCCAGGACCAGTCCCGTGCGGGTGAGGCGCAGTCCGGCGCGGCGGCGGTGGCTGGCCGCGACGAGCCGGTGGCGCGGTTCGAACACGCCAGGATCGTCCAAGTCGCCCAGCATCGCGGGCAGTTGTTCTAGGAGCCACTCGGCTCCGGGGCCCCACGCCTCGGCGTGCACCGCCGTGCCCTTCGCGGTCACCCGCAGCGTGCCCGGACCGGCGGGCGTACGGGTGGCGCGCCAGACGGAGCCGTCGGGGGTGGTGCGGAACGTCGGGTCGCCCGGCCCGCGCCGCAGCGGTCCCAGCACCAGCCCGAGGTCCAGGGGGCCCGGCGGGACGTACGTCCGCTCCCGGCCCCCGGCCGTCGCCGCGCCGGGCCTGGGCGCGGGCACGCCGATCCCGCCGCCGCGCACCGTGGTGCGGTTGACGGCGGGCCGGGGGGTGAAGCGTCCTGCCACGGAGGGGTGTCCTGGGTGCGGGGGTGTGCCGAGGTCTGCCCCGAGCCTAGGCGGTCGGGGTGGGGCTCCGCAGCGGGACCCCGCGACGTCCCCCGCACGAGCGGGTCCCGGCGCGCGGCCGACGGGCACCGGCGGACAGCGGGCCGGTGAACCGCCGGCCCGGCGGTCCGGCACAAGGCCGTACGGTCCGGCACGGGACCGACCGCCGCGCCGGCGGGCGGTTACTGGTCCGAGGAGAAGCGGATCGCGCCCGCCGGGATCGTCGCGTCGCACCAGACCCGGACGCCGTCGCGCAGCTCGTTGTCGGATCCGATGACCGCCCCGTCGCCGACGACCGCGCCCGTCAGGACCGTACGGGCGCCCACGCGTGCGCCCGCGCCGACGAGCGAGTCGGTGATCACCGCGCCGGCCTCGACCACCGCGCCGTCGAGGACGGTGCTGCCGCTGATCCTGGCCCCCTCGGCGACGGTGGCGCCGTCACCGACGACGGTTCCCCCGGTCAGCTTGGCGTCGGCGGCGACCGTCGCGGTCGGCAGGACGAGCCGGTCCCCGCAGCGGCCCGGCACCGCCGGGGACGGGGCCCGGCCGAGGACGAGGTCGGCGGAGCCGCGGACGAACGCCTGCGGGGTGCCGAGGTCCAGCCAGTACGTGGAGTCGACCATGCCCTGGAGATGCGCCCCGGAGCTGAGCAGCTCGGGGAAGGTCTCGCGCTCGACGGACACCGGCCGGCCCGCGGGGATGCCGTCGATGACGGAGCGGCGGAAGACGTAGGCGCCCGCGTTGATCTGGTCGGTGACGATCTCCTCCGGCGTCTGCGGCTTCTCCAGGAACGCCGTGACCCTGCCGGTGTCGTCCGTCGGCACCAGGCCGAAGGCGCGCGGGTCCTCGACCCGGGTCAGATGCAGCGAGACATCGGCGCCCGAGGACCGGTGGGTGTCGACGAGGGCCCGGATGTCCAGTCCCGTGAGGATGTCCCCGTTGAAGACGAGCACCGGCTCGTCCGGGCCCGACCGCAGCCGGGATGCGACGTTCCGGATCGCCCCGCCCGTGCCGAGCGGTTCCACCTCGGTGACGTACTCGAGATGCAGCCCGAGCGACGAACCGTCCCCGAAGTACGGCTCGAAGACCTCCGCCAGGTACGACGTCGCCAGCACGATGTGCTCGACCCCCGCGGCCCGCGCCCGCGCCAGCTGGTGCGTGAGGAACGGCACCCCCGCCGCGGGGACCATGGGCTTCGGCGTGTTCACGGTGAGCGGGCGGAGTCGTGTGCCTTTGCCGCCGACCAGGAGGATCGCTTCTTGGGCCTGGGTCAATGCCTTCTCTGCTTCCTTCTGGGGCCGGGCAATTCGCGCGTATGACCGGCCAGTGTATGCAGCCTGTGCGTACGTACGTATGCGGCACCGCCGGACCAATCGGTCCGGCGGACGCCCTGTGCGACGAGGATGGGTCCTCAGCGGCCCTGCAGTTTGGCCGCGACCGCGCGGGCCGTGCCGAGTTGGCCGTAGAGGCGGGTGCCCGGGCAGTCCGTGGAGAACCCGTCCCGGTGACCGGAGATGACGTTGAGCTTGGCCTTCGTACCCTTCGCGTATCTGTTGCCGCCGCCTGACGTGAGATATGTCGTCGCCTTCGGGTTGGCCCCGAAAAGCCCGAGCTTCCACGCGGTGAGTTTGGCGATGGCGTCCACCGCGGCCCTGGGCGGAGTGGTCGAACTGTACGTTCCGAGCACGGCGATGCCCATGCTGTTCGTGTTGAAACCGCGCGTATGTGCGCCGAGGACCGGTTTGGCCACGCCTCCTGCCCTTCCTTCGTAGATGTTTCCGCACTTGTCGACGGCGAAGTTGTAGCCGATGTCCCGCCAGCCGCTGCTCTCCACGTGGTAGCGGTAGATACTGCGGAGGACGGAGGCCGACTGCTGGCAGGTGAACCGGTTGCCCGTGGCGGTGTGGTGGACGAAGGCGGCCTGGACGGTCTTCGTGTAGACGAACTGCTTCTCCCGCAGGGCCTCGTTGGCACCCCAGCCCTTGCGCGTGACGATGCCCGGCCGGGGTCCGATGTACGGCTTGGCGACGCCGTACGCCGTGGCCTCCGCCGCCGTCTCCGCCTTCGTCAGCGGGAGGATCGCGTCGGCGCCGAGCGGCGCGAGGTCCGCGTTGACCGCGGACGCCGCGGCCGACTCGGGCGTGAGCGACGCGGCGAGGGCCGGATCTCCCACGGCTCCGGGCAGCTCCTCGTACACGCCTTCGCCGGGCACGGGGATCTCGGGCCGCTCCGGGGGGTTCAGCGGCACGGGGTTCTCCGCACTGCCGGGTGGTGGGTTCTCCGCGCTGCCGGGCTGCGGGTTCTCCGAGCGGGGGACGCCGGCCTGCGGGTTCTCCGGCTCGTCGCCCGGGTCGACGAGTTCCAGCCGCAGGCCCTCGGGGAGGGGAGGCGTGGCGGAGCCGGTCGCGCCGGGAGCGGACTCGGGCCGCACCCGGACCGCCACGGCGTCCGAGTCCCCGACCCACAGGGGGGCGGTCGCACCGCGCACCGTGCCCTCGGCCCGCTCCTCGGAGCCGGGGTCCGGTGCGTGTTCGAAGTCGTGGGTCTCCACGTCCTGCCACTCCGACCACTCGCCCGAGCCGGTGGCGCGGGTGCGGACCTGGACCGAGCCGTGGAGCTCGCTGTCCGGGTCCTCCCAGACGACACCGACGAGGGAGAACGGGCGGGTCTCGCGCTGCGGCAGACCTTGGGCGGCCGCCCCGCCGACCGAGCGCTCGTAGCCGGGCAACGGGACCAGGGGCAACGACTGCGTCGAGCCCGGGAGATCCGGCACGCGTGGCGCGGCCGAGGCCACGGGGGTGAGCGCGGGGAGAACGAGGGCGGCGGTACAGGCGACACCGATGGAGGATGCAAGGTAGGCACGCATGGCACGATCCTTGGGCGGCGGCCGGGGATCCGCCCGCCGGGAAACCGGCGGCACCGTCGGCCCGTCCGGGGGACGCCGTCACCGGGACGGCGGCACCGCCGCGGTGGCCGCGGCGTACCCTTGCGCGGGTGAACGCCAGCGACCGCACCCCAGCCGACCTGCTGCGATCCGCGCTCGCCGCGGACCCCGCACGCCCGTTGGTCACCTTCTACGACGATGCCACCGGTGAGCGCGTGGAATTGTCCGTCGCCACCTTCGCCAATTGGGTGGCCAAGACATCGAACCTCCTCCAGGACGATCTGTCCGCCGGGCCGGGCGACCGGCTCGCTCTGCTGCTGCCGGCGCACTGGCAGACCGCGGTGTGGCTGCTCGCCTGCTCCTCGGTGGGGGTCGTCGCGGACGTCGGCGGCGACCCGTCGGCCGCGGACCTGGTCGTGAGCGGGCCGGACACGCTCGACGCGGCCCGTGCCTGCTCCGGTGAGCGGATCGCGCTGGCGCTGCGCCCGCTCGGCGGCCGGTTCCCGCAGCCGCCCGAGGGTTTCACCGACTACGCGGTGGAGGTGCCCGGCCAGGGCGACCGGTTCGCCCCGTACGCACCCGTGGACGCGGACGCTGCCGCACTGGCGGTCGGAGGCACGGAGTTCACCGGGGCCGAGCTCGTGGAGCGCGCTCGTGCGGACGCCGCGGAGCTGGGCCTGGCGCCCGGGTCCCGGCTGCTGTCCGGGCGGGAGTACGCGACCTGGGAGGGGCTGTCCGCCGGACTGTACGCACCGCTCGCGTCCGGCGGCTCGGTCGTGCTCTGCCGGAACCTGGACCGGCTGCCGGCGCCGGACCTCGAGAAGCGCGTGGAGAGCGAGCGGGTGACGGGCACGGCGGTCTGATCCGCGGACGCGAGGGTCCGGTCCGCGGCCACGAAGACCCGGGCCCTGCACACCGGGGCCGGCCGAGCACACGGCGGCGCTCTGGTCCTTCGCCCGGGGCGGCGCCCCGTCCTCTCGTGCAGGGAGGCGGGCTCGGCGCACCGCGGTCGCGGAGCCGGCGCGCTCGCGGCCGGGCGCGGCTGGGTCGGAAGCGCGGCGCGGCCGCACTCACGTGCGGGCCACGGAGGACGCCCGAGGCCGAGAGGGATCGCCCTCGGTGTGTCCGCCGCGCCCCGGCTCACGCCTCAACGGGCTCGCACCGCGTCGGCTCCCGATTCCCCCGCCCATGCACGCCCAACGCTCTGACCTGCGACGTCGGCCGGCGAGCGGCCCGGAGTTCACCCGTTCGGCCCAGTGCGCCCCGGGCCCGCAGGCCGCGGCGGCGGGTCCGTTGGATCATCGGCGGTGGGTACTGCGACAGACCACCGCGAGGACGGACACCACGTGACCGACAGCGCCGGCACGCCCGCCGAACCGGACGACACCGCGGAGCACGCCGCCGGTGACGGCTCCGGCGCGGGCGGCGGAGGGCGCGGGAACGGCAACGGGAACGGGAAGAGGCGACGGCGCCGGAGTCTGCGGTGGGTCGCGCTCGGCGTCTCGCTCCTCGTCCTGCTGGTCTCGGGCGTCGGCTGGTGGCTCTACCGCAAGCTCGAGGCCAACATCACGACGGACCTGACCGCCGTGGAGGAACTGGAGCGCTACGACAAGGAACGGCCCCTGCCCGCGCCGCACGGCGCGCAGAACATCCTGCTCATCGGCTCGGACAGCCGCGCCGGCGCCGACAACGCCAAGTACGGCCGCGACAAGGGCGTCCAGCGCTCCGACACCACGATCCTGCTGCACATCGCGGGCGACCGCCGCAGTGTGACCGCCGTGTCCGTGCCGCGCGACCTGCTGGTCGGCATCCCGAGCTGCCGTACCGCCCAGGGCACCCGCAGCCGGGCCCAGTACGCGCAGTTCAACTCGGCCTTCGCCCTCGGCGGAGCGGCGTGCACGATCCGTACCGTGGAACGGCTCACCGGTGTCCGGGTCGACCACCACATGGTCGTCGACTTCCACGGCTTCAAGAGCATGGTCGACGCCGTGGGCGGGGTGACGGTCTGCCTGCCGGCGTCCATCGACGACGCGGACGCGCATCTGCGGCTGAAGGCCGGCAAGCAGACCCTGAACGGCGAGCAGGCCCTCGGTTACGTCCGCGCCCGCAAGTCCCTCGGCAACGGCAGCGACACGGAACGCATGGACCGGCAGCAGCAGTTCCTCGGCGCGCTCTTCAACAAGGTGCAGAGCAACGGGGTCCTGCTCAACCCGGCCCGCCTCTACCCGGTGCTCGACGCGGCGACCCGGTCGCTCACCACCGATCCGGGCCTGGACTCCCTGAAGGACCTCTTCGACCTCGCCCGCTCCCTGCGCGGGGTGCCGACGGAGCGGGTGCAGTTCCTGACCGTGCCGCGCCGGTCCTACCCGTACGACCCCAACCGCGACGTCCTCGCGCAGCCGGCGGCGAGCAGGCTCTTCGAGCGGCTGCGCAAGGACGCCCCGGTGCGTGTGGTGCCCAAGGAGACCACGGCGAGCACCTCCGGGGACACGGAACGTGACAGCGGGACGGGGTCGCAGAACCCTTCGGCGACGCCCACGTTCTCCGGCACCAACGCGACATCCGCCCTGTGCAAGTAAAGCCCTGCCCAAAGAGTCACAGGCAGTCCATGAAGATTGAGTGGATTGCCCGGTTGTAAGGGGCGTGGAATTTGTCACGGACGTCGCCCGGCGCTGAACTGGGCGGATAGTGTGACGCGATCCGGTACATCCGGCCTGCCAGGCCGAGGTCGCACACAACCGGACCGACGAATCGAGCGTCTCCCGGGGGGAGGGACGCCGCGCGTGGCACCGACGGAGGACTCAAGCAACCGTGGATGCGCAGAGCCGTGGGCAGGCGGACGAGATCGACCCCGCCGACCAGTGGGTACTCAACCCGCAGACGGGTAATTACGAGCTGCGACTGGATCGTTCCGCTCCGAAGCCGGCCTCCTCCCGCTCCGCCGGCGCCGCCTCGTCGAGAACTGCCGGCCGCCGCGGCCCTTCCGGTGCCACTCCCGCGACCGCCGAGGTTCCGGGGCAGCGCTCACGGCGCTCCGCGCGCGGCGGCAATCCGCCCGGCGGCGACGGCGGACGCGGTGCGCAGCAGACCGCCGCGGGACGCCGGAAGCGCAAGACGCAGAAGAGCCGGAAGAAGAAGGCGATGCTGTGGACGGGCGGCGTGATGGCCTTCGTCCTCATCGCCGGCTCGGGCTTCGCGTACTACCTGTACGACCGGCTCAACGGGAACCTCAACACGGTGGACGTCGGTGACGCCGGTTCAAAGGGCATCACCAAGGACGGCCCCGTCAACATCCTTCTCCTCGGCACCGACAAGCGCACTGGCTCGGGCAACGAGGGGTACGGCGACAAGGGCAGCAGCGGCCACGCCGACACGACGTTCCTCTTCCACGTCTCCGAGGACCGCACCAACGCGACCGCGCTGAGCATTCCGCGCGACCTCATCACCGACATCCCGGACTGCCCCACGAAGCAGCCCGACGGCTCGACCAAGATAATCAAGGGTTCCCAGAACGTCCGTTTCAACGAGAGCTTCGGCGTCGGGGGCCGCGACCCGGGCTGCACGATGCGCACGATCAAGCAGATGACGGGCGTTCCGGTCGACCACTTCATGATGGCCGACTTCAACGCGGTGAAGACGCTCTCGACCGCCGTCGGCGGCGTGGAGATCTGCCTGGCCAAGCCCATCAAGGACAAGGATTCCAAGCTGGATCTGCCGGCCGGTACGCAGAAGGTCGCGGGCGAGGACGCGCTCGCCTTCGTCCGCAACCGGCACGGCCTCGGCAACGAGAGCGACCTCGACCGCATCAAGCAGCAGCAGCAGTTCGTGGCGTCGATGATCCGGCAGATGAAGGAAGACACGCTCGGCAACCCGAAGAAGATGTTCGCGGTCGCGGAGGCCGCGACCGAGGCGCTCACCGTCGACAGCGCGATCGGTGACATCCCCAAGCTGACGGCGATGGCCCAGGAACTCGGCAAGATCGACGTCAAGCACATCAGCTTCGCGACGGTGCCGGTGGTCGACAACACGGACGGTGCGACCGTCCTCCTCGACCAGGTCAAGGCGCCGCAGGTGTTCAGCATGCTCCAGAACGACATCTCCTTCACCGAGGTCAAGAAGAAGGAGTCCGCGGCCAAGAACAAGCAGGCCGCTCTGCTCAAGGGCCCGCGGGCCGACGCCTCCGCGGTCCGGGTCGACGTCTACAACGGCAGCGACACCCCGGGAGCGGCGCAGAAGACGCTCAACTGGCTGCAGGTGGAGAAGGGCGTGCTCAAGTCCACCAACAAGAGCAACGCCCCGGAGAAGACGGCCAGGACGACACTGGAGTACGCGCCGAACCAGGCCGATCAGGCCCGTAAGCTCGCGGATCTCATGGGGCTGCCCGCCACGGCGCTCAAGCCCGGTACGGAGGACGCCGAGGGCACGGAGGCGATGGTCCTCACGCTCGGTGCCGATTTCAAGGGCGCGGGGGTGCCCATCACCGCACCGGCGAAGGCGCCGGTGGACAAGGTCGAAGCAGACAAGCAGGTGTGCGCCAAGTGACCCCGGAGCACCGGGTCGCACGGCGCGCCTGAAGACAGGGGGGCCAGGGGTGGGACGGAGCAGCGTGCAAGGGGAGGACACGCGGGAGCGTGTCGGGCACGCGGGAGAGCAGGGCCGGGCCGGCAGCCGCAGCGTGGAGGAGCGGGGCGGTGCCGCCGGCACGGACGACGGCGGGGAGGGGTCCTCACCCTCCGCCGCCCCGGCCGGCGGGAGCGGCCGACGTACCCGGCCGCGCGGCAATCCGGGCGGCCCGGGAAGACGCGGCAGACGCCGGACGCTCCGGTGGGTCGCCTCCGTGCTCTCGCTGCTGATACTCGGGACGGCGGGGGCCGGTTACCTCTACTACGAGCACCTCAACGCCAACATCAAGACGGACGACCTGAACCTCGGCAAGAACGGGATGGCCGACCACAAGGCGAACGCCGCCGGCCAGACACCGCTGAACATCCTGCTGATCGGATCGGACGCACGCGACTCGGCGGCGAACAAGGCACTCGGCGGCGCCAGGGACAGCTTCGACGGGCCCCCGCTGGCGGATGTGCAGATGCTCGTCCATCTGTCCGCCGACCGCAGCAACATGTCGGTGATCAGCATGCCCCGCGACACCGTCCTGAAGATCCCGGAGTGCACGGACCGCAACGGCAAGGTGTTCAGGGCGACCGGCTGGACGCTCACCAACGAGTCCCTCCAGCGCGGCGGGCCCGGCTGCACGGTGGCCACCTGGTACAAGCTGACCGGCATCACCATCGACCACTTCATGCAGGTCGACTTCGCCGGCGTCGTGTCCATGGCCGACGCGATCGGCGGCGTACCCGTCTGCGTCCGGCAGAACGTCCACTCCCGCAACAGCACCGGGCAGGGCTCCGGGCTCAAGCTGAAGGCGGGGACGACCTCGGTCAAGGGCGAGCAGGCGCTGCAGTGGCTGCGCACGCGCTACGGCTTCAAGGACGGCACCGACCTGGCCCGTACGGAAGCCCAGCACATGTACATGAACTCGATGGTGCGTGAGCTGCGCAAGAGCACCAAGCTCACCGACCCCGCCAAGCTGCGGAACCTGGCCGAGGCGGCCACGTCCGCGCTCACGGTCGACGCGGGTCTGGACACGGTGGCGAAGCTGTACGACCTCGCCGAGGAGTTCAAGCAGGTCCCGACCGAGCGCATCACGATGACGACGATGCCCAACTTCTACACCCAGCGGCCCCGGTTCGCGGGCAAGGTCGAACCCCTGCAGCCGGACGCCGAGCAGGTGTTCCGCATGGTGCGTGAGGACATCCCGCTCGACGGCAAGGCGTCCAAGCGCAAGGCGCCGGCCGCGCCCGCGGACCCCGCCGCGGCGCCGGGCGACATCGGTGTGAGCGTGCAGAACGGCACCTACACGGACGAGCTGGGGGCGGCGAGGGGCCGCGCGACGGAGGTCGCGGGTGTCCTCTCCGGCAAGGGCTTCACCCGGGCGACGGCGGACAGGCAGACCAACCCGCAGGACCGGACCGCGGTGTTCTACCCGAGCGCGGAACTCGCGGGCGACGCGCAGGCGGTCGCCAAGGCCGTCGGACTGCCCGTGTCGTCGGTGAGGAAGTCCACGGACGTCTCACGCGTGACGCTGGTGGTGGGCGCGGACTGGCGCGAGGGCGCCGCCTACCCGAAGTCCGCGGCCAAGGACGACGGCAAGGCCCCGTCGTCGGCGAATCCGCTCAGCGCCGGCAACACCAAGGCCTGCATGCCCGTGCAGCCCGGGTTCACCTGGTAGCCCGCGGCTGGGCCCTGTGCTCCGTTCACCCGGGGGCCCGCGGCTGCACCCGGTGGTCCGCCGGCGGCGGCCGTCCCGTACGGCTCCGCACGGCGGCTGATTCCTCGGGAACGGGCCCGGCCGATGCGCTGCGCATCGGCCGGGCCCCGTGCTTCGCCGTCGTCCCGCGGCGTCAGGCCTGCGTCGGCGCCTTCACCGCCGGCCGGCGGCTCTCGATGACCTTCCTCGCCAGCGAGCGCGGGCTCGTCAGGAAGCCGAAGCCCCACGACATGTGCATGGTCGCCAGCGCCAACGGGATCCGGACGCGGGCCTTCCACGGAAGGCCGCTGCCCGCCGGGAGCGAGCCCGCCGTGATCGCCGCGAGGTAGCCGCCGGGGATCACGAAGCCGAGCGGGGTCAGCGTCGCGCCCACCACCAGGCCGGCGGCGATCGCGCAGACGGCGGTCGGCGGGGCGAGGTAGCGGAGGTTGATCGAGCCGGAGTGGTAGCGGGCGACGACATGGCGCCAGCGGCCGTAGTCCTTGTACTGCTTGGCGAGCGCCTTCACCGACGGGCGCGGCCGGTACTGGACCCTGAGCTCGGGCGAGAACCAGATGAGGCCGCCCGCCTCGCGGATGCGGAAGTTCAGCTCCCAGTCCTGGGCGCGGATGAACTCCTCGTTGTAGCCGCCCTGCTGCTCCAGTGCCTCGCGGCGGAAGACGCCCAGGTACACGGTCTCGGCGGGGCCCGCCTCACCGCCGGTGTGGAAGGCGGCGTTGCCGACGCCGATCTTCGAGGTCATCGCCGCGGCGACGGCGTGCTCCCAGTCGTTCTCGCCCTCGGCGTGCATGACTCCGCCGACGTTCTGCGCACCGGTCTCCTCCAGGAGCCGGACGGCGGTCGCGATGTAGTTCGGCGACAGCATGCCGTGTCCGTCGACGCGGACGACGATCGGGTGGCGGGACGCCTTGATCGCGGCGTTGAGCGCCGCGGGCGTACGGCCGGTGGGGTTGGGGACCGTGTGCACCCGGCCCCAGGGATTCGACGCCGTCTCGCGCACCAGCTCGGCGGCGATCTCGTCGGTGCGGTCCGTCGACGGGCCGAGCGCGATCACCACCTCCATCTCGCCTGCGTAGTCCTGCTGCAGGATGTGGCGGACGGCGTCGCGCAGATGACGTTCCTCGTTGAGGACCGGCATGATCACGGAGACGGCGGGCGGGGCGGCTGGCATGAGTTCCTCGGGGTCCTGGGGTCGTCCCCCGGGAGACAACGGCCTCGGGGAGACAGCGGCGTCGCCCGCCACGTTACCGCGAACGGGGGACACCGATGCGCGCCTCCCCTCGGCCTCCCCCTGCCGCAGATCGTATGGGCCTACGGTGCTCAGGATCACCGGTCTGCTGCCCCGCGGAGGTGCCCCTCGTGCCCACACCGCCCCGCTCGCCCCGTCCGCGACCGGCGGCGGCCCGTTCGAGGCCGGTTCCCGGGCCGACGGCGGGCCGCCCGAGACCGGCGGCACAGCGGCAGGCGGCGGGGAGGAACCGCCGGGGGCCGGCCCCGCGCCCCCGTGGGCGGGGGCAGGAGGAGCGGCCCCGCTGGGGGATGCGGGTGGTGACGACCCTCTCGGTGCTCGTGCTCGGCGTGGGTGGCATCGGTCACGCCCTGGTGACCGGGCTGGACAGCGGCATCGGCCGGGTCGACCCGTTCAAGGACATGAAGAACCGGCCGGAGGACGGGAACGGGATGAACATCCTGCTCGTCGGCACCGACGGCCGGGACACGATCACCAAGGAGGAGCGGCACCGGTACCGGCTCGGCGGCGCCCCCTGCCGCTGCACCGACACGGTCATGCTGGTGCACATCTCCGAGGACCGGGAGCGGGCGAGCATCGTCAGCCTCCCCCGTGACTCGTACGCGGAGATCCCCGCCCACACGGACCTCACCACCGGCAGGAAGCACGGACGGCACGCGGTGAAGCTGAACGCCGCGTACGCGGAGGGCGGGCCCGCGCTGACCGTACGGACCGTCGAGGACCTGACGAAGGTGAAGGTGGACCACTACCTCGAGGTCGACTTCCGCAGCTTCATGAAGACCGTCGACGCGGTCGGCGGGGTGGAGGTCTGCACGGTCCGGCCGATGAAGGACACCCACTCCGGCCTCGACCTCAAGGCGGGCACGCACCGGCTGGACGGCGCGCGGGCACTGCAGTACGTGCGGGCGCGCCATGTCGACGGGGCGGCCGACCTGGGGCGGATGCAGCGGCAGCAGCGGTTCGTCGCGGCGCTCGTGCAGCAGGCCACCGGCAGCGGGGTGCTGCTGAACCCGGTGAAGTTCCGCCAGGTCGGCACGGCGGCGCTGAACTCCGTACGGGCCGACCGGGGCTTCGGCACCGACCAGTTGCTCACGCTCGGCAAGGCGATGCGGAGCTTCACACCGGCGTCCACGGAGTTCGTCTCCGTGCCCGTCAAGGACCCGAGCTTCCCGGTGAAGGGCGTCGGCTCGACGGTGAAATGGGACCCGGTGAAGGCGGAGCGGCTCTTCCGCGCCCTGCGCGAGGACAGGCCGCTCGCGCCGGAGCGCCCGCGGGAGGAGGCGTCCGCCCGTGCCACCAAGGTCGTCGACGTCCCGCCGAAGCAGATCCGGGTGCAGGTCTACAACGGGACGCAGCTGGACGGGCTCGGCTCCCGGGTGGACAGCGCCCTGAAGGCGACCGGGTTCGACACCACGCGGGCCCCGCTGAACGGCAGCGACCGCAGCGTGAAGCGGACCTTCATCACCTACGACCCGCGATGGGACCGCTCGGCGAGGTCCCTGGCGGTGGCGCTGCCCGGCGCCGAGCTGCGCCCCGTGAAGGGCCAGGGCCCGACGCTGAAGGTGACGGCGGGCTCCGGCTTCACCTCGGTGACCCCGGTCCGGGCGGACACCCCGCGCGCCAGGGGCGTCTTCGGAGCGATCACCGGCGACGAGGTCCTCTGCCGCTGACGCCCCGGGGGCGGGGCGCCGGGCCGTCGACGGGCGGTTCCCGGGCACCGGGCGCGCGGCCGCCCGAACGCCTGAGCACCGGGGCCGCCGGGAGGGGACGGGACGCCCGGACGCCGGAGCGCCCCGGCCACCCCGGGCGCGTCGTTCCTCCCCGGCGAGGGCGCCGAGGAGGCCCCACACGTGACTTGACGCCGGCGCCGCGGAGGAGTCCGGCCCCGTGCACCGAGCGCGGGCCCCGGGGAGCGCGTCAGTCCTCGTACCCCTCGGCCGCGCGCCGCTCGCGGAGTTCCTTGATCGCGCGGCGTCGGGCCAGCCGGTGGGTGCGGCGGATCTGCGCCTCCTGGTAGCGCCGCTTGTCGCGCTCCGTCTCGGGGACCACCTGCGGGACGGGACGCGGCTTGCCGTCCGCGTCCACGGCGGCGAAGACCAGGTACGCGGAGCCGACCTGGGTCGCGGGGGTGGACTCGTTCCAGCGCTCGGCGAGCACCCGGACGCCGACCTCCATCGAGGACCGGCCGGTCCAGTTGACCTGGGCCTTCACATGCACGAGGTCCCCGACCCTGACCGGCTCCAGGAAGACCATCTCGTCCATGGAGGCCGTGACCGCCGGTCCGCCGGAGTGCCGGCCGGCGACGGCCCCCGCCGCGTCGTCCACCAATTTCATGATCACTCCGCCGTGCACCGTCCCGAGAAGATTGGTGTCACTGTGCGTCATGATGTGGCTGAGGGTCGTACGCGAAGCCGATGTCGGCTTACCCGGAATATCGCTCTCCGGGCGCTGGGCCTGGTCTGTCATGCCCTCCACCCTATGCGGGCCCCCGAGCGCCGCCGCATTGCATCAGGTTCGCAACAGCCCCGGTGCGATTCGTCACCCGCCCTGTCGGGCTTTCGGCCACGGCCTGCACACTGTTCCGCATGAATGACTGGCCCGATGGATACGGACACGGCAGCCGGGGCGCGGAACCCGAGGGGCCGCGTGCGATGCGCCATGTGCAGCGACGCCCGATCCCGCAGCAGCCGCAGGGGTACGACGACAGGTACGACGCCCCTTACGACAGCGGGTACAACACGGGCCAGGTCTACGGTTCCCCGGCCGGCCGGGGCCCCGGCGGGAACGGCGGCCACGACGAGCCGCCCGCCTACGGCCGCCCGGCGCCCGACTGGCGCCGGCGTCTCAAGGTCGGCACGATCACCGTGCTCGTGCTGGCACTCGGGGTCTCCATAGGCACGTACTTCTGGGCCGACTCCAAGATGCGCCGCGAGGTCGACCTCTCCAAGGTCATAGAGCGGCCCGAGGAGGGCGACTGCACGACGTACCTGATCGTGGGCTCCGACAGCCGCGAGGGCATGTCGTCGGAGGACAAGAAGCGCCTGCACACCGGCTCCGCCGACGGCAAGCGCACCGACTCGATGATGATCCTCGCCGCCTGCGGCAGCGGGAACACCATGATCTCGCTCCCCCGCGACTCGGACGTGGAGATCCCGTCCTTCGTGGGCTCGGAGTCCGGCAAGACCTTCCCGGCCGAGGGCCGCCGGGTGAAGCTGAACGCGGCGTACGCGGAGGACGGCCCCGAACTGCTGGTCCGCACCGTCGAGCACAACACCGGCCTGCGGATCGACCACTACGCGGAGATCGGCTTCGCCGGTTTCGCGAACATCGTGGACTCCCTGGGCGGTGTCGAGATGGACATCCCCAAGGCCTTCAAGGACAAGAAGTCCGGCGCCGACTTCCAGGCGGGCAAGCAGACCCTGAACGGCGAGCAGGCCCTCGCCTTCGTCCGCACCCGGTACGCCTTCGCCGGCAGCGACCTGGACCGCACGAAGAACCAGCAGAAGTTCCTCGCCGCGCTCGCCAACCAGGCCGCGACCCCGGGCACGGTCCTCAATCCGTTCAAGCTCTACCCGACGCTGGGCTCGGGCCTGGACACCCTGATCGTCGACAAGGACATGTCCCTGTTCGACCTCGGTGAGATGTTCTTCGCCATGAAGGGCATCAGCGGCGGCGACGGCAAGTCGATGAACATACCGATCTCCGGCAGCCGCGGCGGGAACCTGGTCTGGGACAAGGAGAAGGTCCGCCAGCTGGTGAACCAGATCAAGAACGACGAGAAGGTCACCGTCACCGCCGACTGACACGGCGGACACGGCTGGGCACCGCCGCGGACCGCGGTCGCTCACGGACCGGCACGAGGGGCCGTCGCCATGAACGGGCGACGGCCCCTCGCCGGTCCGGGGACCGATCCTCGCGGGCGGGGGCAGGGCTTCGGCACAGTCGGGTGGCGTCCGATTCGTGCTCGAGCGAGGCCGACTCCGACAAGATCAGGACGGTTCGCGCGAACGCAATGCCACGGGCGGGGCGGCGTCCCGCCGCGGTGCGAAACGCCTCCCACCCCCGTCCCGAACCCTTGCTCCACCTATCGAAATTCGATAGATTTCCATCGCAACTCGATGGAAGGGTGGGTCATGGGAAAGCTGGCAGTGCGTGCGCTTCGTGCCGTGCTCGTGGTGGTGCTCGCCGCCACCGTGTTCGTACAGGCAGGGACGGTGTGGGTGTTGGTCAGCGGGAGCGACCCGGAGGACGGGTCGCTCCCGCTGACCCCGCTGCGTGTGATCACGGTCCTGGGCATGGTGTCGGCCCAGGTCGCCCTGGTCTGCGTTTGGCGGCTGGTGACGATGGTGCGACGCGGAACCGTGTTCTCCCATGCCGCCTTCCGGTACGTGGACGGCGTGATCGGCGCGATCGTGGCGGCTGCCCTGTTGTGGTTCGCGGTCACGGTCCTCAATGCGCCGGGCCAGCGGGACGACCCGGGCGTCACCGTCATCATGGGCGGGGTCGGCGTGGCCATCCTGGGGGTCGCGCTCATCGTGCTCGTGCTGCGGATGCTGCTCGTCCAGGCCGTCGCGCGCGACGCCGAAGCGGCGCAGATGCAGGCCGAGTTGGACGAGGTGATCTGATGCCAATCGTCGTCGACATCGACGTGATGCTGGCCAGGCGGAAGATGACCGTGGGCGAGCTCGCGGACCGTGTAGGGATCACGCCCGCCAATCTGGCGGTACTCAAGAACGGCCGCGCCAAGGCGGTGCGCTTCGCGACGCTCGCCGCGCTCTGCGAGGTGTTCACATGCCAGCCGGGCGACCTGCTGCGCTGGGAGGCCGAGGATGCCGCGGGCGGATGACGCGCCCCAGGGCCGGCCGTGGATCGCCGATCACCCGCAGCACCGCCCTGACCCCGTTGGGCAGATTCCGGTTGACCTGCACGGACCAGGCGCTGATCGGCCCCTGTACCGAGGGGGCCGATCAGCGCGGCCGATCAGCGCGGCCGGGCAGCCATCGCGACCATGCTGGCGCCCGGTGCAGATGACCCCACGGAGGCGTCAGCGCGGTCGCCTGATCCGCCTACGACGACAGCCCCCGGCATCACGGCCGGGGGCTGTGCTGTTTGTGCTGGTCAGCGCCCGTTTCCGGAGCGCTCGCTCGCCAGGACCTCCCCCAGCGTGACGCCCAGCAGCGGCCTTGGTCGGGCCACAAGGGGCAGGAAGCCGAGAACGGCTCCGAGGAACCTCAGAACGCCGCCTGACCTGCAAAAAACCTGCTACGGCAGGTTGCGGGCCATGACGATCCGCTGGACCTGGTTGGTGCCCTCGTAGATCTGGGTGATCTTGGCGTCGCGCATCATGCGCTCGACCGGGTAGTCGCGGGTGTAGCCGTAGCCGCCGAGGAGCTGGACGGCGTCTGTGGTGACCTCCATGGCCACGTCCGAGGCGAAGCACTTGGCGGCGGCGCCCTGGAAGGTGAGGTCGCTGTCGTTGCGCTCGGACTTGGCCGCGGCCGCGTACGTCAGCTGACGGGCGGCCTCGATCTTCATCGCCATGTCGGCCAGCATGAACTGGACGCCCTGGAAGTCGGCGATCGGCTTGCCGAACTGCTTGCGCTCCTGGACGTAGCCCTTGGCGTAGTCGAGGGCGCCCTGCGCGATGCCGAGGGCCTGCGCCGCGATCGTGATGCGGGTGTGGTCCAGGGTCTTCATGGCCGTGGCGAAGCCCGTGCCCTCCGCGCCGATCATCCGGTCGGCGGGGATGCGCACGTTGTCGAGGTAGACCTCGCGGGTCGGGGAGCCCTTGATGCCGAGCTTCTTCTCCGGGGCGCCGAACGACACGCCCGCGTCGGACTTCTCGACGACGAAGGCCGAGATGCCCTTGGAGCGCTTCTCGGGGTCGGTGACGGCCATGACCGTGTAGTACTCGGACACACCGGCGTTGGTGATCCAGCGCTTCACGCCGTTGAGGACGTAGAAGTCGCCGTCGCGCACGGCGCGGGTCTTCATTCCGGCGGCGTCGGAGCCCGCGTCCGGCTCGGAGAGGCAGTACGAGAACATCCCGTCGCCCTTGGCGAGCGGGCCCAGGTACTTCTTCTTCAGCTCCTCGGAGCCGGAGAGGATCACCGGCAGCGAGCCCAGCTTGTTGACGGCGGGGATCAGCGAGGACGAGGCGCAGACGCGGGCGACCTCCTCGATGACGAGCACGGTCGCGAGCGCGTCGGCGCCGGCGCCGCCGTACTCCTCCGGCACGTGCACGGCGTGCAGGTCGGAGGCGACCAGCGCGTCCAGGGCCTCCTGCGGGAAGCGGGCCTCTTCGTCGACCGCGGCCGCGAACGGCGCGATCTTCGCCTCGGCCAGCGAGCGGACCGTCTCCCTGAGCATGTCGTGCTCTTCGGACGGACGGTACAGATCGAAGTCAGGCGTTCCCGCCAAGGTCTCTCACTCCCCTGAGCCACTGCTAACTACCGTTAAGTAACCCAAATTTTAGTGGGCGCGCCCCGACCAGGCATACGTGAGCTTGCTGACAGCGGAAAAATGCCCTTGCGCGCTCCCGGTTATGCTCGGGCCCGCACTCCCTCCGTCCCCCCAGGAGCAATCCCATGGTCCTCAAGATCACCGTGATCGGCACCGGGTACCTCGGCGCCACCCACGCAGCGGCCATGGCGGAGCTGGGTTTCGAGGTCCTGGGCCTCGACGTGGTGCCGGAGAAGGTCGGGATGCTGGCCGCGGGCCGGGTCCCGATGTACGAGCCCGGCCTGGAGGAACTGCTCACGCGCCATGTGGCCGGGATCGAGGGCTCCAGCGGGCGGCTGCGCTTCACCACCTCGTGGGACGAGCTGGAGGAATTCGGCGGCGACGTCCACTTCGTCTGTGTGAACACCCCGCAGAAGCACGGCGAGTACGCCTGCGACATGTCCTACGTGGACGCCGCCTTCGCCTCGCTGGCGCCGCGCGTGAAGGGCGGTGCGCTGGTCGTGGGCAAGTCCACCGTCCCGGTGGGCTCGGCGGACCGGCTCGCCCGTCTGCTCGCCGATCATGCCCCCGAAGGAGTGGACCTTGCGTGGAACCCGGAGTTCCTGCGCGAGGGCTTCGCCGTGCGGGACACCCTCCACCCGGACCGCATCGTGGTGGGTGTGGACTGCGAGCGGGCCGAGAAGGTGCTGCGCGAGGTGTACGCCACGCCGATCGCCGAGGGCTCGCCGTTCGTGGTGACCGACTTCCCGACGGCGGAGCTGGTGAAGACCTCCGCGAACTCGTTCCTCGCGACGAAGATCTCGTTCATCAACGCCATGGCGGAGGTGTGCGAGGCGGCCGGCGGCGACGTGGTGAAGCTGGCCGAGGCGATCGGCCACGACGAGCGGATCGGCAACAAGTTCCTGCGCGCCGGGATCGGCTTCGGCGGCGGCTGTCTGCCGAAGGACATCCGGGCGTTCATGGCGCGCGCCGGCGAACTCGGCGCGGACCAGGCGCTGACGTTCCTGCGCGAGGTCGACTCGATCAACATGCGCCGGCGCGGGCACATGGTGGAGCTCGCCCGGGAGGCCGTGGGCGGCGGATCGTTCCTGGGCACGCGGGTCGCGGTCCTGGGCGCGACGTTCAAGCCGGACTCCGACGACGTCCGCGACTCGCCGGCGCTGAACGTCGCCGGCCAGATCCACCTCCAGGGCGGCCAGGTCACGGTCTACGACCCCAAGGGCATGGCCAACGCCCGCCTGGTGTTCCCGACGCTCGGCTACGCGGACAGCGCGCTGGAGGCCGTCCGCGGCGCGGACGTCGTGCTGCATCTGACGGAGTGGCGCGAGTTCCGTGAGCTCGACCCGGCCGTGCTGGGCGAGGTGGCGTCCCGGCGGATCCTTCTCGACGGGCGGAACGCGCTGGACGGGACGAAGTGGCGCGAGGCCGGCTGGACGTACCGCGCGATGGGCCGGCCCCGCGCCTGAGCGCTTCGGCGTCAGCAGGCGCAGAGACAGAACGGGTGCCCGGCGGGATCCGCGTAGACACGGAAGCCCCGTGAGCGGTCGTCGGCGTCCAGCGGCTTGGCGCCGAGCGCCAGCACCCGCGCCTCGGCGGCGTCCAGGTCCTCGACGGTCAGGTCGAGGTGGAACTGCTGCGAGGATCCGGGCGACGGCCACTCGGGAGCGGTGTGCCCCGGGGCGGCCTGGAAGGCGAGGGGCGTGCCCTCGTACCCGGTGAGGGAGATCCAGTCGTCGCCGTCCGGCTCCGCCCGCGCGCCCAGGATCTCGGCATAGAAGGCGGCGAGTGCGCGCGGGTCGGCGCAGTCCAGGACGACGGTACCCAGTGTGGCGATGGCCATGGTGCTTCCTCTCGTACGGACGGATGGTTACCGGTATCCGCTCTGAACCGGTAACCAGTGACCACATGGTCCCGCAGTGCGGGTAACGTCGCAACCATGAACGACAGGGCTCCGGCTCCCGGAGGGCTCGCGCTGATCGAGTCCCTGGTCAACACGTTGAGCGTCGACACGGCCGCCGACAGGCTGGACACCGAGGCCGGGCGCGCGGCCTTCGGTCTCACCGAGGCGGAGGTGCCGGCCGCGAGGGAGCTGCGCGAGGCGCTGCGGGCCGCGTGCCTGGCACACGCCGGCCACTCCTCACCGGGCCGCCGCGCCGCCGACCTGGACCGGATCCTGACCGGAGCGCCGCTGCGCGTCTCCGTGGACGACACGGGCGCCGTGACCCTCCGCCCGACCACCGACCCGGCCTCGCTGCTCTCCCGCGTCGCGGCGGCGATCGCGGAGGCGACGGCCGAAGGGACCTGGCTGCGTCTGAAGGCGTGCGAGGCGGAGGACTGCCTCTGGGCGTACTACGACCGCAGCCCGGCGGGCCGCAGCCGCTGGTGCTCCATGGCGGTCTGCGGCAGCCGCGCGAAGATGCGCGCGTATCGCGCGCGGCGAGGCGGTTAGCGGACCGGCCCGTGCGGGGACCGGGCCGTGCGGCACGCCCCGCGCCATGACGGGCGGGATGTCGGCGTGGGAGCTTCGGGTGGGCGCGACGTGGGGTGGCCCGGCGGACGAGCGACGGGCCGCAGCGTTGCCGCACCCGTCGGCGCCCGGACCGCGCGCGGCGCCGTGGGACATCATCGCGGTCGCGATCATCCGCTTGCCCGGCCCCCGCGCGGGGCACGGCGCCCCGTGACCGGCGGCCGGGCCCGGTGCCCGAGGGCAAGGCGCGAGCACGCTGTGCGGGCGCGTCCCGCTCGGCGGAGTGCCGCAGGTCGCCGACGCCGAACCGGCGGCGGGCTCGACAGCACCGCCATTGAGGCGTCACGGAGGCGGCGCCGCTCCGCTGGCGCGAAGGGCTTCGTCGCCGGACCTGGATCCGGATCGCAGCAGACGAGACGCAGCGCTGCCGCTCCCTTGAGTGCCCGGACCGGCGCGAGACAGCCTGCCCACACGAAGAGCCCGACGGGGGCCAGAGCACAGCACCCCCTGACCGGCGGCAAGGGCTCGGCGCCTCGTGACCAATGGCAGGGGCTCGGTGATCCGTCACCGACGGCAGGGCTCACCGTCCCAACCGACCGCAGGGCTCACCGTCCCAACCGACGGCAGGGCTCGGCGCCCCAACCGACCGCAGGGCTCACCGCCCCGACGACTACGCCCTGGGCGAGCTCGCCGTCGAGTGGAGCGTCGCGTTCGAGGGGGCGCGGCGCGACTGGAGGTCGAGGGCCACGGATTCCGCGTCGCGGAGGGCGCGGACCGCGTTCTGCCAGGTGAGCTGGGCCAGGTCCGGGTGGGACCAGCCGCGGCGAAGGAGCTCCGCGATCAGGTTGGGGTAGCCGGCGACGTCCTCCAGGCCGGCCGGGGTGAACGCGGTGCCGTCGTAGTCGCCGCCGATGCCGATGTGGTCGATCCCGGCCACCTCGCGCATGTGGTCCAGGTGGTCCGCGACCGTGGCCGCGGTCGCCATCGGGCGCGGGTTCGCGGCCTCGTACGCCCGCTGGACCTTCATGCCCGCCTCGGTCGTGTCGAGGGGGTGGAGGCCGTGCTCCCGCATGTTCTCGTCCGCCGCGCGCGTCCAGGCGACCGCCTCCGGCAGGACGAACTTCGGGACGAACGTGGCCATCGCCACGCCGCCGTTCGCGGGGAGCCGCTCCAGCACGTCGTCGGGGATGTTCCGCGGATGGTCGCAGACCGCCCGGGCGGAGGAGTGCGAGAAGATCACCGGGGCGACGGACGTGTCCAGCGCGTCCCGCATCGTCGTCGGCGCGACGTGCGACAGGTCGACGAGCATGCCCGTGCGGTTCATCTCCCGCACGACCTCGTGGCCGAACGGCGACAGTCCGCCGAAGCGCGGCTCGTCGGTCGCCGAGTCCGCCCAGTCGTTGTTGTCGTTGTGCGTCAGCGTCATGTAGCGGACGCCCAGCGTGTGCAGCGCCCGCAGCGTGGCGAGCGAGTTGTTGATGGAGTGGCCGCCCTCCGCCCCCATGAGGGAGGCGATACGGCCCTCCTTGCGCGCCGACTCCATGTCGTCGGCGGTCAGGGCGCGCACCAGGTCCGCCGGGTAGCGGTCCAGCAGCCGGTCCACCACGTCGATCTGCTCGAGCGTGGCGCTGACCGCCTCGTCACCGGCCATGTCGCTGCGCACGTACACCGACCAGAACTGCGCTCCGACGCCGCCGGCCCTCAGCCGCGGAATGTCGGTGTGCAGGCTGCCCGTCTGGTCGGTCGCGATGTCGCGGCGGTCCAGGTCGTAGCGGACCTGTTCGCGCAGGGCCCACGGAAGATCGTTGTGGCCGTCCACGACGGGAAAGGATGTGAGCAGGGAACGGGCCTCGGCGAGAAAATCCACGGTCGCAGCCTACTTGCCGAACCCGAAGCCCGCGGCCCCCTCCACCTTGCTGCGCAGCCGCTTGCCCTTCTCCGTCGCCTGGTCGTTCAGCTCCTGCTGGAAGTCCCGCATCCTGGCCAGCAGGTCGGCGTCCTGCGTCGCGAGGATCCGGGCCGCGAGCAGACCCGCGTTCCGCGCCCCGGCCACCGACACCGTCGCGACGGGCACACCGGCGGGCATCTGCACGATCGAGAGCAGCGAGTCCATGCCGTCGAGGTACTTCAGCGGCACCGGCACGCCGATCACCGGCAGCGGGGTGACGGAGGCGAGCATGCCGGGCAGATGGGCGGCGCCGCCCGCGCCCGCGATGATCGCCTTCAGCCCGCGGTCGGCCGCCTGCTCGCCGTACGCGATCATCTCGCGCGGCATGCGGTGCGCGGAGACGACGTCCACCTCGTACGGGATCTCGAACTCGTCCAGGGCCTGGGCGGCGTTCTCCATGACGGGCCAGTCGGAGTCCGAGCCCATCACGATGCCGACGAGGGGGGCCGAACCGGGAGCGCTGGTCATTCGGTGATCGTTCCTCTGAGGTAGTCGGCCGCGTGACGGGCGCGCGCGAGCACGTCGTCCAGGTCGTCGCCGTAGGTGTTGACGTGGCCGACCTTGCGGCCGGGCTTCACGTCCTTGCCGTACATGTGGATCTTCAGCTGCGGGTCCCGGGCCATGCAGTGCAGATAGCCCTGGTACATGTCCGGGTAGTCGCCGCCGAGGACGTTCGCCATGACCGTCCACTTCGCCCGGGGGCGGGGGTCGCCGAGGGGGAGGTCGAGGACGGCCCGCACATGGTTGGCGAACTGGGACGTGATGGCGCCGTCCTGGGTCCAGTGCCCGGAGTTGTGCGGGCGCATGGCCAGCTCGTTGACGAGGATGCGGCCGTCCGTGGTCTCGAAGAGCTCGACCGCCAGATGGCCGACGACGCCGAGCTCCCGCGCGATGCGCAGGGCGAGCTGCTGGGCCTGCCCGGTCAGCTCCTCGCCGAGGTCAGGCGCGGGGGCGATGACGGTGTCGCAGACGCCGTCGACCTGCCGCGACTCCACGACGGGGTACGCGACGGCCTGGCCGTGCGGGGAGCGGACGACGTTGGCGGCGAGCTCGCGTCGGTAGTCGACCTTCTCCTCGGCGAGGACGGGCACGCCGGCGCGGAACGGCGGCTCGGCGTCCTCCTCGCTCCGGACGAACCACACGCCCTTGCCGTCGTAGCCGCCGCGCACGGTCTTGAGGATCACGGGGAAGCCCCCGACCTCCGCCGCGAAGGCCGCCGCGTCCGCCGGGTCGGCGACGATGCGGTGACGCGGGCTGGGCGCGCCGATCCGGTCGAGCCGTGCGCGCATCACGCCCTTGTCCTGGGCGTGCACGAGCGCGTCGGGGCCCGGGCGCACGGGGATGCCCTCCGCCTCCAGGGCCCGCAGGTGCTCGGTGGGCACGTGCTCGTGGTCGAAGGTGATCACGTCGCAGCCGCGGGCGAAATCGCGGAGCGTGTCCAGGTCTCGGTAGTCGCCGACGACGACCTCGCCGGCCACCTGGGCCGCCGAGTCCTGGGGGGTGTCACTGAGGAGCTTGAACCTGATGCCGAGGGGGATGCCTGCCTCGTGTGTCATACGGGCGAGCTGTCCACCGCCGACCATGCCGACTACGGGGAACGTCACCCTCCCAGGGTATCCGGAGCTCCGTACGGTCCTGCCCACCCCATGGCTTCGTATGATCCAACAAGACCGTGCACCCCTTCGTGGACGTCCATCGGGCACGCGGGGGAGGTGCTGGTTAGAGTGGTCTGGTTGACGTAGTCGACCGGACGGGACCAGCGAACACCATGAGCGAACGGGCCGCACTGCGTGTGCGACTGAACCGGCTCGCGCGCGAGGTCGCCAAGTTCGGCGCGGTCGGCGGCCTGGGCCTGCTGGTCAACATGGCGGTCTTCAACCTGCTGCGGCACACCACCGAGATCCCGGTCGTGCGCGCCAGCCTCCTCGCCACCGTCATCGCGATCCTGTTCAACTACGTGGGCTTCCGCTACTTCACGTACCGGGACCGGGACAAGAGCGGCCGCACCAAGGAACTCACCCTGTTCCTGCTGTTCAGCGCGGTCGGACTGGTGATCGAGAACGGTGTGCTGTACGTCGCGACCTACGGGTTCGGCTGGGACAGCCCGCTGCAGAGCAACTTCTTCAAGTTCTTCGGGATCGCCGTCGCGACGCTGTTCCGCTTCTGGTCGTACCGCACCTGGGTGTTCCGCGCCCTGCCGGCCCGCGAGGCCGTGCAGACCGCGGAGTCGTTCCTGGAGCAGCGTACGGAGCAGCCCGACCGCGTCGGCAGCTGACCCGCAGCTCGCCTCGTCCCGCTCCTCACGCGCCTCGCCCGCTTCGTCCCGGCTCGCCTCGTCCCGCTCCCCCGCCCCGCCCCGGAGCGGCTTCAGCGCACCGTGCGCTCGGGCTCCTCCTTGCGCGGCCGCGTCTCCCGGCTCAGGAACAGGGCGAACACCGCGGGCTGCTGCTGCAGCAGCTCCAGCCGCCCGCCGTCCGCCTCGGCGAGGTCCCGGGCCACGGCGAGCCCGATGCCCGTGGAGTTGCGCCCGCTGATGGTGCGCTCGAAGATCCGCGCCCCCAGGTCCGCCGGGACGCCGGGTCCCTCGTCGGTCACCTCGATGACGGCCTGGTTGCCGGTGACCCGCGTCCGCAGGGCCACCGTGCCGCCCCCGTGCATCAGCGAGTTCTCGATCAGGGCCGCCAGGACCTGGGCGACGGCGCCCGGGGTGCCGACGGCCCGCATCCCCTGCTTGCCGGAGCAGACGACGGCGCGCCCGGCGCTGCGGTACGCCGGGCGCCACTCCTCGATCTGCTGCTTGACGACCTCGTCGAGGTCGAAGGCGACGGCGGACCCGGTCCGCGGGTCACGGGCGTTGGTGAGCAGCCGCTCCACCACGTCGGTGAGCCGCTCCACCTGCGTGAGCGCGACGTTCGCCTCCTCCTTGACGGTCTCCGGGTCGTCGGTGGCGGAGATCTCCTCCAGCCGCATGGAGAGGGCGGTCAGGGGTGTACGGAGCTGGTGGGAGGCGTCCGCGGCGAGCCGGCGCTCGGCGGTGAGCATCCGGGCGATCCGCTCGGCGCTGGCGTCCAGCACATCGGCGACCCGGTCGAGTTCGGGGACCCCGTAGCGCTTGTGGCGGGGCCGGGGGTCGCCGGAACCCAGCCGTTCCGCGGTCTCGGCGAGATCGGTCAGCGGCGAGGCGAGGCGGTTGGCCTGGCGCACGGCGAGCAGCACGGCGGCGACGACGGCGAGCAGCGCCACCGCCCCGATGATCATCAGGGAGCGGCCGACCTCGCGGGTGACGGTGGCGCGGGACTCCTCGACGACGACCCGCTCGCCCTGCTCGCCGGTGGCGGTGCCGCGGATCACGCTGCCCGACGGCCGCTGCCCGACCTCGACCGGCGGGCTGCCGGGGATCTCGATCCTGGCGAACCGGTCGGCGCCGATCTGGTCGGCCAGCACCCCGTCGTCGACCCGTTCGTGCTCGAGCACCTTGGCCTCGATGACACTGACCAGACGCAGCGCCTCGGAGTCGACGCTCTCCTGGGCGCTGTTGCTGATGGTCCGCGTCTCGACGATGACGAGCGACACACCGAAGACGGCGATCACGACGAGCACCACGGCCAGGGTGGAGTTGATGAGTCGGCGGCGCACGGTGCCCTCCGGGCGGGTCTTGCGGTCGTACGGGCGCCGGGGCACCCGCGGTCCTTGCCGGTCCGGGCCTGGGACCGGGTGGTCCCGGCCCTCGGGAGGCCGGGCCCGGAGCCGGGCCCCGGAAACGCCCGGTCCCGGAGCCGTGGTCCAGGAACACCCGGTCCCGGAGCCGGAGTCCCGGGGCGCTCGGTCCCGGGCGGTCGGTTCTCCTCGAAGCGGCTCGGTCCTTCCCGAAACTCGAAGTCGCTCAGTTCTTCTCGAAGCGGAAGCCGACGCCCCGGACCGTCGCGATGTACCTCGGGTTCGCCGCGTCGTCCCCCAGCTTCTTGCGCAGCCAGGAGATGTGCATGTCGAGGGTCTTCGTGGAGGACCACCACGTGGTGTCCCAGACCTCGCGCATCAACTGGTCGCGGGTGACCACCCGCCCGGCGTCCCGCACCAGCACACGCAGGAGGTCGAACTCCTTCGCCGTGAGCTGGAGCTCCTCGTCGCCCATCCAGGCCCGGTGGGACTCGACGTCGATCCGCACACCGTGCGTCGCGGGGGCCGCGGCGGGCTCGGTGGCACCGCGTCGGAGCAACGCCCGGACCCGGGCCAGCAGTTCGGCGAGACGGAAGGGCTTGGTCACGTAGTCGTCGGCGCCGGCGTCCAGGCCGACCACCGTGTCCACCTCGTCGGCGCGGGCGGTCAGCACCAGGATCGGCACGCTGTGGCCGTCGGCACGCAGCCGCCTCGCCACCTCGAGCCCGTCCATACCGGGCAGCCCGAGATCCAGCACGACCAGGTCGACGCCGCCCTGGAGCCCGGCGTCGAGCGCGGTGGGGCCGTCCTCGCGGACCTCGACCTCGTACCCCTCCCGGCGCAGGGCGCGCGCCAGCGGCTCGGAGATGGATGCGTCGTCCTCGGCGAGCAGTACACGGGTCATGGGGTGATGGTAGTCCGCGGCGCTCACGCTGAGGGGGGTCCTGGGCAGGCCCCCGAGGTCGACGGTGCGATCCTGGTGGGCGCCTTCGAATGTGGGCAGACGGTTCCGCGACCGCCTGTGATCCTTCTCTCAAGTGGTCTAAACATGTCGCTGTCGTGGTTTATGGTGTCAAGGCGCCTACAGCACTACTCGGGGACCTTTGGCTGCTTCTGCCGCCAAAGGTCTCTTTTCTGCGCGGAGTCGGCGTGAGCCCCTCCGCGAACGTGAATGACCTGGGCCGGGCCCCGCACGCGACGACGCGCGCGGGGTGTGGATCCCGGTGAGGACTGTCCCTCGTCCCCCGTCGGGGACGGGCCCCTCGGGCGTGGGGGCGGGACCGCTTCCCTGCCGGTGCCGGCCGCCCCCCACCGGGCGCGGAAACCGCTCACGACGCGGCGCGTCCCGAGCAGCAAGGATCGACATGGCGTCCAGCCTGACGAAGGACTCGTCCAGCACCCCTGGCGAGAAGACCTTCCTCGGCCACCCCCGCGGTATGGCCACGCTCTTCATGACGGAGATGTGGGAGCGCTTTTCCTGGTACGGAATGCGCGGCATCCTCGTCCTCTATCTGGTCGCGGGCGTCCTCGACGGACCGCTCCAGGGCAGGGAGGCGCTGGCCGCCTCGATCTACGGCGTCTACAACGCCGTCGTCTACATGGCCGCCATGCCCGGCGGCTGGATCGCCGACCGCCTGTGGGGCGCGCGCAAGGCCGTCCTCGTCGGCGGCATCGTCATCGCCCTCGGCCACTACACCCTGGCGATCCCCTCGGACACCGCCTTCTTCGCCGGCCTGGTGCTCATCGCCGCCGGTACGGGTCTGCTGAAGCCGAACATCTCGGCCATGGTCGGCGGGCTCTACGAGGGCCAGTCCAGCGCCCGCCGCGACGCCGGCTTCACGCTCTTCTACATGGCGATCAACATCGGCGGCATGGCCGCCCCGCTGGTCGTCGGCTACCTCGGCGAGAACGTCAACTGGCACCTCGGCTTCGCCGTCGCCGGTATCGGCATGACGCTGGCGGTCGTCCAGTACGTGCTCGGCAGCCGCCACCTCGGCGACGTCGGCAAGGAGCCCGGCACCCCGGCGACGCCGGAGGAGAAGCGGACCGCGCTGCGCAAGGTCCTGCTGTGGGGCGGCCTGGCCGTCGCCGCGCTCGCCGTCGACGTGCTGCTCGGCACCTACGACATCGAGCACATCGTCAACGTCCTGGCGGTCCTCGGCATCGTGGTGCCGGTCGTCTACTTCGTCACGATGTACCGGAACCCCGCGCTGACCGCGACCGACAAGCCCAAGATCCAGGCGTTCGCCTGGTTCTTCGCCACGGCCGTGCTGTTCTGGATGATCTACGACCAGTCGGGCTCGCTGCTGACGCTGTTCGCGGACAACAAGACCGACCGCATGATCGGCGGCTGGGAGTTCCCGGCGTCCTGGTACCAGTCGGTGAACCCGGCCATGGTCATCGTCCTGGCCCCGCTCTTCGCCGCCGTCTGGGTCCGGCTCGCCAAGCGCAACCGCGAGCCCAGCACCCCGATGAAGTTCGCCCTGGCGATGCTGCTCATCGGCGGCTCGTTCGCCATCATGGGCCTGGCGGGCGCGGCTGCCGCGAACAGCGAGACCGGCAAGGTCACCGTGTTCTGGCTGCTGAGCGTCTACCTCGTCCAGACCCTCGGCGAGATGTGCCTGTCCCCGGTGGGCCTGTCGCTGTCCACGAAGCTGGCGCCGAAGCAGTTCGTCGGCCAGATCATGGGTCTGTGGTTCCTGGCCACCGCGACGGGCAACGCCCTGAACGGCTGGACCACCAAGCTCAACGAGCCGCTCGGCGACGCCGCGTACTACTCGATGTGGGCGGTCATCGCGATCGTCGCCGGGCTGACGTTCATGATGGCGGGCAGGAAGATCCGCGCCCTCATGGGCGACGTCCACTGACGTCACGCGGATCCCGCCGGCGACTCACCGGCGCCACCGCGCACGGGCCGGCCCGGCACGCACACCGCGTGCCGGGCCGGCCCGTCCCCGTACCGTCGTCCCGGTGCCCGGGGCGCCGTCCCCGTACTCCGGACGGTCCGTGTGCTCCGGAGGCCGTCGCCGGGGCGGGCCCGACGGGGAGTCCCGCCCGGCCCGCCCCGGGACCGTGCCCGCTCACCGGGCGCCGCGCAGCCTCCCCCACGGCGTGAACGTGAAGACCGCGCCGCCGATCAGGATCACCGTGCCGGCCACGAGGGCGAGGGCGCGCAGGGCGCCGTCGTCCCCGGCGCCGGTGTCGGCGAGGCCGCCGCCCGAGGCGTCACCGCCACCCGCCGAGCCGGAGGCGGAGCCGCCGCCGGAACCACCGCTCGCGCCGCCCGGCTGTGCGGAGGTGTCGAGCTCGAGCGACACCGCTACGTCGGCGGGCGGGGTGCAGGTCGTCGTGGTGCCCAGCGCCTCGACCGTGAGGACGCCCGGGCTGAGCGTCGACGTGCCGCTGGCGCCGGGCTTGTAGGTGCCGGTCAGATCGGGGATCTCGATCGGGTCGCCGGCCTTGATGGGCTCCTTGTTGGTGGGGCCCTCGACATGCACGAAGCCCTTGTCGGCCCCGCCCAGTGCGACCTCCATGGACGGTTTGACGGAGTCGGCCGGGATGTCCGCGGGGCTGTCCATGACCGACTTGGAGAACTTCACGGTGAGGTCGAAGTCCCCGCCGTTCTTCTTGGCGTTGATCCTGACCGGGGAGACGGCCTCCTTGTCGCCGATGGGTGTCTTGCAGGAGTAGGCGACCTGCACCTCCTCGCCCTCGAAGTCGGTCTGGCCGCCGCCACCGCCCGTCGTGCCCCCGGAAGCGCTGCCGCCCGTGGACCCTCCGGAGTCGCTGCCGCCGGTCGAGGAACCACCGCTCGACGAACCGCCGGTCGAGGACCCACCGGTGTCCCCACCCGTCGACGAACCACCGGTCGAGGACCCACCGGTCGACGAACCACCGGTGTCGCCGCCCGTCGTGCCGCCCGAACCGCCCCCGCCCTCTGCGACCTTGACGTTCGCCCCCGGCTGGACCGCCTCCTTCGGGGAGCACTTGGTGTCGGTCGAGATCGGCTTGGAGACGTTGATGTTGTAGGCGCCCGGAGTCAGCGTGATCTCTCCTGGTGCGGTGAGCCTCAGCTTGGCCTTCATGTCGGGCAGCACCATGGGGCTGTTCTTGGGGATCGGCGGATTCTGCCGGGGCCCCTCCATCGCCAGGTCGGCGGTCTGCGCCCCGGCCACCTTCAGGGTGCCCGTCGGCTTGACGGTGTCCTTCTGCAGATCCAGGACGTCGGGGTTCTTCGACGCGGCCTCGACCGTCTTCCAGACCACCTCGATCTCGTCCCCGACCTTGGCCTCCGCCGGCGCCGTGATCTGCACCTCGGTGGTGCCCTGGACGGGCGGCAGACCGGAGATGGCCGGGGGGATGCACTCCGTCGCGTACGAGACGTCGGCGGCCCGGGCGGGGGAGGCGGCCAGCAGGATCCCCGCGCCGCCGAGCATCAGCGCGACCCCTGCCGCGCTCATCCTCCGTTGCGTGCTCACGTGTGTCCCTTCGTCGTGGGTCGGTTCTCTGACGGTGCGGAGTCCGGGGTGAACCACGGCAGGGCCGTGGTGGTGGGACGGCCGTCCTCGGTGGAGGGGCCCGGCCGGTCCCTGGGCGGGGCGACGCGGTGCGCGGTGCGGTGCCGGCCGGGTTGCCGCGGCCGTACGCGGTCCACGACGGCCATCCCGATCCGGTACAGCGCCGCCGGGACGACGACGGCCAGCAGGACCCAGAAGAGCGTCACGCCCCAGGGCCTGCCGACGCCCCAGGGCTGCTCGACGAGCACCTTCGAGCCGTACTTCACGGAGACCTGGTAGTCGCCGTGGGCGCCCGCCGCCAGCTGGACGGGCAGCCTGATCTGCGCCTTCCGGCCCGGCTGCACGGTGCCCCGCCACTGCCGCTCCTCCCACTGGGGCGCGAAGACGCCGTGGGCGGTACCGACCTGGAACACAGGGTTCTCGACCGGGGCGGTGCCGAGATTGCCGACGGTGAAGACGAGTTCACGCCCCGGCGGAGCGCCGAACCAGACGAGGAGGCCGCTCGACCCGCGCAGCTCGGCGGTCGCGAGCACGGCGAGCCGGCCGCCTTCCGACCGCGTCGGCAGCGGCGCCGTGGGATGGCCGGCGACCGTGAACGGCGTGTCCACGACGGCCCGTTCGCCGGTGACCGTGGCGACGTGCACCACGCAGGGACACGGTTCGGGAGGCTCGGCGACCGGCATCTTCCTGCTGAAGGCACCCCTGGCGTCGGTGGTGACGGCCCGCCCCTCGGCGTTGGCACAGGAGTTGGTGCCGCCGATCACCCCTCGGCCCGGCGCTGACTGCCCGCAGATCAGCAGCATCAGCAACGCCTCGGGCCGCCAGCCGGAACCGCTGACGGTGAGGTCACCGCCCTTGCCGGCCTGCTCGGCGGAGAGCCGCACGGCGGGCTTCGTGTCCGCGGCGGCGTACGGCGCGGGGACGGCGGCGAAGACCGCGACGAGGAGCACGGTCAGCAGCCGGGCGACGCCCGTCCGGCCCACGGCGCGGCACGGCACGCCGGACGGGCGCCGGCGCGGCCCTGCTCCGAGGGTGCCGCGTGTCCCCGCGGGGGTCCGGGAGACGCCGGGGCGCCGACCGTGGCTCCGGGAGCGGGGTCGCGACCTCCCTGCGGCCGGGCCCCGGGCCCGGAGCCACGGCCCTCTGCCACGCGGATTCCGGCGACGGGCGCGGGCGCCCGTCGTCCCGGCAGCCGTCGTCCCGGCACCCGGAACGGCGACGCTCCCGGCGCCCGGCCCGGCGGCCCCGTTGCCCGGCCCGGCGGCCCGGGCAACGGGCACCAGGCGTCCCGGCCCCAGGTCCCGGAGCGCGGTGCCCGCGCCGCGCCACCGTCCGCCACGGATCGGGCGCGCCCGCCGGAGGAGCTGCCGGAGCCATCTGCGCGGGGCCTCCGGGCGCCCTCGGACGTGGGCGCGGAGGGCCGGGGTGCGTGCTGCGCCGTTCACGGTCGGGCTCCCGCCTGTGCCAGGGTCCGTTCGGGTCCGTCGGGTCCGTCGGGTCGGCCGGGGGGCCGTCTGCGGCCGCGCCACAGTGCGAGGCCTCCCGCCGCGGCGCCGAGCGCCAGCACCGTGCCCGTCGCCGCGGCCCACGGCACGTACCGGGCGGAGACCGTCGCCTCGGCGGGCGCCGCGCCAGGGGCCGTGACCCGGAGGGTGACGTCGACGGAGTCGAGGGCGGGCGGATCGGGCCAGGGTTCGGTCAGTTCGACGCTCCGGCCGGGGCCCAGCTCGACCGGCAGGGCGCGGGCGGGGCGCCGCAGCAGTTCGCCGGTGAGCCCGTCGGCGCGTACGGCGAGGCGGGGCGCGAGCACGGTGTTGCCCCGGTTGACGAGGGTGTAGCGGAGGACGCGGCCCTCGACGCGGACGTCCTCCACCGTGAGGGCGGCCAGCTCGGGCCCGGTGACGCGCACATGGACGCGTACCACCGCCTCACGGCCCCCGGCGGACACCACGACGCGGGCCGGCCGGTCGCCGGGGGACGCGGAGGCCGGGACCGTGACGGCGAAGGGCACATCCGCCCGGGTGCGGGCGGGGACGGTCACCTGGTCCTCGGCGAACGCCAGCCAGGCCGGACCCGCGGCCCGCAGCCCCACCGTCAGCGGTTCCGCCCCCGGGTTGGTCACGGAGACCCTGTCCTCCATGACCGTGCCCGGTGGGCCCTCCAGGTAGGCGTACGGCCTGCCGCCCGTCGCGGGCTCGACCGTCCAGTCCTGCCCGGCCGCCGCGGGCGCGGCCGCCCAGAGCACGGACAGCAGGGCGCCGGCCGCGGCGGCGAGTCGGGCGCGGGCCGGCACGGTCAGCCCGCGGACCGCGGTCCGCGGCGGGTCAGCCACAGCACCCCGGCCGCCCCGGTCAGGAGCACCGTGCCGCCGAGCGTGCCGAGCGCGAGCGCGGAGTCGAGGGGGCCGGTCTTCGGCAGCTCGCCTGCTTCGGAGCCGGACCCGGAGCCGGACCCGCCGGACTGCGAACCGCCGCCGCCTGCGCCCTGCACGTCCAGTTCGAGCGACGGCTTCGGGTTGTTCCTGGGCGTGCACGTGGTCGTCGTACCGAGTGCCTTGATGGTGAGCACCCCGGCGGTGAAGGTGACCTTGCCGCTCTTGCCGGGGGTGTACGTACCGGTCAAGTCGTTGATCCTGATAGGGGTGTTGGCCGGGATCGCCTCGGCGTTCGGCGGCCCCGAGACCGGCACCCTGCCCTTCTCCGCCCCGCCGAGCTCGATGACCGCGCTCGGGTTCATGGCTCCCTTGCCGAGCTCCACCGGGCTGGACGAGACGCCCTTCCGGAACGACATCGTGAGCTTGTAGCCGCTGCCGCTCCTGACGGCCTCGATGTCGATCGGCGACACCGCGCCCTTGGGCCCGATGGGCGTCTGGCACCGGTAGTCGACGTCCACGACGGCGGCATGGGCGGTGGGCGCGGCCGTCAGCACCACCGAGCCCGCCACCGCCGCTGCCAGCGCGAGAGCTGTCCGCTTCTGGTACGACACCTCGAGTTCCCCTCATGCCGGAAGTCGCCGCACGTAACTGACGACACATCAGATCGGGCGCTCAAGGTACGCCGGGGCCCTTGTGGAGGGAAGACAAAGAGCACGGCGGATCGCCGTGCTCCACAACAGCTTCAAATCCCGGGGCCGGGCCCCGGCTAGGACGGGGCCGCGAGCTCCGCCCACACCGTCTTGCCCGTCATCCCCGGCGTCCTGACGACACCCCAGTCCAGGCACAGCCGCTGGACGATGAACATGCCGTGGCCACCGGGGCGGCCGGCGCGGTGCGGGGTGCGCGGCGCGGGCTGGCCGGCGCCGAGGTCGGTGACCTCCAGCCGGAGCACCTTGGCGTCGCTGGAGACGCGCAGCCGGTCGGGGCCTTCCGCGTGCAGGCAGGCGTTGGTGACCAGCTCCGAGACGACGAGGAGGACGTCCTCGGCGGCGGCGCGGCGGTCGGCGTTGGCGGCGGGCAGCCAGCCCCAGTCGTACAGGGCCTGCCGGGTGAAGTCGCGGGCGAGCGGGACGATGCCGCTGGCGTTCCCGAGTGCCAGGGTGCGCACCCGGCCGTCGGGCACGGCGGAGCCGGGTCCGCCGCCGACCTCGGCGGGGGCGCCGTCCGGCTCGGGGCCGAGGTCGCCCGGCGGATGCTGCCGGGTGGTGCTCATCAGCGCTTCACCTCACCGATTCACCAGTTCGCGTGTGGGTCGATACGGAGCGTGCGGGGCTCCGCACACTTTTGCGAGGGTTCCCGGAGGGATCCTTGCGGGGGTCTTCTGCCCGGCCGGATCAGGACGACACCCCCCTGTCCGGTCATGCGGCGGGAGTCACTCCGCGAGGGCCGCCTCGACCGAGTCGTGGACGGTGAAGACCGCCTCCGCACCGGTGATCTCGAAGACCCGGGCCACGACGGGAAGCATCCCGGCCAGATGGACCCCGCCCCCGGCGGCCTCGGCCCGGAGGCGGGCGCCGAGCAGCACGTTCAGCCCCGTGGAGTCACAGAACTCGAGGCGTGAACAGTCGACCACCAGGCGTGCACGGCCTTGATCGAGCGCGTCCTCGAGTGGCGCACGCAACAGTTCGGCGGTGTGGTGATCGAGCTCACCCGCCGGAGTCACCACTTCGCTCGGACCTTCGGTCCTGACATCCACCCGAAGGCGGCCTCGATTCGCACTGCCGACCGTCCCGCGGTCCATGCCCGTCCTCTTCGCCGATGACGTTGACGTCCGCAGAACATTACGCCTTCCGTACGCCGATCGGTAGCCGAACTCCCACGCAAATCGGACATACATGACTTTCAATACTTGCAACGTCCGGCAAGGAGCGGGTAGGGCTAGAGGGACACCACCGACACGGCCGGCTTTGGAGGCGCCGCACACCGCAGCACCACGTATGGGCATCGGCAGCCATATGCCGAGAACGATGGAGGAGACCATGTCACCCCGGCTCGACGAAACGCGTACCCCGAACGCGGCGTCGACACGCACGCACGATCGCCTCGAGTCCCCCGAGCACGCCGGACGCCACGCGCCCGGCGCGTACGACGAGCACTCCCCGCACGGTCAGTACGGGCACACCGAGCAGTCCGAGGACGTCGACCTTCCGGCACTCCCGCCGTTCGACGAGGTCGGCGCCGTGGACGCGCGCGCGCTGTCGAAGACGCTCTTCGCCCGCCTCGAAGCCCTCGAGGAGGGCACGCACGAGTACTCCTACGTGCGCAACACCCTCGTCGAACTCAACCTCGCGCTGGTCAAGTTCGCCGCCTCCCGGTTCCGCACCCGCAGCGAGCCGATGGAGGACATCATCCAGGTGGGCACGATCGGCCTGATCAAGGCGATCGACCGCTTCGAGCTCAGCCGGGGCGTGGAGTTCCCCACGTTCGCGATGCCGACCATCATCGGCGAGATCAAGCGTTTCTTCCGCGACACCTCCTGGTCCGTGCGCGTCCCGCGGCGGCTGCAGGAGCTGCGGCTGGACCTCGCGAAGGCGGGCGACGAGCTCGCCCAGCAGCTCGACCGCGCGCCGACGATCGGCGAACTCGCCGAGCGCCTCGGCATCTCCCGGGACGAGGTCGTCGAGGGCATGGCCGCGAGCAACGCGTACACCGCGAGCTCCCTGGACGCCCAGCCCGACGAGGACGACTCCGAGGGCGCGCTGGCCGACCGCATCGGCTACGAGGACCACGGCCTCGAGGGCATCGAGTACATCGAGTCCCTGAAGCCCCTCATCGCCTCGCTGCCGCCGCGCGACCGCAAGATCCTGTCCCTCCGCTTCGTGGCGGGCATGACCCAGTCCGAGATCGGCGACGAGCTCGGCATCTCGCAGATGCACGTGTCGCGTCTGCTGGCCCGCACCCTGAACAGGCTCAGAAAGGGCCTCACGGTCGAGGAGTGAGTCCCCGCCCGCAGCGCCCGTCTGAAGGGTCCATTCCGTCAAGGGATGGGCCCTTCCGCCTTATTGACGGTGGGGTCCGGTATGGGCCACATTGAGCCGGGGGTCCAGGGGGGCGGTGGGGGCATGGGGGAGGCGCTGGAAGCGCGGATGCGCGAACGCCTCGGCAGGGAGTGCCTGTACGTGCCGTCGTGCCGGCTCGGGCTGTACGTGGCGCTGCGCCACTGGTGCCGGCCCGGCGGTCGGGTGCTGATGTCGCCCGTCAACGACGACGTCATCTTCTTCGTGGTGCTGGCGGCGGGGCTGCGTCCCGTGCAGGCGCCCCTCGACGCGAGGGACGGCTCGATCGACGGGTCCGCCGTCCCCGAGGCGACCTGGCGGAGCCTGGACGCGGTCGTCACGACCAATCTGTACGGCAACCCCGATCCGGCACCCGGGCTGCGCACCCGTTGCGACGCGCTCGGCATCCCGCTGCTGGAGGACGCGGCGCACGCGATCGGGTCGCGGATCGGCGGGCGGCCGGTCGGTGCGTACGGGGAGGCCTCCGTCTTCAGCCTCTCCAAGCACACCGCCGCCAAGACCGGGGGCTTCCTCGCGATCGCCGACCCGGAGCTGCGGGGCACCCTCAGGGACGCCCGCGACGCCCTCCTCGCCCCCTCGCGGCTCTCCGCCGAACTCGCCTACGCCTTACGGCCGTACGCGGAGGCGGGGGTGCGCGGGCTGCGCCTCGTCCGGGCGGCGCGGGCCGTGATGCGGCTCCTCGGCATGGAGGAGCGCGAGGAGATACGGATGCCGCTGCGGCCCGACGAGCTGAGACAGGCGGTCGCCGAGGCGCCGGCGCTCCCGCCGTTCCACTCCTGGGTGCGGGTCGACATGCACGACTACCGGATCAGCCCGGGGCGCGCCCGGCTCCGGCGCACCGCGCGGCTGCTCGACCGCCTCGACGACCGTCTCGCGGCCCATCTCGAAGGCACCCGGCGGCTGCTGGCGAGCCCCTGGGGGGCGCCCGGCCCCGGCCCGGTCCAGCCGCTCTTCCGCGTCCCGCTCCTGGTCGCCGACCGGGACGCGGCCGTCGCCGCGCTGGCCCGTCACCGCGTGACCACCGGCTACCTCTACGACCCGCCGCTCGACGACTACGCATCCGAGCTCTTCAGCGATCCGTCGCCCGCCCCGGAACCGGCCCGCTGGTTCGCCCGCCACGCCCTGCCGGCCGACCCGCTCCAGGCGGACCGGATCATCGCCGTCCTCGACGCGGCGGGTGTGCGCCCGGCAACGGCCCCGCCGGGAACGGCTGCCGGCGGCCCCGAGGGCGGGGCCGGTGCCTGAGACGACCCGGGTGCGGGCTCCCGGCACCGCGACCGGCGGGACGGCGCCCGCCGGCGGGACGGCCGGCGGGTCCGCCGGCGGCGACTCCATGTTCCGCAACGCCTATGCCCTGATGCTCTCCACCGGAGTCTCCGCCGCGCTCGGGCTGGGCTTCTGGCTGGTGGCCGCCCGGTACTACACCGAGGAGGCCGTGGGCCAGGGTTCGGCCGCCATCGCCGCGATGCGGCTGCTCGCCTCGATCACCGCGACCACGATGATCGGCGCGGTCGTGCGGTACGTCCCGCGGGCCGGGCGGGCGACGGGTCCGCTGGTGTGGCGGGCGTACGCGGTCAGCTCGGCCGTCGTGTGCGTCGCCTGTGCGGCGTTCCTGGTCACCCTCGACCTGTGGGGCCCTTCGTACGCCCCGCTGCACGGCCCCGTCGCCGGAGCGGTCTTCACCGCCGCCTGTGTCGCCTGGGCACTGCTCACGCTGCAGGACGGGGTGCTGACGGGGCTCCGCAAGGCGGTCTGGGTGCCGGTCGGCAACGCGGTGTTCTCCATCGGAAAACTGCTGCTGCTCGTCGTGTTCGCGGGCGCCGTCCCCGTCCTCGGCGTCTTCGTGTCGTGGGCGGCGGCGATCGCGCTGTCCGTACTGCCGCTCGGCTGGCTGGTGTTCCGCCGGCTGATACCCCGCCAGGCCGCCGCCGACCGCGACCGCGATCCACCGCGGCTGCGGGACATCGGACGCTTCCTCGCCGGGGACTCGGTCGGCGCCCTCTTCTCCCTGGCGATGATCAACCTGCTGCCGGTGATGGTCGCCGTCCGCTTCGACGCCGCCCACAACGGCTTCTTCTACATCGCGTACACCGTCGGCGGCACGATGGAGTTCATGGCCATCAACATGGCCTCCTCGCTCACCGCGCACGCCTCGCACAGCCCCGGCAGCCTCGCCGAGGGGGTGCGCGGCGCGCTGCGCCGGATGGCGGTGCTGCTCGTACCGGTCGTCGCCGTGCTCGTCGTCTTCGCGCCGCTGATCCTCGCGCCGTTCGGCGCCGACTACGCCGAGCACGGCACGACCGTGCTCCGGCTGCTCGCCGCCGCCGCGCTGCCCCGGGTCGTCGTGGAGCTGTACATCGGCGTCCTGCGCGTCCAGGGCCGTACGGGCGTGCTCGCCGCGCTCCAGGGCACGATGTGCGCGATGGTGCTGGGCAGCGCGGCGGTGCTGACGGGCCCGGCCGGGATCTCCGGCGCGGGCCTGGCGATGCTGCTGTCCATGTCGCTGATGGCGCTGGTCTCCGTGCCGGGCGTCCGAGCGGCGCTCGCCGGACGCCGGCCCCGTCCGCCGCGCAGGGCGCGGCCGTTCGCGCGGCGCCGTAGCCCGGCGGCCGACCCCTACGGCACGACCTGGGCGCGCCGGGCGGCCGAGCGGCGGGCCTCCGCCGCCGCCGGGCAGGACCCGGACTGGACCCGGGAGACCGTGTATCTGCGGGGTGTCCACGAGGCGGCGACCCCGGCGTTCGGGATATCCGTGTACGGGCCTCCGGAGCGGCCGGCGGCCACCGGGCGCGAGGAGGCCGGGACGGCCGTCCGGCTGTGGCTGCTGCTCGGTCTGGCCGCCGGTCTGTTCTGGGTTCCGCTGGCCCGCGCCCGGGACGTCCCGCCCGGACCGCTGACGGGGCGGGAGTTGCTGCACGCGCTGCCGCCGCTGACGGTGACGGCGGGCGTGCTGCTGGTCGTCGTGTACTGCGGGGCCGTGGCGCTGGGGCGGCTGCGCCCGGTGCTGCTCACGGCCGCCCTGCTCACCACGGCCGCCGCGCTGCACACCGCGCCCGCGCTGCTGGGCGTACGGCCCGCTCCCGCCGCCGGGCCCGGGCACGAGGCGCTGGCGGATCTGCTGACCGGGCTCGCCGGGTCCGCCCGGACCGCGGACGTGCTCACGGTCCTGCCGCCGGTCCTGCAGTCGGTGTGCCTGGGGCTGGCCGCGACCGCCCTGTGGGCCCTCCGCGTGCCCGGGCGGACCACGGCGGGGACGGTGTGGGTCCTGGCGGTGGCGGGCTGGGCGGCCCAGGGCGCCTTCGCCGCCGCGGCGCTGCCGGTGTCCGCCGCTTTCCTGGCGGCGGCGGTGGTAGGGCTCGGCTTCCGCCGGACGGGCCGAGGCGCCGCCCGGCGGAAGTCCCTCAGCGGTTCGGGACCGGCTGTCTGAACCAGTCGTCCCGGCCGGCGAGCCGGTAGCCCTCCAGGCCCGGTCCGTCGTCGACCGTCAGATCGCAGCCCTCGCCCGGCACCGCGCGGTTCCAGTGGACCATCGCCTTCACCCTGGGCATCGTCCTGGCGACCTGCGGGATGGCGGCGTACCACGCGCGCTGCCGGTCGGGATCGGCCGGATCGGGGACGGTCGCGAACTCGGCGAGCATCAGCGGCTTCTCGTCCGAGATGTTCGCGACCAGCCAGTCGTGGCTCGGCCGCTGGCTGCGTTCGAAGTCCTTCCAGTCCGTGGTCTTGTGGCAGGTGTAGTAGTTGTACTGGTCCATGGCGAGCCAGTCGACGTACTCGTCCCCGGGGTAGAGCCGCTTCATCAGGTCGGCGCTGCCGAGGTAGCCGGAGACCGTCCACACCCACACCACGTTGCGTGCGCCGAGCTTCTCGAAGCGGTCCCGCAGGTGCCGGTAGGCGGCGACGTACTCCTCGGGGGTCCCGGCGCCCTCCTTGATCCGGGCGTCGACCTCCTGGTCGAAGGAGAGGAAGACCCGCTTCCCGTAGGCCTTGACGCGGCGGATCTGCGGGTCGACGATCTCGGTGTCGTAGCGGCCCGACGCGATGTTCCTCCAGCCGAGCTGGGTCTCGGTCCAGTTGGCGTGGTGCGGTTCCTTCCACACCGTGGACTCCCAGGCGAGCATGAGGAGCCGGTCGCGGCCCAGTTCCTGTTCGTCGGGGGTGAGCAGCTGCCCGTCGAGCTCGTTCCCCGACATGTCGTGGTACGTGTACACGAGGTCGAGCCTGCGGCCGATCTTCTTCTCGAACGCGTGCACCGGCGCGGTGAGCGAGCCGTTCCCGTCGTACGGGATGTACGCGCCCCACCAGGCGCCGCAGCGCGGGGCGAGCACGTCGTCGGGGGCGCAGGGCCCGCTGAGGGGTTCACCGGACACGGCGTTGCCCGGTAAGTCGTCGTCCGCGGTGCCGTCGTCGGCGGTGGCCCAGATCCCGATCCCGGCGAGGCAGACGGCGACGGTGGCGAGGACGACCGCCGCGCCCGCGCGCCGGCGGGTTCCCGCATGACGTCCGCTCATCCGCCACCGCCATCTGCACCGGGTTCGGCACGTCCGGCCGTGCCGTCGGCGGCGGAACGCGAGAGCGCCGGGGGTCCGGGCACACGCGCACGTCCGGCCGCGCCGCGCGTGGCCGCGGGGAGCGGGAGTCCCGGCAGTGCGGCGACGACCGTCGCGAATCCCGCGAGGGGCAGCAGGAAGGCCGTCACCGTGAATCCGCCGACCAGGAACAGCGAGGTGGCGGTGAGCACGCCCAGCGACAGGCTGATCGGCGCGGCCAGGGCGAACGCCTCCAGCCGGGCGCCGGGCCGCAGGCCCTCCGGCTGCGGCTGCAGCAGCGCGAGGCCCGGACCGAAGCAGACGAACAGGAGCACCGGTATCCATCGCGCCGGCGAGCCCCCGGGCAGCAGGGTCGCCGCGAGCGCCACCCAGCCGGACAGCGCCACGGCGGCTCTGAGCGGGATCTCTTTCGGCATCGGTCTCACCTCACTGGTGATCGGTATTCGAGTACGACGCCGTAGGGGTGGTCCTCGACGACGGTGAAGAGCGGGGACGCGGCCAGCTCGCCGCGCAGCGTGGCGAAACCGCCCGGCGGCAGCAGCCCCTCGCCCGCGGTGTAGACGTCCTGGGTGCGGGTGAGGATGACGTACGCCCGGGTCCCGGGTGGGATGCCGTCGGCCAGATACCGGGCCGGGTCGGCGAGCATCCGCTCGTTCTCGGGGAGTTCCTGCTCGGCGAAGAACCAGTGCTCCAGCCGGTCGTAGCGGTGCAGCGCCCGCGGGAAGGACCCGGTGGCGGCGAGGACGAGACTGCCCTCGGGGGCGCGGTCGATGGCCCGGGTGACCAGTGCCGTCTCGGCGGGCGGGGTGTAGTTCATCCTTTCCTTGCCGTAGTACGACGGCAGGAACCCGGCGGCGAGCGCGACCAGCGACACGGGCAGCGCGACGGAGGCCACGCGCCGGCGCACGGTTCTGGCGCGCGCCGAGGCGCCCCGGGTGGCGCCGGCGGCGGGGACGAGGGCCGCGGCGGCGAAGAACGCGGCACCGGGCAGGCCGAACAGATAGACGCGGAAGAGCATTTCGCCGCCGTAGTCGTTGACGACGAACAGCGGGAGCGGCGCCGCCGACACCAGCAGCAGCGGCAGGGCGCTCCGGGTCAGCCTGCGGCGCGCGAACACGGCGACGGCGGCGAGCACGGCGACCGCGAGCACCATCAGGACGTTGGCCCGCCCGGCGAGCTCCGGCCCGGGGCCCGTGAGCTGGCCGGCGTATCCCGCACGGGAGTTGCGGGTCAGTTCGCCGAGGGACTCGCGCAGCGTGCCGAGCGTCTCGGTGAACAGCGGCCGTCCCATGGTCAGGTCCCAGGCCAGCATCAGGGCCCCGGCGACCGCGAGGAGCCCGAGGTTGCGGTAGCGGCGGGTGAACAGCAGGGCGAACAGCGAGACGCACAGCATCACCGGGGTCAGCTGGTGCGAGGCGTTGATCGCCACGATCAGCGGGGCGAGGATCAGCACGCAGACCGCGCGCTGGCGCCGGCCGGTCGGCGGTGGCACGGCGGCCGCGGCGGGGTCGAGGAACGTGCGGTCCCGCAGCCTCCCGGCCGACCCGGGCAGCACGAAGTGGCGCAGCACCACGGCCAGTACGGTCAGGTGCAGGAGGTACGCGAAGCCCTGCGGGGCCAGATAGTCCTGGCCGACCCAGTTGGCGAGCTGGAAGACCCAGACGCCGGTCCACACCAGCCGCCAGTCCTCGGTGAAGGTCCGGTACAGCAGGACGAGCACGGGCAGGAGCAGCAGCCCCAGCACCACCGGGGCCCAGTTGAGGTACGCGGTGGCGCTCTCGACCCCGAAGGCGCGCACCAGGGCGGCGTTGAGGCCGAAGAAGCCCGGCCACTGGTCGTAGGCCGACATGTTCCCGGACAGCGCGGCGTAGGGCCGCAGTTCGCCGTTGGCGAGGAGGGTGTCGATGACGGCGTCGTGCTTGGAGGCCCACGGGTAGCGCACCGAGTCGTACAGCACCGCGGGCGGGGCCTTGAGGGCGACCAGCATGCCCACGCAGTACGCGGCCGGCCACCAGGGCGCGGTGCCGGCGCGCCGCAGCGCGAGCAGGAAACCCCCGGTGAGCACCAGGAGCGCGACGAAGAACACGACCGGCAGCCGGTCGAGGAGCCCGTAGTCCCCCATCGTCCGGAAGCCGATGCGCGGCAGCGCGTACCCCCACAGGCCGAGGCCGAGGAGCAGCGGGAGCCAGGCGAGGTCGGGCAGGGCCGGCCGGCCCCGCGGCAGGGCGCCGGCTCCGGCGGGTGGTCGGTGGTCCTCGGTCCGTTCCGCGGCCGGCAGCGCGCTGCTCCCGGTGACCGGTGTGGGCACGCGTTGCTGCTGCACCGTGCGACTCCCCCCACGGAGGTGGGCGCGGCCGTCACGCCGCTGTCCCCTTCAGCGAAGTATAGGAACCTGATTCGGTTTTGGGTGGCTCTCGACCATCTTCACCCGTCAGCCCGCGAATTCCGGGCCCTTCACGGCCGCCCGGGCCCTTCGGTAGAGCCGCCAGCCCACGGTGGGCAGCGAGTCCGGGTACGGGGCGACCCGTGCGCCCGTGCCGCCCATCCACGCCTCGACGTCGGCGACGGTGTGGCCGCGGCGCACGATGAGCCGGGCGATCCGGTACGCCTCGTCGGTCTCCGAACTGAGCGCGTGGCGCACGGCGACGGCCGACTCGTAACCGGCGGCGCGGACGGCCCGGCGCACGGCACGGCTGTTGTACCCGTGCGGATAGGCGAGATGGCGCACCGCGTGGCCGAGGGTGTCCTCCAGGACGGCCTTGGAGTGGCGCAGTTCGTACCGCAGCCGCCGGGCGCCGAGCGTGTCGAGCTGTGCGTGGGTGACGGTGTGGCCGCCGACCTCCATGCCGTGCTGCTCCAGCAGCGGCGCCTGGGCGAGCGTCATCATCGGCGCGGGCGGCAGCAGGCTGCGGAGACCCGGGGTGATGGCGCCGGTGGTGAGATACGCGGTGGCGGGCAGGCCGCGGGCGGCGAGTGCCTCGGCGGTGGGCCCGGGCAGATCGGCGAAACCGTCGTCGAAGGTGAGGACGACGGGCCGGGGCGGCAGGGGTGCGCCGCGTCCGGCGAGATGGTCGGAGAGATCGCCGATCGTGATCGGCGTACGGCCGCTGGCGACCACGGCGTCGAGCTGGGCGGCGAACTGCGCGGGGCTGACGGTGAACTCCGCGATCCAGGCCGGGGGGTCGTCCGTGACGGCGTGGTAGAGCAGCACGGGGATGCGCGGTTCTCTTGGTGGTCGGGGGGCTCGCGCCGTGCGGGGTTCGGGTGGTTCAGATGTCTCGTGCGGTGCGCGGGGTTCCCTCATCTCTCCTCCCAGGGGAGCGGCAGTCCTCGGACCCGGATGCGGGCCCTGACGTATCCGAGGGGTCCGGCGAGCATCCCGCGCCGCTCCAGCCGGGAGAGGCTGCGCGGCCAGGGGTGGCTTGCGGTCCCGTGCTCCCCGGGTACGCCCCCGCCGCCGTCGCGGTGGGCGGTCGTCGCGCGGGCGTGGGCGAGGCCGCGGGGCAGCCGGGCGAGCAGCGCCGGAAGCAGGCCGGGCCGGCGGGCGACGAGCGCGGTGAGGTAGGCGGTGAGGCCGGCGCCGTAGCCGTACGCCTGGTTCCGCAGGTCGCGCTCGGTCTCCCGGTGGTGGTGCCAGACCAGCGCGTCGGGCGTGTACCGCAGCCGGTGGCCGTCGGCGAGGATCCGTACGAAGGCGTAGAGGTCGTCACCGCCGCGGGCCGCCGTGCCGGTGCCGGTCGCCGGGTCGAAACCGCCGGCGGCCCTGAGCGCCCGGGCGCGGAACGCCATGTTGGCGCCCGAGCCGAAACGGCCCGCGGCGAACGGGAACAGCGGCTCGTCGGCGGGCGGCCGCGCCGGGTCGTACGTGCGGGGAGCGAAGCCCTTGGCGAAGCCGCCGTGGCTCTCCAGCAGGATCTGGGCGGGCGTGGTGAGCCGCGCGGGGAGGATCAGTCCCGTGACGCAGCCGATGCGGGCGTCCTCGGCGAACGGCGCCGTGAGCGCGGTCAGCCAGTGCGGGTCCGCCACGACGTCGTCGTCGGTGAAGGCGAGCACGGGCCCGTCGGCGGCGGCGACACCGCGGTTGTGGGCGACGGCCAGGCCCGGCACGGGCTCGAGCACGTACCGCACCCTCTCGCCGTACTTGCGCTCGATCAGCTCCCGGGTGGCGCCGGTCAGGGGCGCGTTGTCCACGACGACGATCCCGAAGTCCGGATGGTCCTGGGCGAGCAGCGAGTCCAGGGCGCGGGCGAGCCGGCCGGGGCGCTCGCGGGTGGCGACGACGACGGTGGTCCGGGGCGGACCGGCCCGGCGCGGATCCCCTGCGGGAGCGACGGAGGCCGCAGGGCCCGTGGAGGTCCCGAAAGCGTCGGGGGTTCCGAAGGCCTCGGAGGTCCCGGGGTCCGGCGCGGCGCGGCGGCGGGTGGCTCCGGACGACGGACGGTCCGCGGGGCGCGGCGCCAGGCGGTCCCGGGCCGCGGCGGCCAGGACCTCCGCCGGGTCGGCTCCTTGCGGCACGGTGGCGGTGAGCGTGCCGACGGGCCGGCCCCGGTGCCGTACGAGCACGAACGCCTCCCCCGGTCCGACCGGGGCCCCGCCCGGTCCGGGGCGCAGGGCGAGCACACCCGGGCCGGGTGCGCCCCCGGCCCCGTGGGATCCGGCCTGCGGCGGCGGTTCGAGCGTGTCGAGGTCGAGCTCGGCGACCTGCATCGCGCGCGGTCGCGGCGCGGCGGGTGGGATGTGCGGCACGGAGGTCTCCCCGGGTGGTGTCGTCGGAGCCTTGGCGGTGCGGTGCGGTGCCGTACGGCGCCGTGCGACCGGTGCCGTACGGGCGGTCGGCCCGGTGCGGCCGCGTGTCCGGTGCGCCGCGTGTCCGGTGCGCCGTGCGACCGGTGCGCCGCGTGTCCGGTGCGTCCGGTCAGTCCCCCCGCAGCCGGCCGATGCCGCTGAGCGTCCGCTGCGCGTACGCGGCGAGCCGGGGCCGGCTGCGGACGAAGCGGTGGGCGCGCCGCCCCGGCTCGCGGCTCAGCCGGTGGAGCGCCGCCCCCGGGCCGGGCCGGACGGACGAGCCCTCGTGGACACGGAGTTCACCGGTCTTGAGGGCGTCCTTGTACTCGGCGGCGCCACGGCCGAGATCGAGCACCCCGATACCCGCGGCCGCGGCGGCCTCGGCCATCCGCAGATGCAGGACCAGGCCCGGCGAGAACTTGGCGTACGCGGTGTCGTACGCCGGGAACCAGCAGGACAGGACCGTGCGCGAGCGGAGTCCGAAATGTGCGGCGACGGGGCGCTCCGCCGCGTACAGCACGGACAGGACGCCGGAGCAGCCCGGCGCCCGCGTGTCGTGGAGCCGCCGCACGAGCGTGCTGATCCACTCCTGGGCGAAGCGGTCCCGGCGGCCCGTCCTGCGGTACTGGGCGGACTTCCAGGCCATGAGCGTGCGCAGCGCCGAGGGGTCGCGCTCGTCGAAGACGAACCGCACCTCGCCCGCCTGGCGGCCGAGTCTGCGCTCCTTGGCCGTGGTGGTCCTGAAGAACTTGGGCGACTGCTCGCGCAGCCGCTCCTCGTACGCGGCGTACCCCTCGCCGACGTCGATCACCGGGGAAGCGAACTCCTCGGCGCTGCCGGGCTCGAAGAGGCCCTGCCCCGCCTCCAGGTTGTCGAACTCCCACACGGAGAGCCCACAGGCCCTCAGCAGGCCGCGCGCGGACAGGTCCAGCCCGGGCCGCAGCACGGCCCCCTGGCAGTCGGAGACGCCGAGCCCGATGGCCCGGCCGTGTCCGAACAGTCCCTTCTCGTAAGGGAAGAAACCGGCCGGTACTCCGTCGTCCTCGACGACCGCGACCCTGGCCCGCGGCCGCACCACGGCCACGGCCTGGGTGAACTCCGGCTCCATGAAGGGACTGGCGGGGGCGCCGGACTTGGCACGCAGCTCACGCCAGGACTCGGCCTCCCCCTCGTCCAGCTCCCCGGGCCTGACCACACGAATGTGCACACCGCTCAACTCGACCCCCCGGTCTCCCCCTTGAGCTACCCGGGACAGGACGGTACCGGCCGAAATCGACCCGGGACAGGGTGCGAAGGTCAAGCTGTGACCAACCCGGGAAGAGGTGTTAAGTCCTGTGAAAGGTGGTGCCAATGGGGCGAAGCGGGGACTCCGCTCGGGGTGCTGCCGCCCCGGGACCGGTTCACCGCCGCACGCGGTCGCCGACCGTTCTCGGCCCGCCCGCGACGACGGTCCTCCGTCGCCGACGGGGCCGCGGCGGCGACCGGACGGGTTCGTCCTCCTCGGGGCGGTCTCAGACCGCCCGCGCCCCCCGCCGCCACACCTCGCGCACCAGCGGAACACCCGGCCGGTAGGCGAGATGCACATGGCTCGGGGCGTCCAGGACGGCGAGGTCGGCACGGGCGCCGGGCGAGAGGCGGCCGATGTCCGTGCGGCGCAGCGCGGCGGCGCCGCCCGCCGTGGCGGACCAGACGGCCTCGTCCGGCGTCATGCCCATGTCGCGTACCGCCAGGGCGATGCAGAACGGCACGGAGGACGTGAACGACGAGCCCGGGTTGCAGTCCGTGGACAGCGCGACCGTCACGCCCGCGTCGATCAGGCGGCGGGCGTCGGGCCACTCGGCGCGGGTGGAGAACTCGGCCCCCGGGAGCAGCGTCGCGACGGTGCTCCCGCTCGCGAGGGCGTCCACGTCCTGGTCCGTGAGGTGGGTGCAGTGGTCGGCGGACGCCGCGTCCAGTTCGACGGCGAGCTGCACGCCGGGGCCGTACGTGAGCTGGTTGGCGTGCACGCGCGGAACGAGGCCCTTCGCCATGCCCGCGGTGAGGACCGCACGGGCCTGGTCCCCGTCGAACGCGCCCTTCTCGCAGAACACGTCGACCCAGCGGGCGTGCGGGGCGCACGCGTCGAGCATCTCGCCGGTGACGAGCGCGACGTACGCGGCCGGGTCCTCGGCGAAGTCCGGGGACACGATGTGGGCGCCGAGGTACGTCACCTCCTCGGTGTGCCGCGCGGCGATGCGCAGGGCGCGCGCCTCGTCCGCCACGGTGAGGCCGTACCCGGACTTGGTCTCGAACGTGGTGGTGCCCTGCCGCAGCGCCTCGTCGAGGTAGTGCGTGAGGTTCGCCTCGAGCTCCGCGTCCGAGGCGGCGCGGGTCGCGGCGACGGTGGTCCTGATGCCGCCCGCCGAGTAGGCGCGGCCGGACATACGGGCGTTGAACTCGGCGGTGCGGTCGCCGGCGAACACGAGATGCGAGTGCGAGTCCACGAAACCCGGGATCACGGCGCGGCCGCCCGCGTCATGGCGCTCGTCGGCGTCCGGGGCGTCGGCGGCACGGCCGGCCCAGGCGACGGTGCCGCCGTCGAGGACGAGGGCCGCGTCCTCGATCAGACCGAGGGGGCCGCCGTCGCCGAACGCGGGGTCGTTGGTGACGAGGGTGCCGATGCGGGTGATGAGAGTGCTGCTCATGGTTCCTCTCCGTGGCCTTTCGTCCCCCTACGGAGAGGGGCACACCGTGACGGGCCCCATGCTTCCACAGCCACCCGTCACCGCGGCCCCGGCCGGCGCCCGGAGGCCCGGGTAGGGTCACTGGCCATGCACGGACCCCGATGGGCCTCGCGCGGACGCAGCCTGCTGCGCCGGTCCGGCCGGCTGCTCGCCGCGCTGGTGAGCCTCTGCGCGCTGGTCGGCGCGGTGCGGCTCGTCGCCCCCGCCACCGCGGGGCCGGACGATGAACCACCCGGCGTGGCACGCCAGTTGGCGTTCATACGCTCGGCCCTGGACGAGGGTGCCGGCGACGAGGCGCAGGGCCTCTTCCCCGAGGGGTACTTCTTCCTCCACGCGCTGTACGGCCTGGCCGAGGTCGAGCTCGGGATGCGCGAACCGGCCGGTGAGCGGGCGGACGCACTGCGGGAGGCGCGCTGGGCGCTGGGGCGGCTGGACTCGCCGGCCGGGCGGGCGCCCTTCAGCGCGGAGCTCGTCCCGTCGTACGGCGTCTTCCACCGCGGCTGGACCAACTGGCTGCGCGGCGGGGTGCTGGCCCTGCAGCCGGCGGCGGAGCGCGACCCGGCGGAGGTGCGCCGCCTCGCCGCGGACTCCGCCGCACTCGCGGCCGCGTTCGACGCGTCGGAGTCCCCGTACCTGGAGGCCTACCCGGGTCAGGCGTGGCCGGTGGACTCCACCGTGGCGATGGCCTCGCTGCGGCTCCACGACACCCTGCTGCCGCCCCGGTACGCGGGGACGGCCGACCGCTGGCTCCGCGGGGTGCGCGAGCGGCTCGATCCGCGGACCGGGCTGCTGCCGCACCGGGCCGACCCGGCCACCGGCGCCCCGGCCGAGGTGGCGAGGGGAACCTCGCAGAGCGTGATCCACCGCTTCCTGGTGGACATCGACCCCGACTTCGCGCGCGAGCAGTACCTGCGCTTCCGCGACCGGTACGTCGCCACGCCACTCGGTCTCGGTCCCGCCGTCCGGGAGTACCCCGCCGGCACCGACGGCCCCGCCGACGTCGACTCCGGCCCGCTGCCGCTGGGGGTGAGCCTGTCTGCGTCGGTGGTCACCGCGGGCGCGGCCCAGGTCCACGGCGACACCGCGCTCGCCGAGGGCCTGACGAACCACGGCGAACTGCTGGGCGTACCCGTCGACACCCCGTGGACCAAGCGGTACGCGTTCGGCCTTCTCCCGATCGGTGACGCCTTCGTGGCGTGGTCGAAGACCGCACGCCCCTGGGTGACGGACTCACCCGCCCCGCCGCCGCCGGCCCTGTCGTGGTGGTGGCGGCTGCCACTGCTCACGCTGCTGGCCGTGGTCGCGGTCCTCCCCTGGGTCCCGGCGGCGGCGCGCCGCTTCCGGGGGCGGCGCGAAGCGCAGGCGGGCGACGCGGTGGGGTTCCCGGCACCGGAGCCCCGAGCGGGCTGAGCACGCCTCCGCGGCCCGGGTCGCCGGACCGGGCTGCCTGGCTGCGGGGCCGGGCGCGTGTCAGACGATCTTCGAGCCGTACACGTGGTCGACCGGCATCGTCATGAGCACCCTGCGGTCGGACACCATCACCGACCGGTACTCGTCCCAGTCCGGGTGCTCACCGGCGGCGCGGCGGTAGTACGCCACCAGCGCCTCCACCTCGGGACCGTGGGGGTCCGTGCCCGGCCCGGTGAGGGTCACCGTGCCCTCGGCCGTCGCCCAGGCCCAGCCGTCGGGGCTGGTCACCTCGAGCGCGGCGCGCGGGTCCCGGCGGAGGTTCGCCGTCTTGGCCCGCCCCTCGGTCATCGAGACGTAGAGGACGTCGGCGTCCCGGTCGTAGTAGGGCATGACCGGCGAGAGCTGGGGGCGCCCGTCCGACTTGATGGTGGCCAGCACGCCGAGACGGCTCTCCGCGAGCAGTGTGCGCGGGTCGAACGGGGTGGCGTTCATGTCCGGTGCAACCCCGGCCCGGTCCGGGCCATTCCCGGACGGGTCCGGCCGCCCGGCACGGCTTCCGCCCGACGCGCTCACCGGTCCTGACCGGAGCGGTGGCCGGCCCCTGGAGACTCCCGCCGGTTCTCACCAAGTCCCGGGGCCGGCACCCGGACCCGTCCGGTTCTCACCAAGTCCCGGGGCCGGCACCGGGACCGTACGGCCCGAGCGACCGCCCGAAGCCCGGAAAGCCGCGGATTCCCGGATCCTCGGACATCACGGTTCGGGGCATGGAGCCAAGAGAGGTGCGCGTTCCTCTCCGCCGGAAGCGGAGGACGTCACGATCGCCGACTGGACCATCTCCACCGGGAACCCGCCCCGTTACGAGTGACCCCGGCCCGTCCCGGGCCCTGCCTCGGCCCTCACACCCCTGCGCCGTCCCGGACGCCCCGGTGCGCCCGGTGTGCGGGGCCACGGCCCCCGGCCCGCGGCACGGTGCCGTGCCCCACACCCGTCCGATCAGCCGCGCAGCGCCCCGATCGCCTGCGACAGCGCCGACGGCACGTCCGGCACCAGGGTGTGGACCCCGTCGCGTACGACGTGACGGCCTGCCACGACCGTGTGGCGGACGTCCGCCGAGGTGGCCGCGAAGACCGCGGTCTCCGCGCCCAGCCGCGGCAGCGGGCCGGCCGTGCGCACCGAGTCCAGCGCGACGGTGGTGAAGTCGGCGAGCGCGCCCGGCTCCAGCACTCCTGCGTCGCTCCAGCCGAGCGCCGCGTGCCCGTCCGCTGTGGCGGCGCGCAGCAGGGAAGCGGCCGTCCAGTGGCCTCGGGTGCGGCTGCGCAGCCGTTCGTCCATCTCCATCGCGCGGGCCTCCTCCAGGAGGTCGATCACCGCGTGGCTGTCGCTGCCGAGCGAGAGCGGTGAGCCCGCTTCCTGGAGGGCCTTCGCGGGGCCGATGCCGTCGGCGAGGTCCCGCTCGGTGGTCGGGCACATGCAGGTGCCGGTCCCGCTGTCGCCGAGGAGCCGGATGTCCTCGTCCGTCAGATGGGTGTTGTGGACGCCCGTGGTGTGCCGGCCGAGCACGCCGTGGTCGGCGAGCAGCCGTGCCGGTGTGCAGCCGTGGGCCGCGAGACAGGCGTCGTTCTCGGCGGTCTGCTCGGAGAGATGGACGTGCAGGGGGGCGCCGCGCTCCGCCGCCCAGGCCGCCACCACCGGCAGTTGGGCCGCCGGGACCGCGCGCACGGAGTGGACCGCCGCGCCGATCCGGGTCAGCTCCCCGCCCTTGAGCAGGGACACCCGCTCGGCCCACGCCTCGGCCGTGCCGTCGGAGAAGCGGAGCTGGTGCTGGTTCGGGGGCTCCCCCCGGTGCTCGTCCGCGATGGCCGAGGACAGGTACGCCGTGTCGAGCAGCGTGATGCGGATGCCCGCGTCCGCCGCCGCGGCGATCATCGCCTCGCCCATGGCGTTGGGGTCGGCGTAGGGCTTGCCGCCGGGCGCGTGGTGCACGTAGTGGAACTCGCCCACGACCGTGATCCCCGCCAGCGCCATCTCCGCGTACACGGCGCGGGCCAGCGCGTGGTAGTTCTCCGGGGTGAGCCGGGAGGCGACCTGGTACATGAACTCGCGCCACGTCCAGAAGGTCCCGGAGCCGACCTGCACCAGGCCGCGCAGCGCCCGGTGGAAGGCGTGCGAGTGGGCGTTGGCGAGTCCGGGGACCGTGAGGCCGCGCAGTACCTCGGCGCCCGGTTGCGGGGTCTCCGCCCCGGTGCGGACGGCCGTGATCCGGCCGTCCGCGACGTCGAGCGCCACGCCCGGCTCGACGTGCGTGCCGAGCCAGGCATGCTCCAGCCAGTACGTCGTCACCTGCACGCGAGGCCCTCCAGTACGTCGGCGAGTGCGAGGACCCCGGCGACGCAGTCGTCCTCGGCCGCGTACTCGGCCGGGGAGTGGGAGACGCCCGTCGGGTTCCGTACGAACAGCATGGCGGTCGGCACCGCCGCGGAGAGGATTCCCGCGTCGTGTCCCGCGCCGGTCCCGAGCAGCGGGGCCCGTCCGCCCAGCAGTGCGCCGATCTCGTCGCGCAGCGCGTGCCCGAACTCGACGACGGGGGTGAACGACTCCCGTACGACGGCGAGGTCGACGCCGTCGCGCCGGGCGCGGTCCTTCGCCGCCTGCTCGATCGCGGTGACGACCGTGTCGAGCGTGGCCTGGTCCGCGGCGCGCGAGTCGAGCCAGCCGCGGACGAGGGACGGGATGGCGTTGACGCCGTTCGGCTCGACGGAGACCTTGCCGAACGTGGCCACCGCTCCGGCCAGTTCGGCCTCGCGGCGGGCCGCGAGGACGGTCTCCGCGTACGTCAGCATCGGATCGCGGCGGTCGGCGAGGCGAGTGGTGCCGGCGTGGTTGGCCTCGCCGCGGAAGTCGAAGCGCCAGCGGCCGTGCGGCCAGATGGCGCTGGCGATGCCGACGGGGTCGCCGGAGATGTCCAGGGCGCGGCCCTGCTCTACGTGGAGTTCCACGAACGCGCCGACGCGGGCGAGCCGTTCGGGATCGGCGCCGATGGTCTCCGGGTCGTGGCCGGCGGCCTCCATGGCCTCGGGCAGGCTGACGCCGTCGGCGTCGCGCAGCGCGTACGCCTTCTCCTTCGTCAGCTGCCCGGCCGTGAGGCGGGAGCCGACGCAGGCCAGTCCGAAGCGCGCCCCCTCCTCGTCGCCGAAGTTGGTGATCGCGAACGGCCGGGTGAACACGGCTCCCCTGCGGCGGAGTTCGTCGAGCGCCGCGAAGGAGGACACGACGCCGAGGGGGCCGTCGAAGGCCCCGCCGTCGGGTACGGAGTCGAGGTGGGAACCGGTGACGACGGCGTCCCCGGCGGTGGGGTCGCCCAGCCAGGCCCACTGGTTGCCGTTGCGGTCGGTCTCGTGGGCGAGGCCGCGGGCCTCGGCCTGCTCCTGGAACCAGGTGCGGCAGTCGGCGTCGGCGCCGGTCCAGGCGTACCGGCGGTATCCGCCGCTGTCCGCGTCGCGGCCGATGCGCTTCAGGTCGGCCCACATCTCCTGGAACGAGCGTGGCCGCGCCGCAGCGCCGCCCGCGGAGGGGCCGCCCGTCACCCGGTCGTGCACGGTCACCGGGAGTCACCCTCCCGCATCGGGACGCGGACGCCCTTCGCCTCGGAGACGGACTCGGCGAGGTCGTAACCGGCGTCGACGTGCCGGATGACGCCCATCCCGGGGTCGTTCGTCAGCACCCGGCGGATCTTCTCGCCGCCGAGCCTGGTGCCGTCCGCGACCGTGACCTGGCCGGCGTGGATGGAGCGGCCCATGCCGACGCCGCCGCCGTGGTGGATGGACACCCAGGAGGCGCCGGAGGCCACGTTGACCATGGCGTTCAGCAGCGGCCAGTCCGCGATGGCGTCCGAGCCGTCGAGCATCGCCTCGGTCTCGCGGTACGGGGAGGCCACGGAGCCGCAGTCGAGGTGGTCGCGGCCGATGGCCAGCGGGGCCTGGAGCTCGCCGCTCGCGACCATGTCGTTGAAGCGCTCGCCCGCGCGGTCCCGCTCGCCGTAGCCGAGCCAGCAGATACGGGCCGGGAGCCCCTGGAAGTGGACGCGCTCCCCGGCCATCCTGATCCAGCGGGCCAGCGACTCGTTCTCCGGGAAGAGGTCGAGGATCGCCTTGTCGGTCCTGGCGATGTCGGCGGGGTCGCCGGACAGCGCGGCCCAGCGGAACGGGCCCTTGCCCTCGCAGAAGAGGGGCCGGATGTAGGCGGGGACGAAGCCGGGGAACGCGAACGCCCGGTCGTAACCGGCCAGCTGAGCCTCGCCGCGGATCGAGTTGCCGTAGTCGAAGACCTCGGCGCCCGCGTCCATGAAGCCCACCATGGCCTCGACGTGCCGGGCCATGGACTCGCGGGCACGGGTGGTGAACCCGGCCGGGTCCTTCGCCGCGTACGAGGCCATGTCGTCGAGGTCGACGCCGACGGGGAGGTACGACAGCGGGTCGTGGGCCGACGTCTGGTCGGTCACGATGTCGATCGGGGCGCCCTCGGCGAGCATCTGCGGCAGCAGCTCCGCCGCGTTGCCGAGAAGACCGATGGAGAGCGGGCGGCGCGCGTCCCGGGCCTCGGTGGCCAGCCGGAGGGCGTGGGCCAGGTCGTCGGCCTTCACGTCGAGGTAGCGGTGCTCGATACGGCGCTCGATGGCACGGGGGTCGACGTCGATGCAGATGGCGACGCCGTCGTTCATGGTGACGGCGAGCGGCTGGGCGCCGCCCATGCCGCCGAGTCCGGCGGTCAGCGTGATCGTCCCGGCGAGCGTGCCGCCGAACTTCTTGGCCGCCACGGCCGCGAAGGTCTCGTACGTGCCCTGGAGGATGCCCTGGGTGCCGATGTAGATCCAGGAGCCGGCGGTCATCTGGCCGTACATGGTGAGGCCGAGGGCCTCCAGGCGCCGGAACTCCTCCCAGTTCGCCCAGTCGCCGACGAGGTTGGAGTTGGCGATCAGCACACGGGGCGCCCACTCGTGGGTCTGCATCACGCCGACCGGGCGGCCGGACTGGACGAGCATCGTCTCGTCCTGCTTCAGCGTCCTGAGCGTGCGGACCATGGCGTCGAAGGAGCGCCAGTCGCGGGCGGCCTTGCCGGTGCCGCCGTAGACGACGAGCTTGTCGGGGTGCTCGGCGACCTCCGGGTCGAGGTTGTTCTGGAGCATGCGCAGTGCGGCTTCCTGCTGCCACCCAAGGGCGCTCAGTTCCGTACCACGCGGTGCCCGTACGGGGCGGGGTCCAGACATGCCGATGCCTCCTCGCGGCGTTGATTCTTCTATTCACATCCTGGCCTCATGAATAAATCCAGTCAACAGGGCGGGCGGCGGGAAGAGGGGGCGGTGCGGGCAGCGCCGTGGGGCGGCTGTGCGGGGGCGGGCCGCGGGGGCGGGGGGCGGTACCCCCGGTACGGGTGGGCCCTCCCCCCGGGACGGATGATTGACTGGCGACCATGGCTTATCTGGCTTCAGACCGTCGTGACCAGGCCGTACGAGCAGCCGTGGAGCAGGGCCTGCTCACGGAGACCGATCCCGTCGTGGGGCTTCTCGACATCGCCGGGGTCCGGGCCTCCGCCGCCGCGCTGCGGACCGCCTTCGAGGAGGTCACCGACGCCCCCGTCCTGCACGCGTTCGCCGTGAAGGCCGCCCCGCTCGTGCCGGTGCTGCGTCTGCTGGACTCCGAGGGCATCGGCGCGGAGGTCGCGAGCCCGGGCGAGCTGGCGCTGGCGCTCGCCGCCGGTGTGCGGCCGGAGCGCATCGTGCTGGACTCGCCCGCGAAGACCCGCGCCGAGCTGACCGAGGCGCTCGGCCTCGGGATCGCCGTCAACGCCGACAACCTCCAGGAGCTCGACCGCATCGACGGCCTGGTCGGCTCCGGGGCCGGGCTCGGGTCCGGTGGCTCACAGCTCGGGCTGCGCGTCAACGCCCAGATCGGCGCCGGGGCGATCGGCGCGCTGTCCACGGCCACCGCGACGTCGAAGTTCGGCGTCGCCCTGCGCGACGAGGGCGCCCGCGAGCGCGTCGTGCGCGCGTACCTCGACCGCCCGTGGCTGACGCGCCTGCACACCCACTCCGGCTCGCAGGGACTGGGGCTGGAGCTCATGACCCAGGGCGTCCGGGCCGTGTACGAGCTGGCCGAGGAGATCAACGCGGCCGCCGGCCGGCAGCAGATCGACACCGTCGACATCGGCGGGGGCCTGCCGGTCAACTTCACCTCCGACGAGGAGAGCCCGACCTTCGCCGAGTACGCCCGGGCGCTGCGGGACGCGGTCCCCGGACTGTTCGACGGCCGCTACGGGCTGGTCACCGAGTTCGGCCGGTCGCTGCTCGCCAAGCACGGCACGGTCCTCACCCGCGTCGAGTACACGAAGACGACCGGCGCACGACCCATCGCCGTCACCCATGCGGGGGTCCAGGTGGCCACCCGCACCGTCTACGACCCGGCCTCCTGGCCGCTGCGGATCGCCGCGTACGACGCGAAGGGCGCGCCGAAGCCGGGGGACGCCGTGGTCCAGGACGTCGCGGGACCGGCCTGCTTCGCCGGCGACCTGCTGGCGGAGGCGCGGGAGCTGCCCCTGCTGGAGCCGGGCGACGTGGTGGCCGCGCTGGACACCGGGGCGTACTACTTCAGCAGCCACTACGCCTACAACAGCCTTGCCCGGCCGGGCGTCCACGGCTTCCACGCGGACGCCGGAGGGGTCCGGTTCGCGACCGTGCGGGCGCCGCAGAGGATCGAGGAGATCGTGGCCGAGTCGGGCGGGGACCGGCCGGACGCGCTGCTGTAGCGGGCGACTGCCGTACCCCGGTGGTTCCATGGAGCCATGACCAGCAGAAGTGTCGTCGTCGAGCGGCGGATCGCCGCGCCCGTGGGCCGCGTCTGGGACGCGCTGACCGATGTCGAGGGCTCCCAGCACGTGCTGAGCGGTGTGGAGCGCGTCGAGAAGCTCACCGAGGGCGCCTTCGGTGTCGGCACCCGCTGGCGCGAGACGCGGCGGATGTTCGGCAAGGAGGCCACCGAGGAGATGCGGGTGACCGCCAGCGAGCCGACCGAGCGCTTCGTCGTGGAGGCCGACAGTCACGGCACGCACTACGTGTCGGAGTTCGCGCTCCGCGCCGACGGCCCGGAGACGACGACGGTCCGGATGACCTTCTCCGGCACCACGCCCGGAGGCGTCACCGGACTGCTCGCCAAGGTGCTCGGCCCGCTGGGGCAGCGGGCCGTGGCCAAGGCCGTGGCGAAGGACCTCGCCGACGTGGCGGCCGCGGTGGAGGCGCGCGGCGCCTGACGCCGGGCGGGGCGGGCACCCGCCCGGCCGCGGAACCCGCGCGAGAGGGCGCGGCCGGACGAAGGACCGCGAGCACGGCGGTAACCCTCCCGGCGGCCGTCCCGGCACCACACCCGCACCCCGGACGGACCAACCCCCCGGCGTGCCGCAGGCATCAAGGACCCATGGTCGGGCAGAGACTTTCCCAGCCGTCAACGGGAGCGGGAGAGGATTCATGGCCACATCCACGTCCACGGGACCGCAGGAGCACGAGGGGGCGCTGAAACGCGCCATCGGCCCGAAACTGATGATCCTCTTCGTCATCGGCGACATCCTCGGCACCGGCATCTACGCCACGACCGGGAAGGTCGCGGGAAAGGTCGGCGGGGCGCTGTGGCTGCCGTTCCTGATCGGCTTCGTCGTGGCCCTGCTGACGGCGGCCTCGTACGTCGAACTCGTCGGCAAGTACCCGAAGGCGGCCGGGGCCGCGCTCTACACCCAGAAGGCGTTCCGGCTCCCCTTCCTGACCTTCATCGTCGCCTTCATGGTCATGTGCTCGGGACTGTCGTCGGCGAGCGCGGCGGCCCGCGCGTTCAGCGGTGACTACTTCCAGGAGTTCACCGACGCGATCCCGCCGACCGTGATCGCGATCGCCTTCATCCTCGGCCTCGCCGCCATCGCGCTGCGCGGTGTCGCGGAGTCGGTGAAGACGAACATGGTGCTGACGCTGGTCGAACTGTCGGGGCTCGCGGTGGTCCTCGGCATCGGGGCGTGGGCGGTGATGACCGGCGGCGGGGAGCCGTCCCGGCTGGGCGAGTTCCAGTCGAGCGGCACCGGCTACGCCCTGCTGACGAGCGTGCTCGGCGCCACCGCGCTCGGCTTCTTCGCCTTCGTCGGCTTCGAGGACTCCGTCAACATGGCCGAGGAGACGAAGGATCCGGTCCGGACGTTCCCCCGCGCCATCTTCATCGGTGTCGGGGTGACGGGCACGATCTACGTCCTCGTGGCACTGGTGTCGTCGCTGCTCGTCGACTACCGGGTGCTGGCGGAGTCCGACGGCCCGCTGCTGGAGGTCGTGAAGGCCGGCGGGGTCGACTTCCCGCCGAAGCTGTTCGCGGCCATCGCGCTCTTCGCGGTCACCAACTCGGCCCTGATCAACATCATGATGGCCTCGCGCCTCTGCTACGGCCTGGCCAACGAGAAGGTGCTGCCGCGCGGCATGGCCCGGGTGCTCCCCCGCCGCCGCACCCCCATCACCGGAATCGTCTTCGTCACCGTCATCGCCATCGGCCTCGTCACGACCGGCGAGATCGAAGGGCTCGGCGACACCACCGCGTTCCTGCTGCTGTGCGTCTTCACGGTGGTCAACGTGGCGGTGCTGGTGCTGCGCAAGGACCGTGTCGAGCACGCCCACTTCCGCACCCCGACGGTCCTTCCGGTGCTGGGTGCGATCACCTCGGTCATCCTGGCCAGCCCGCTCTCCGAGCGCGGCTCGGACGTGTACATCCGGGCCGGCGTCCTGGTCGCCATCGGCATCGTGCTCTGGGGCGTCAACAAGCTGTGGATGAGGTTCCGGCACGAGGAGTCGGCCACCTGGGGCTCCGCGGGCTGAGCCACGCCGCACGGGGCTGAGCGGGCCGGCCCGGGGAACGGCGAGGTCCGGATTCGGCCGGGTCGCGGGCAGCCACGCGGGCCGATGCGGTTGCGGCCGGGCGGAGGGCGGACCCTAGCGGACCGATTGCATGTTCCGATGGAAAATGCCAGAACTTCCACCTGCCGACACTGCGGTGCGTAACCTTACGGCTACGGACATACGTCCGAGCCGTACGCACACGTGCTGGAGGGGGATTTCCGCGTGCCCGGGATCGACGAGTGTCTTCTCCACGCCATGCGGCTGCCGGGAGTGCGCGGCGCCGCCCTCGTCGACTGGACCAGCGGACTCGCCCTCGGCACCGTCGGGGACGCGGCCGGCAACGACCACGAGACGGCGGCGGCCGAGACCGCGGAACTGGCGCGCATGGCGGCGGAGCACCCCACCTTCACCCCGGTGGGCACCGCCGACGGCCCGGGCGCGGACCACGGCAAGAACCCTCCGGTGGAGGACCTCGTCGTCACCACCCGTACGTGTTACCACGTTCTGCGGTTCGTCGAGACGAGCTTCGACAGCAGCGTCCTGCTCCACCTCTGGCTCGACCGCGCGGACGGCAACCTCGCCCTCGCCCGGCTCAGAATGCGTGACCTGACCGAGCGGCTGGTGCTGGAGTGACCGTCTCACCGATGCTGCTGCGGCTCGCCTCCGAGCGGGCCACCGGCGCCCTCTTACGGGACCGGGGAACGCTCTACCTCGTCGAGGGCCAGGTCGTGCACGCCGAGAGCCCCGCGGCGCCCGGCATCGACGTCCTCCTCGCCGCCACCGGACGGCTGCGCGCCGACGGCTGGACGGAGGCCCTCCGCGAGGCCGGCGCGCACGGCGCGGTCGGCCGGTACCTCGTCGACAGCGGCCAGGTGTCCGGCGGCGAGCTGGAGATATGCCATCTCGGGGCGCTCTTCGACGCGGCGTTCTTCGCCCTCGCCCCCAGCAGCGGACCCACCCGCTTCCGCTACGGCGTGGCCCACTGGATCGGCCCCGTACGGCCCGTGGCCGCCGAGGCCGTCGAGCGCGAGACGCTGCGGCGCCGGGCCCTGCTGGACCGTCTCTGGGCCCATCCGGAGACGGACACCGCCCCCGTGGTGCCCTCCCCCCGGCGCCCCGTGCGGGCCGCCCCGCGCCAGCGCGCCGTGCTCGACCTGGCCGACGGGGTGCGCACGCCCGCCGACATCGCCCGGGCCCTGGGCCGTCCCGCGTTCCACACCCTCGTCGACGTCCGCAGGCTGGCCGCGGCCGGGCTCGTCGAGACCCCGCGCACGGGCGTCACCACGCCCGCCCCGCCACCCGATGTCGCGCGCGTGATGGAGATGTCCGCCGATCCGGACATCGCCCTGCTCCGCCGGCTCCGTGACGCCCTGGAGGCAACGCTGTGATGCGCGCGATGAGGCAGCGCGCCGAGAGGAGACAGCTGATGACCGCGAGCACCGGAGTCCTCGACGAACTGCACCGGTTGAGGACCCGGTTACCGCAGCTCACCGGCGCCCTCGCGGCCAGCGTGGACGGTCTCGTGCTGGCCCGGGACACCCCGGACGCGGAGGCGGAGACGGTCGCCGCGCTGACCGCCGCGGCACTCGGCGTGGCCGTGCGGCTCACCGAGGCCACCGGCCAGGGCCGCTTCCGCGAACTGCTCGTCCGCGGCGAGAGCGGCTATGTGGCGACGTACGCGGCGGGCGCGGCCGCCGTGCTCACCGTGACCGCCGAACCCCGGGTCAACGTCGGCCGGTTGCACCTCGAAGCCCGCAGGGCGGGGGCCCGTATCGGCGAACTCGTGGACGGAGCACTGGAACGCCCCTGAACCCGCCGGCGGCGACGGCCGGGGACTCCCGGGCCGGACCTCCGCGAACCGGAGGCCGTCGGCCTTCGGGCATCCCGGCAGACGCACACACAACACACCACTCGGACCGAACAGTTCCACAACAAGGAGAGACACCACCATGGCGAACACCGAGACGGCCCTCAAGGAAGCGATGACCGTGATCGAGGGCGCGGTCGGCGTGGCACTCGTCGACTACACCAGCGGCATGGCTCTGGGCACCCTCGGCGGCGGCAAGCACCTCGACCTGAACGTCGCTGCCGCGGGCAACACCGACGTGGTGCGGGCGAAGCTGCGCGCGATGGAGATGCTGGGCCTCCAGGACGAGATCGAGGACATCCTCATCACCCTGGGCGGGCAGTACCACCTGATCCGGCTGCTCAAGGCGCGCGGCGGCAACGGCCTGTTCCTGTACCTGGCCCTGGACAACCAGCGCTCCAACCTGGCGATGGCCCGCCACCAGCTGCGCAAGATCGAGGCCGAGCTGGAGGTCTGACGCCCCACCGGCGCCCCGCCGACCGTTCAGCGGCGCCGAGCCCCGCCCGGGGCGGCGTCGCCGGCGGCGGGGCCGGTGGTGCGGTAACCCTTCACGCGCGTCCCGGCGGGCCTGCCGTGCCCTGCCCAGTCGGTGCGGACCCACAGCAGCTTCTCGCTCGCGCTCTCCCGCCGCCCCAGGGCACGGGCCTTGAGCCAGAGCCCTGCACCGGCGCCCGCCAGCAGCAGCCCGCCCGCCGCCGGTACGGCGAAGGCGCTTCCCACGGCCGCGGCGAACGCCGCGAGCAGCCACCAGCGATGGGCGCGGCGCCAGTTGCGGACGGTCACCGCCCGGTCCTGCAGGATGTCGCCGCGGGCGGCGCGGGTGGCGCCGCGCTCCAACTCCCGGTAGCGGCCCCCGCGGACGGCCGCCACGACGGCCGCCGCGACCAGGAACACCGCGGCGCCGCCGTACAGCCCGATCCTGCGCCCGGTGAGTCCCTCCGGCACCAGCCCGACGGCCGCGGCGAGCACGCCGAGCCACACCATCGGGGCCACCCCGGCCCGCACGATCACCGCCACGCGCGCCAGCGCGTGCCCTCCGCCGCGACCCACGACACCGCTCCCTTCACCCGTCATGCCGTTCAGGGCGGGGAGGTTAGCCGGGCTTTCTGAGGAACGCCTGAGAGGGGCCGGGCCGGGACGACGGGGGGCGCCCACCCGTCGGGCGGCGGCACGTCGGCCGGTCAGGCAGCCGGTCAGGCGCTCAGCCGAGCGGCCCGGCACGCACCCGGCCGGCCGGTCATTCGGTGAAGAGTCCGCGCTCCGCGGCGCGGACGTCGAACTCCTCCAGCCGCGCCTGCGCGTCCGGCAGGTCGTCGCACATCGCCTCCAGCAGCACCCGGCCCAGCAGCATCGGCGCGCACGCCGTGTCGAAGGCGAGGCCGGTGCCGACGGCGGCCGGGATCAGCACATCGCTGTGGGCGGCGACGGGCGCGAACGCCGAGTCCGCGACCGTGACGACGGTCAGCCCGGCCCCCCGCGCATACGCGAGCGCCTCCACGACCTCTTTGGGGTGGCGGGGCAGGGCGAAGCAGAGCAGCGCCGTCGCACCCGCCCGCCGTGCGGCGTCGATCCGGTCGGCCAGCAGGGAGCCGCCCTCGTCGAGCAGCCGGACGTCCGGGTGGACCTTGGCCGCGAAGTACGCGAAGCCTCGGGCCTGCGAGGAGGCCGCGCGCAGCCCGAGGACGGGGAGCGGCCGGGAGGCGGCGAGCAGCCGGGCGGCGCGTTCCACGGGGCCCGGGTCGGCGAGCAGTTCGGCGAGATGGCGCAGATTCTCGATCTCGGCGTGCACGGCCTGCTGGTACTCGGTGAACTCCTGCCTCTTCTCCGCCGGTTCGGCGGGTGCCACCTCGCGCAGATGCCTGCGCAGCGCCGGGTAGCCGTCGAAGCCGAGGGCGACGGCGAACCGGGTGACGGAGGGCTGGCTGACCCCGGCGAGCTCGGCCAGCTCGACGCTGGACAGGAACGGCACGTCGGGCGCCCTGCGCACCATGCAGTGGGCGATACGGCGTTGGGTGGGGGTGAGCCGGTGGCCCTCGAAGAGCTGCTGCAGCCGTGCGGCAGGGCTGGTGTCGTTCATGCCGTCCCGTCCCCCAGTTCGTCTCGCCCGGCGCGCCGGAGGTGCCGGCCCGCTCCCGGACGCCCGGGACAGTACCGCGCGAGCCCGGCGCGGGGAGGCGGAACGGACACGAAGATCACCGAGAACTTCGGCACACCGGCTATTCAGTCACCTTTAACTCTGCATGACCATATACAGAGCGGGCAAGCGGCGCCCCGCGACCCCGCCGGGACCCGGGCCGCCCCGAACCCGCCGGTGGACCCGAGCCCGAAGAGGGGGGCAAGCCCCACCGACACGCCCTCGGCGGCTCCTTACGCTGTGCCCATGGAAGCCCGCGACCCCGAGCTCACGAAGGAGCTCGACGCCACCCTCCGCGCCCGCCACGAGCTGGGCACGGAGTACGAGCCGGCGCTCATCGAGTCCTTCCTGGAGAAGGTCGAGCAGCGTCTGGACGCCACCGTCGACCGCAGGGTCCGGCGCCATCTCGCCGAACGGCGGATGAGCGAGGCGCGCGGCGGCGCCCGGCCGGAGCGCTTCGGGGAGAACTTCGGCGAGCGCCACGGCCTCGCGATCATCACGCTCGTCCTCGCCGTCCCGCTCTCGGCGATCAGCGTCGTGAACGCCGGCATCGAGGGCCTGTTCGTCACCTGGGGCGGCATCGTGGGCGTCAACGCCGTGCACGCCTTCCGCGGCCGGAGCCTCGGCAGGCAGGAGAAGGCGACGGCGGGCGCGGGATCCGACTGGGAGGAGTGACCGGTCACCTGCCACGGAGGCCCGGCGCGGGATCCGACCGGAAGGACCGACCGTCCGCCGGCCCGGGCGGCGCGGAGCGGTGACCGTCCGCGGGCCCGGGCGGCCGGCCGGGCGGGCCGCCCACGGAGCTTCGCGGAAGTGGTACGAGCGCGACACGTCGGCGCAGCACTCGCTTAACACGCGTCCGGCACATTGAGGGGTGTCGGCGTCAAGGACCTCCGGAGCGGCTCCCGGACCTCCATGGACGCCCGGACGTGAGCCCGGCCCTGACCCGGACCGCGTCCCTCGCGGGGACCGCCGTCGTCCCGCCCCCCGGTCACGGGGGTGCGGCGGTCCCCGCGCACACGTTCCGCGCGGGGACCCGCCGTCCCGGCTACTTCCCGGACATCGCCAGGAACGACAGCAGGTCCTGGCGGCTCACCACGCCGGTGGGCTTGCCCTCGACCAGCACGATCGCCGCGTCGGCGGAACCGAGCACGGACATCAGGTCGCCGACCGGCTCACCCGAGCCGACCTGGGGAAGCGGGTCGCTCATGTGCTTCTCCAGCGGGTCGTTCAGCGAGGCGCGCTGCGTGAAGAGCGCGTCCAGCAGCTCCCGCTCCACCACGGAGCCGATGACCTCGGCGGCCATGACGTCCGGGTGGCCGGCGCCCGGCTTCACGATCGGCATCTGGGAGACGCCGTACTCGCGCAGCACCTCGATGGCCTGACCGACGGTCTCCTCCGGGTGCATGTGCACGAGGGACGGCAGCGCCCCCTCCTTGTGCTTCAGCACGTCGGCGACCCGCGGCTGGTCGCCGGCCTGCTCCAGGAAGCCGTAGTCGTTCATCCACTCGTCGTTGAAGATCTTCGACAGATAGCCGCGTCCGCTGTCCGGCAGGAGCACGACCACGACGTCGTCCGGGCCGAGCCCCTCGGCCACACGCAGCGCGGCGACGACGGCCATGCCGCAGGAGCCGCCGACCAGGAGGCCCTCCTCCTTGGCGAGGCGGCGCGTCATCTGGAACGAGTCCTTGTCGGACACGGCGATGATCTCGTCGGTGACGTTCGGGTCGTAGGCGGTGGGCCAGAAGTCCTCACCGACGCCCTCGACCAGGTACGGCCGGCCGGAGCCGCCGGAGTAGACGGAGCCCTCCGGGTCCGCGCCGACGACGCGCACCGTGCCGCCGCTGATCTCCTTCAGGTAGTTGCCGGTGCCGGAGATGGTGCCTCCGGTGCCGATCCCGGCCACGAAATGGGTGATTTTCCCCTCAGTCTGTTCCCACAGCTCGGGACCGGTCGTCTCGTAGTGCGAACGCGGGTTGTTCGGGTTCGAGTACTGGTCCGGCTTCCAGGCGCCCGGCGTCTCGCGCACCAGCCGGTCCGAGACGTTGTAGTACGAGTCCGGGTGCTCCGGGTCGACCGCCGTGGGGCAGACGACGACCTCGGCCCCGTAGGCGCGCAGCACATTGATCTTGTCCGTGGACACCTTGTCCGGGCAGACGAAGATGCACTTGTAGCCCTTCTGCTGGGCCACGATGGCAAGCCCGACGCCGGTGTTGCCGCTCGTCGGCTCGACGATCGTGCCGCCCGGCTGGAGCTCACCGCTCTGCTCGGCGGCCTCGATCATGCGCAGGGCGATGCGGTCCTTCACCGACCCGCCGGGGTTGAAGTACTCGACCTTGGCGAGGACGGTCGCCTGAATGCCCGCGGTCACGCTGTTCAGCTTCAACAGCGGGGTATTGCCAACCAGACTGATCATCGAGTCGTGGAATTGCACCGTAAGTCTCCGGGATCTCCGTAGTGGTTCCGTCAGCGTATGCGCATTCGGCGCGAGATTGGGCGACGGCCGTTACGGGGCAGTTAGCTCATGGACGACTGCACGGCTACGAGGAGGTGGCTGGGACTGTGTCGAGGGCGAGGGTGGCGCGGCGCATCGCGGCGGGCGCGGCATACGGCGGCGGCGGGATCGGTCTGCTCGGAGCTGCGGCGGTGACTCTTCTGCTGGCCGAGGTGCAGCTGGCAAAAAGATCGGTGGGGGGCGGCACGGCACCCTTTCCCCCGGGGGCGGACGGCATCTACGGCACGGCCTTCGGGCTCTCCGGGCCGCTGCGGCTGGTCCTGCTGGGGGACTCGACGGCCGCCGGGCAGGGCGTGCGCCGGGCGGGACAGACGCCGGGGGCGCTGCTCGCCTCGGGCCTCGCGGCCGTGGCCGAGCGCCCGGTGGAGCTGATGAACGTGGCCCAGCCCGGTGCGCGCTCCGACGACCTGGAACGGCAGGTGGGTCTGGCCCTGCGGGACCCGTCCCGGGTGCCGGACGTCTGCGTGATCATGATCGGGGCGAACGACGTGACGCACCGGATGCCCCCGACGCAGTCGGTGCGGTACCTGTCGGCCGCGGTGCGGCGGCTGCGGACGGCGGGCGCGGAGGTGGTGGTGGGCACCTGCCCGGATCTCGGCACCATCGAGCCGGTGTACCAGCCGCTGCGCTGGCTCGCCCGCCGGGTCTCCCGGCAGCTCGCGGCGGCGCAGACGATCGGCGCGGTGGAGCAGGGCGGTCGTACCGTCTCGCTGGGCGACCTGCTGGGCCCGGAGTTCGCGGCGAACCCCCGCGAGCTGTTCGGCCCGGACAACTACCACCCCTCGGCGGAGGGGTACGCCACGGCGGCGATGGCGGTCCTGCCGACGCTGTGCGCGGCGCTCGGCCTGTGGCCGGAGACGGACAGGCTGGACGCAGACCGCCGCGAGGGCATGCTGCCGGTCGCCAAGGCCGCGGCGGAGGCGGCGAGCGAGGCCGGCACCGAGGTCACGGGCGCCCGCGCCCCATGGGCCCTGCTCAAGCACCGCAGGCGCCGCCGCCTGCCGGTCCCGACGGAGCCCACACCCTCGGGAGCCCCGGCCGCGGAGGTGCGGGGACGAGCAGCGGAGTGAGGGCGCGGCCCCCGCGCCCGACCCGGCCCGGATCCGCGCCTGCGGGTCCGGGTCCCCTCCCCGCGGCGACTCCTGCCGTAAGCGAGCGCTTAGAAAAGAGGCCCGCATCACACGGTCCGTACGGTGACCCGCGCGATACGTAGGGGTAACTTCCCCATCAGACGCCCCCACGCACCCTTCTGTCTGGAGCCGTGATGCCCGAAGCCGTAATCGTCTCTGCCGCCCGCTCCCCCATCGGACGGGCCTTCAAGGGCTCGCTGAAGGACCTGCGGCCGGACGACCTGACCGCGACGATCATCCAGGCCGCGCTCGCCAAGGTCCCCGAGCTGGACCCGAAGGACATCGACGACCTGATGCTCGGCTGCGGCCTGCCCGGCGGCGAGCAGGGCAACAACCTCGGCCGCATCGTCGCCGTACAGATGGGCATGGACCACCTGCCCGGCTGCACCATCACCCGCTACTGCTCGTCGTCGCTGCAGACCTCCCGCATGGCGCTGCACGCCATCAAGGCCGGCGAGGGCGACGTCTTCATCTCGGCCGGCGTCGAGATGGTCTCCCGGTTCGCGAAGGGCAACTCCGACAGCCTCCCCGACACGCACAACCCCTTCTTCGCCGAGGCCGAGGCCCGCACCGCCGCCGTGGCCGCGCAGGAGGGCACGAGCTGGCACGACCCCCGCGAGGACGGGCTGGTCCCGGACGCGTACATCGCGATGGGCCAGACCGCGGAGAACCTGGCGCGCCTCAAGGGCGTCACCCGCCAGGACATGGACGAGTTCGGCGTGCGGTCCCAGAACCTCGCCGAGGAAGCCATCAAGAACGGCTTCTGGGAGCGTGAGATCACCCCGGTGACGACCCCCGACGGCACGGTCGTGGGCAAGGACGACGGCCCGCGCGCCGGCGTGACCCTGGAGGGCGTCCAGGGCCTGAAGCCGGTCTTCCGCCCCGACGGCCTGGTGACCGCGGGCAACTGCTGCCCGCTGAACGACGGCGCCGCGGCGCTGGTCATCATGTCCGACACCAAGGCCCGCGAGCTGGGTCTGACCCCGCTCGCCCGCATCGTGTCGACCGGTGTCTCCGGTCTCTCCCCCGAGATCATGGGCCTCGGCCCGGTCGAGGCGAGCAAGCAGGCGCTCGGACGCGCCGGGCTGACCATCGACGACATCGACCTGGTCGAGATCAACGAGGCCTTCGCGGCCCAGGTCATCCCGTCCTACCGGGAACTGGGCATCCCGCTCGAGAAGCTGAACGTCAACGGCGGCGCGATCGCGGTCGGCCACCCCTTCGGCATGACCGGCGCGCGCATCACCGGCACGCTGATCAACTCGCTCCAGTTCCACGACAAGCAGTTCGGTCTGGAGACGATGTGCGTCGGCGGCGGCCAGGGCATGGCGATGGTCATCGAGCGTCTCAGCTGAGGACACCGGCGCCCGGGCTCCGCCCGGTGCGGGGCGTCGCGCCCGTGCGCGACGTCCCGCCCTGCGCGGGGTCCGTGCGAGGTCAGGGCCCCCGCGCGCACGCGGACCCGCCGTCCCGCGGAACGTGCCGGGAGGGGAACGCGAAACCCCTCCCCATCCCTCGGCAACCGCTTGCTCAACCTTGCCGTCTCCCAGCCGTGACCTAATCTCCCCCAGGATGTGACCTATCTCCCGCCGACTGGCGTTTGCCCAGGTCACGGGCGTCACGCAGGTAAACACCCGGCCCAAAGTCCTGTCCCTTTCGTGACGTATTGCACTGACACCAGGTGTGGGCTCACGACAAGCTGATGTAGTAAGTCGGGGAATCCTCAGAACCGGGAGTACGTCAGTGAGCGCCATGTCCCTCGCCCTGCTGCTGACCACGGCCGCTGCCACGGCCGTGGGCGCCGCTGCCCTGCACACCGTTCTCGGGCTGCGCAAGCAGGTCACCGCCCTGCGTTCGGAGCTGGCCGCCGTGAGCCGTCACGGCAGCGGCCCCTTGGGCACCGTGCCGCAGGCCCGCACCGCACCCGCCGCCGAGATACGCGCCGCCGTCGCCGAGGCCCTGGCCGAGGAGCGCGAGCGCGAACTGGCCGAGGCGCGCGCGTTCTGGGCCGCGCAGGAGGCCCGCGAGGCCGCCGACGCACCGCTCTACGCCGGTGAGTCGCCGCTGTCGATGCTGGGCGGGCTGGCGGACCTCGGCGAGGACGGTCCGCTCTACGTGCCGCGGCAGGCCGACTTCGCCGGGCTGGAGGCCATGGACCTGGAGGCGGCGGAGGCGCTCGACGAGCTCGCGGAGCCGGCGGACCTGACCGAGCCGCCGGCCGAGTTCGCGGAGGACTCCCCCGAGCTGGCCGCGGCCCGCCGGCGGCACCCTTCGCACCCCGACTTCGTCCCGGTGCAGACACCGGTCGTGACCGACCACGAGCGCACCGTGGCGCGGCTGGAGGAGCTCGCGGAGACCGCGACCGCCCTCACCGACGTACGGCCGGGCCCGCTGGGGACCCTCGACGTGTACGTGTTCGCCGACGGCACGACCCTCTGCATGACCCCGGGGCACCGCGAGACCGCGGAACAGCTCGCGGAGGCGCTGCGCGCAGGCCGGACGCCGGTCCTGCTCGGCGGCTCGGGCGTCTCCGGTGCGTACGCCCTGACGTTCTGCTGCGGCGGCGGGGAGAACGTCTACATCCTCGCCGACCGCGTCATCGCCTCGCTCTGAGCCCCGCCCGGCCAGGGGCCCGCGCCCCGGCCCCAGGGCCCCATCGGGGCGCCGTCAGAGCCCCGCCCGCCGCGCCGCCGCCTCGACCAGTTCCACGGCCTCGTCCAGTTCCTCCGGCGAGGCCGTTCCCGTGCGTACGGCTTCGGCCAAATCCGTCCCGGCGACCACCAATTGGTCCGCGACCGCGAAGACGCCCGCGTCGGGCATGATCCACGGCTGCCGCCCGGGCGTCTCGATGCGCTGGGCGCGCACCGCCAACTCCCTGGCCAGTGCCAGGCCTTCCGCCGCGGCCCCGCGCCGGAGCCGGCTCTGCGGGGCCGCCCGCAGCCGGTCGGCGAACCGCTCCACGGCCGCCGTCAGAGGTGTCGTATCAAGCACGACGCGACCCTATGCGCCGGTACGGGACTGTTGCCAATACGCGAACACTCAGGCACGGTGACGTGAAGGACCACACGCGCAATGCGTCCGGAGGCGCCGATGTCCCAAGTCTTCTCCGAAGAGACCCATCGCAACCTGCTCTCCCGCATCCCTCACTGCACCGGTCGTGAAGTCGCCGACTGGCTTCGCACCGTCGACGAAGGACCGTCCCTGTTCCGTTTCGAGGAGAAGGTCAGCTGGCTCCGGAGCGAACACAATCTCGCGTACGGCCATGCGAAAGCGATCATCCATGAGTACGACCTGAGGAGGGCGGCCCGCAAGCTGCTCTAGGTCGGGTTGCCAGGCCGCGGCACGGCCTGGCGGAACCGGCTCGAGGACGAGCGAAGGGCCCGCCCGGCGGATGCCGGGCGGGCCCTTCGTCGGTTCACCGGACGGCCGTGCGGCCGCCCGGGCGTCAGTCGTCGCCCTGCAGGATCGACAGCAGACGCAGCATCTCCAGGTAGATCCACACCAGGGTCATGGTGAGGCCGAAGGCGGCCAGCCAGGACTCCTCGCGGGGAGCGCCGTAGTTGATGCCGTCCTCGACCTGCTTGAAGTCCAGGGCGAGGAAGCAGGCACCGAGGATGATGCCGATGACACCGAACAGGATGCCGAGGCCACCGCTGCGGAAGCCGAGCCCGTCGCCGCCGCCGAAGACGGCGAACAGCAGGTTGACGGCCATCAGCAGCAGGAAGCCCATCGCGGCCGCCATCACGAAGCCGTAGAAACGGCGGGTGACGCGGATCCAGCGCATCTTGTACGCGAACAGCACACCGGCGAAGACCGCCATCGTGCCGAGCACGGCCTGGGCGACCACGCCGTCCGCGATGTAGGTGGAGACCGCGCTGGAGATCACACCGAGGAAGACACCCTCGAACGCCGCGTAGGCGAGGATCAGCGCGGGCGACGGCTTGCGCTTGAAGGACTGGACGAGCCCGAGCACCAGCGCCACCAGCGCGGCGCCGATGGCGATGCCGTACGACTTGCCGATGTTGGCCGGGTCGACGGGCAGGAGCACCCACGACAGGATCGCCGTGAGCACGACGGTGCCGAGCGTCATGGCGGTGCGCGCCACGACGTCGTCCATCGTCATCACGTTGGTGCGGGCGGGCGCCTGCGGCGGGGCACCCAGCTGGGCGTCCGCGGGCGCGTAGGGGTTGGTGGCGTACGGGTTCCCCGCGCCCTGGGCGTACGGGTTGCCGCCGACTGCGGGGCCCCCGGCCTGCGGCGCGGTGTTGAAGCCCGCGTAGCCGTTGTCGCGGCTGAACCCCCGTCGCGAGAAGACCGGGTTGCTGCTCCTCATCTCACTCCTCCATGGCCGCCCTGCGCGGCCTTGACACAAGAGTAATGCGGGGGCAAAGACCTCGGACTAGTGCTGAAGGAGGATCTTTCCTCGATCGTGACTGACCGGTCGCTCCGGACCCCGCCGTGCTCTCTCTCCTTCCCCTACAGCCAGTGAATGGACTCACTCATTCCCGGGTCGGCGAGGTTCACGCCGGAAGCGCTGCCGGGGAGTACCGGCGGAGGGAGCGGGCAGGAGTCCTGGCGGGTCGGGGAGGCGCCGGCGGGAACGGGCCGGCTTCGGTCCGGCCGCACCGACGGCCACGCGGGCGCGAGCAAGCATTCAAGAATTCAATGATTGCCGCTCGCGCCGCAGACGCATGAACGTGCCCGGAGCCGGACTCGAACCGGCACGGCCCGAAGGCCAGCGAGGTTTAAGCTCGCCGTGTCTGCATTCCACCATCCGGGCTGGTTGCGCGGTCCTGCTTACGCGGCTCTGCGTTCGCACACGAGCCTATCCGTACGGCTCACCCCAACAGCGGAACACCGACCCGATGTTGTCTTATTTTATTGACGCCTGAGGGTGCGTCAGCCCCCGTGAGCGGCTGTTTGCACCTGCCGAGACGCGCTCCTCACGGACCCGGTGCCACCCGTGGGAATGACGGAAAGTCGCCGCCCGGGCACACCCCGGACAACCCGCAGGCGGAGGCCGGGAAACGCGCGCCGGACCCGGAGGCGGCCCCGGGGGCGCCGTCATACCAAAGGAGGACGGGGGTGCCGCCCCGTCAGACCCGAGAGGGCCACGGGAACGGGCACCGGGACGGACGATCCGGCGGGGTCGCGGGCAGCACGATGGTGCGGTCCCCACGAACGCCGTGACAGGAGAGCCGACTCGTGACCACCACACCCACCGCCGCCCGCGCCACCGCGGTGGCCGCCCGCGCCATGGATCTGTCCAAGGTCTACGGGGAGGGCGAGACCCAGGTGGTCGCCCTCGACCGGGTCACCGTGGACTTCCGTCAGGGGGAGTTCACCGCGATCATGGGCCCGTCCGGCTCCGGCAAGTCGACGCTGATGCACTGCGTCGCCGGCCTCGACAGCTTCAGCGGCGGTTCGGTGCGGATCGGCGAGACCGAGCTCGGCTCGCTCAAGGACAAGCAGCTGACCCAGCTGCGCCGCGACAAGATCGGCTTCATCTTCCAGGCCTTCAACCTGCTGCCGACGCTGACGGCCCTGGAGAACATCACGCTCCCCATGGACATCGCCGGCCGCAAGCCCGACCAGCAGTGGCTGCAGCTCGTCATCGACATGGTGGGACTCTCCGGGCGCCTCGGCCACCGGCCCACCCAGCTGTCCGGAGGCCAGCAGCAGCGCGTCGCCGTCGCCCGCGCGCTCGCCTCCCGCCCCGAGATCATCTTCGGCGACGAGCCGACCGGGAACCTCGACTCCCGGTCCGGCGCCGAGGTCCTGGGCTTCCTGCGCAACTCGGTACGGGAACTGGGCCAGACCGTCGTGATGGTGACGCACGACCCGGTGGCGGCCTCGTACGCGGACCGCGTCATCTTCCTCGCCGACGGCCGGATCGTGGACGAGATGATCGCCCCGAGCGCCGACGGCGTCCTGGACCGCATGAAGGAGTTCGACGCCAAGGGCCGGACCAGCTGACCCACGGCTCCACCGCAGACTTCCGGCCCTCACCTCAGGACTGACTCACACCATGTTCCGTACCGCCTTGCGCAATGTGCTCGCGCACAAGGCCAGGCTGCTGATGACCGTGCTCGCCGTGATGCTCGGCGTGGCGTTCGTCTCCGGCACCCTGGTCTTCGCCGACACCCTCTCCAACGCCTTCCGCAACCAGTCGGCCAAGAGCTACGACGACGTCGCCGTGGCCGTCACCTCGTACGCCGACGAGAACGACGCCGAGCAGGAGCCCGGCCTCTCCGAGAAGACCCTCGGCAAGGTGGCCGCGCTGGACGGCGTCGCCGCCGCCCACGGCCGGGTCGACGGCTTCGCCGGGGTCGCCGATCCCGACGGCAGGCTGATCGGCGTCGGCTGGTCGAACAAGGGCTCCAACTTCGCCCCCGGCAAGGACGGCAAGGACCCCGCCTACACCTTCACCGACGGCAGCGGTCCCGCGAAGGCCGACCAGATCGCCCTGGACGCCGACAGCGCCGCCACGGGCAAGTACGCGGTCGGCGACCGGGTCCGCGTCGCCACCAACGGTCCGGTGAAGGAGTACACCCTCAGCGGTGTCTTCACCACCAGGGACGGTGCCGTGAACGCCGGCGGCAGCCTGGTCCTCTTCGACACCGACGTGGCCCAGAAGCTCTATCTGAAGCCCGGCTACTACCGGGACATCACCGTCACCGCGGCACCCGGCGCGGACGACGCGAGGATCCTCGACGCGGTGAAGCCGCTGCTGCCGGAGAACGCCGAGGCGCAGACCGGAACGGCGCTCGCCGACAAGCAGGCCGCGGACATCGAGGAGGGGCTCGGCGCCCTCAAGCAGATCCTGCTCGGCTTCGCCGGCATCGCGCTCTTCGTCGGCGTCTTCCTGATCTCCAACACCTTCACGATGCTGGTCGCCCAGCGCACCAGGGAGCTGGCCCTGATGCGGGCCGTCGGCGCCTCCCGCCGGCAGATCACCCGCTCGGTGCTGATCGAGGCCGCGATCGTCGGCGCCGTGGCCTCGGCCGTCGGCTTCGTCCTCGGCATCGGGCTGACGATGGGTCTGCGCTCGGGAATGGCCGCCTTCGGCATGAAGGTGCCGGACGGGCCGCTCGTGATCTCCGCGACGCCGGTGATCGCCGCGTTCGCCGTCGGTGTCCTCGTCACCATGTTCGCCGCGTGGCTGCCGGGACGCCGGGCCGCGAAGATCCCGCCGGTCGCGGCCATGGGCAGCGTCCACGCGGCGGCCAGCGTCAAGTCGCTGGTGCTGCGCAACTCCATCGGAAGCGTCCTGACGGGTCTCGGCGGCGGCGGCATCGTCTGGGGCGCCTCCGCCGCCGGCGACACCGGGCGGATGCTGATCGCGGCAGGCGCCTTCCTCGCGCTGATCGGCGTGATCGTGCTGATCCCGCAGCTCTCGCGGCCCGTCATCGCCCTCGTACGGCCGCTGCTCGTCGGCGTCTTCTCCGTGGCCGGCAAGCTCGCCGGGCGGAACGCGGTCCGCAACCCGCGGCGCACCGGTGCCACGGCCTCCGCACTCGCGATCGGACTGACCCTGGTCACCGGCCTCTCCGTCCTCGGCGTCACCGTCGGCAGGGCCGTCGACAAGATGACGACGGACAACATCAAGGCCGACTACATGGTCACGATGGCCAACGGCGGGGACCTCGACCAGTCCGCGCTGGCCGCGCTGGAGAAGGCCCCGGGCGTCTCGGCGGTCTCCCCCCAGCAGGCCGTGTACTTCGAGGTGAAGGGCGACTTCGCGTCCGCGTCGGCGGTCACGCCCGGTGCCATCGAGAAGGTCCTGAACGTCGAGGTCGTGAACGGCAGCCTGGACACCCTCGCGAAGGGGGGCATCGCGGTCGCGGAGAAGACGGCCACGAAGAAGGGCTGGAAGGTCGGCGACACCCTTCCCGTCACCTTCAACGACAAGAAGAAGGGCAGCCTGGAGGTCGGCGCGGTCTTCAAGGACAGCGAGTTCCTCTCGCCGGTCCTGGTGAGCACCGAGGTCGCCAACCCGCACGAGGTGAAGCCGTACATCCCTGAGATCTTCGTGAAGACGGACGGCGGCCAGAGCGAGGCGAACGAGAAGGCCCTGATCGACGCGCTGGGCGACAACCCCGCCATCGCGGTGATGGACCGGCAGGACATCCGCGACCAGTTCGGCGGCATGATCAACACCATGCTGAACATCATGTACGGCCTGCTCGCGATGGCTCTGATCATCGCGGTGCTCGGGGTGGTCAACACCCTGGCGATGTCCGTCTTCGAGCGGCAGCAGGAGATCGGCATGCTGCGCGCGATCGGTCTGGACCGGCGCCGGGTCAAGCGGATGGTCCGCCTGGAGGCCGTCGTCATCTCCCTGTTCGGCGCGGTCGTCGGCATCGGCCTCGGCTCGTTCCTCGGCTGGGCGATCGGCGAGACCTTCCGGGACAAGATCCCGGGTTACGCCCTGGTCCTGCCCTGGGACCGCATCGGCCTCTTCCTGGTGCTCGCGGGACTGGTGGGCGTGCTCGCCGCGATGTGGCCGGCCCGCAGCGCCGCGCGGCTGAACATGCTGACCGCGATCAAGACCGAGTAGCGCACCGAGGACGGTACGGACACGCGCCCGGGCCGGGCCCCGTGACGGGGCCCGGCCCGGGCGCGTACGGGGCCGGGGCAACGCCCCGGCCCCCGGTCTCAGCTGCCCCCCGCCTCCGTCCATCTGCGTGCCCTCAGCGGCATGCCCGAGTCCCCGCCGTCCCGGCTCTTCACCGCCAGGATCTGGTTGACCCCGATCCTGTTGCGCTCGAAGGCGACGGCCGACGCGGCCATGTAGAGCCGCCAGATCCGCATACGGCCCGGCGAGGAGTGACGCACCGCCCGCTTCCGGTCGGACTCGAGGTTCGCCACCCAGGCGCGCAGGGTGAGGGCGTAGTGCTCGCGGAGGGACTCGACGTCGCGGGCCTCGAAACCGGCCTCCTCCAGGATGGACAGGGTCCGCCCGAGCGGTGCCAGCTCTCCGTCGGGGAAGACGTACGCGTCGATGAAGTCGTCCACGCGGTAGGCGTCTTCGTCCTGCTCGGGGCGGCGCGCGATCTGGTGGTTGAGGAGTCTGCCGCCGGGCTTCAGCAGGCCGTGGAGCACGTCGGCGTACTCCCGGTACCGGACGGAGCCGACGTGCTCGGCCATGCCGATGGACGAAATCGCGTCGAACGGACCGTCCTTGACGTCCCGGTAGTCCTGGACCCGGATCTCGATGCGGTCGGTCAGTCCCTCCTCGGCGATCCGCTTGCGGGCGTACGCGGCCTGCTCCCGCGACAGCGTGACCCCGGTGACCCGGGCGCCGTACTCCCGGGCCGCGTGGATCGCCATCGAGCCCCAGCCGCAGCCGACGTCCAGCAGCCGGTCGCCTTCCCGCAGGGCGAGCTTGCGGCAGACGAGGTCGAGCTTGTCGCGCTGTGCGTCCTCGAGCGAACCCCCGTCCTGCCAGTAGGCGCACGAGTAGACCATCGAGGGGCCGAGCACCTGCTCGTAGAACGCGTTGCCGACGTCGTAGTGGTGGCTGATCGCCTGCCGGTCGCGCGACCTCGTGTGCAGCGGGCCCCGGCGGCCCGCGATCTCCTCCGCGGGCGGCGGCACCGGCAGCCAGGAGCGGGGCCCGGCGAGGGCGACCAGCTCCCGGACGGCCGAGCGGACCCGTGGATCGCCCAGTGAGCGCAGCCCGGGGCCGGGCTCGGAACGCTCCCAGATCAGCCCCGCGAGTGCCCCCAGGGCCTCGTACAGATCGCCCTCGACGTCGATCTCCCCGGCCACCCAGCCGCGGGCCAGGCCGAGTTCGCCGGGCTTCCACAGCAGCCTGCGCAGGGCGCGTGGGTGCCGGACGACGAGGACCGGGCCCTCGGCGGGACCGGACTCGCTTCCGTCCCAGGCCCTGAGGCGGACCGGGGGCGGTGCCCCCAGCAGTTCCTCGGCGAGAGCGGTGAGCCGCGAAGCGGCATCGGCCATGGCGCACACCTCCGTGATCGCTGTTTGACGGAAATGCCCAACACCACGTAAACACCCTCGACGTGCGGACGCAGTCCCCCTGGTGGGCAAATGGACGGCAAAACAGACAACTTCCCCGTACGGAGCGTGCCCAAAGTACGCCGAAGGGGCCGTCCGCACCACGGATGGCGGACGGCCCCTTCGGGGGGGTACTACAGCGGGGGAATCAGGACGCCTTGGCCTTCTCCGGGGCGGGCTGGGCCACCGCCGGGGCCGGCTTGGCGGCCTCGTAGAACTCCTCGCGCGGCGACTCGATCGCGCCCAGCGAGACGACCTCGCGCTTGAGGAACATCGCGAGGGTCCAGTCGGCGAAGACGCGGATCTTGCGGTTCCAGGTCGGCATCGCCATGCCGTGGTAGCCACGGTGCATGTACCAGGCCAGCCGGCCCTTGAGCTTGATCTTGATCTTGCCCATGACGATCATCGCGACGCCCTTGTGCAGGCCGAGACCGGCGACCGCACCCTTGTTGGCGTGGCTGTACTCCTTCTGCGGGAAGCCCCGCATACCGGAGATCACGTTGTCGCCGAGGACCTTCGCCTGACGCAGCGCGTGCTGGGCGTTCGGCGGGCACCAGGCGTTCTCGACACCGGCCTTGCGGGCGGCGATGTCCGGCACCTGGGCGTTGTCGCCCGCGGCCCAGATGTAGTCCGTGCCCTGGACCTGGAGCGTCGGCTGGGTGTCCACGTGGCCGCGCGGGCCGAGCGGCAGGCCGTAGCGGGCCAGGGCCGGGTTCGGCTTCACGCCGGCGGTCCAGACGATGGTGTTGGAGTCGACCTCGAGGCCGTTCTTCAGCACCACGTGGCCGTCCACGCAGGAGTCCATGGACGTGTTGAGGTAGATCTCGATGCCGCGGGCCTCGAGGTGCTCCTTGCCGTACTTGCCGAGCTTGGGGCCGACCTCGGGAAGGATCTTGTCCGCGGCGTCGACGAGGACGAAGCGCATGTCCTCGCGCTTGATGCTCTTGTAGTACTTGACCGCGTCGCGGGCCAGGTCCTCGACCTCGCCTATGGTCTCGGCGCCCGCGAAGCCGCCTCCGACGAAGACGAAGGTCAGCGCCTTGCGGCGGACCTCCTCGTCGGTGGTGGAGTCGGCCTTGTCCAGCTGCTCGAGGACGTGGTTGCGCAGGCCGATGGCCTCCTCGATGCCCTTCATGCCGATGCCCTGCTCGGCGAGGCCGGGGATCGGGAAGGTGCGGGAGACCGCGCCGAGCGCGATGACCAGGTAGTCGAAGGGGAGCTCGTAGGCCTCGCCGACGAGCGGCGCGACCGTGGCGACCTTGCGGTCCTGATCGATGGTGGTGACCCGGCCGGTGAGTACCTCGGCCTTGGGCAGCACACGTCGCAGCGGGACGACGACGTGCCGCGGCGAGATGCTGCCGGCGGCGGCTTCGGGGAGGAAGGGCTGGTACGTCATGTACGACCGCGGGTCGACGACCGTGACGGTCGCCTCCCCGTACCGCATCTTCTTCAGAATGCGACGAGCTGCGTACAGGCCTACGTACCCACCGCCTACTACGAGGATCCTGGGACGCTCCGTGGTGCTCATGCCATCGAGTATCCACCCCCCTCGGAGGGGGTGCTCGTGAGCCCCTTCACAAGCATGGGGGGACCCTCTGCTACACTCCGCCGCCCACGTGACCGAGGTCATGGCACGTCACGGGAACCCGGGTGTAACGGGAGACGTTGTGAAGGCCCGCTGAGCTGGCCCCACGCTCCCCCCGCAAGGTGAACCGGGGCCCTTTTTCATGTGTACGCAATACGACGGTCACCTGCCGGAGGGCGGGCCGACGGGCCGAGTTGGACACAAAAACAGGCCCGGCGAGCCCTCTGGGGGCACTTTCGACGGCCGGTCGGGCCCATTTCCTTGTGAAGAACTTCACGAACTTTCTCGCGGAGGGCGCGCCGACGGCCGGAAAACGCCCCCGAAAGCCCCGACGCGCCCCCTGCGGCCCTGCGCTCGGGCGAGAGGAGGCGATGGCGTCGAGGGTCGCGCACGAAGGTCACACGGTGGGCGCGCAACTCCACGCGATGCCGTCGAGGATGTCGTGCTCCGAGACGACGACCTCCGGCACCCCGGCCCGGTCCATGATCGCGAGCAGCACCAGGGCCCCCGCCATGATCACGTCCACCCGTCCCGGGTGCATGACCGGGATCGCGGCGCGCTCGTCGTGGGTGGACCGGATCAGCCGCTCGGTGATCTCCGCGACCCGGTCCCGGGAGACGCGGGAGTGGTGGATCGCCTCGGAGTCGTACGCGTCGAGGCCCAGGGCGATCCCGGCGACGGTGGTCACCGAGCCGGCCAGGCCGACCAGGATGCCCGCCTCGCGCACGGGCACGACCTCCTCCGCCAGGTCCAGCGCCGCCTCGATGTCCGCGCGGACGGCAGCGATCTCCTCCGGCTCCGGCGGGTCGCTGCGCACATGACGCTCGGTCAGCCGGACACAGCCGATGTCGACGGAGCGGGCCGCCTCGACGTGCCCGCGGCCGATGACGAACTCGGTCGAGCCGCCGCCGATGTCCACGACGAGCCGCTCCTCGTGGCCCGGCAGTTCCCTGGTGGCGCCGGTGAAGGAGAACTCGGCCTCCTGGTCGCCGGTGATCACCTCGGGCTCGACCCCGAGGATGCCGACGACGCCGTCCACGAACTCGTCGCGGTTCTCCGCGTCCCGGGAGGCGGAGGTCGCCACGAAGCGGATCCTCTCCGCCCCGTGCTCCTTGATGATCCCCGCGTACTCCCGGCAGGCCGCGAAGGTGCGCTCCAGGGCCTCGGGGGCGAGCCGGCCGGTGCGGTCGACGCCCTGCCCGAGCCGGACGACGGTCATCCGTCGGTCCAGTTCGGTCAGTTCACCGGTGGAGGCGTCCACGTCGGCGATGAGCAGACGGATCGAGTTCGTGCCGCAGTCGACGGCGGCGACGCGGGTCACGCGCCGTCCTCCGCACCCGTGTTCGCGCCCCCGCCCGCGCCGGGGGCCGCGCAGCCCCCCGCTCCGGCGGTCACGCACGGGCCCTTCGCCCACCACTCCGGGAGCATCGCGATGGCCTCGTCGCCCAGGGGGTTCACCCCGGGGCCGGCCGCGAGCGAGTGGGCGACCAGGACGTGCAGGCACTTCACCCGGTCCGGCATGCCGCCGGCGCTCGGGAAGTTCTTCAGTTCCTCGATCTCGTCCCGGCGCCGGATGTAGTCCTCGTGCGCCGCGCGGTACGCCGCCGCCAGCTCGGGATCGCCCTGCAGGCGCTCGGTCATCTCCTTCATGACGCCGTTCGCCTCCAGCGTGCCGATGGCCGAGGCCGCACGCGGACAGGTCAGGTAGTACAGCGTCGGGAAGGGCGTGCCGTCCTCCAGCCGCGGTGCCGTCTCGACCACGTCGGGCCGGCCGCAGGGGCAGCGGTGGGCGATGGCCCGCAGACCGCGCGGCGGGCGGCCGAGCTGCTCCTCGAACGCGGCGATGTCCTCCGCGGTGGGCGGGGTGGGCGCGGTGGTAGGCGGTGGCGTGTCCATGGGATGTGTATGTCTCTTCGTCGGTTCCGTGTCTTGGCTAGCGTCGCGCGTCGGCGCGGTCCACGCCGTCCCAGACGTTCGAGTACCAGGGACGGCCGACACCGGCGTCCTCGGCACGGGGCTTCCGGGCCGCCCGCGGGTCGACCACGATGTACCCGGTCTCGCCGGGCAGGACCATGTGCAGGTGCTCACGGGCCAGCCGCATGACGTACGCGTCGTCCTGGAGGCGGGCCTTCTCGTCGCGCAGCCGCTCCACCCGTTCCCGGGCCGCGGCGGCGAGCCGCTGCTGCTCGGCGATCTCGTTCTGCTGCGACACGTACGCCCGCATCGGATAGGCGAGCGCGACGATCATCGAGCATACGACGAGGGCGAGGAAGGCGGCCCGGCCGGTGAGCCGGGAGCGGCGGGCCTGGCGGCGGGTCTGCGAACGGTAGACGCGGGCGGCGGTCTGCTCACCGAGCAGCCGCAGCCTGGTCGCGGTGGAGAACCGGTCCCGGGCCATCAGTGCGCCTCCCCTTCACGTGCGTACGTCCCCGCACACGGTACGGGACCGTGTGCGGGGACGTACGCAACCCGCGACCCCGCCGGAGCCGGTGCCCGGCGGAGTCGTCCGGACTCAGCCCTTGAAGCGCGGGAACGCGCTGCGGCCGGCGTACACCGCGGCGTCGTCGAGGATCTCCTCGATGCGCAGGAGCTGGTTGTACTTGGCGACGCGCTCGGAACGGGCCGGGGCACCGGTCTTGATCTGGCCGCAGTTGGTGGCGACGGCCAAGTCGGCGATGGTGACGTCCTCGGTCTCGCCGGACCGGTGGGACATCATGCACTTGAAGCCGTTGCGCTGGGCCAGCTCGACGGCGTCGAGGGTCTCGGTCAGCGAACCGATCTGGTTGACCTTGACCAGGAGGGCGTTGGCGGCGGCCTCGTCGATGCCGCGGGCGAGACGCTCGGGGTTGGTCACGAACAGGTCGTCGCCGACCAGCTGGACCTTGGCGCCGAGCTTGTCGGTGATCGTCTTCCAGCCGTCCCAATCGTCCTCGAACAGCGGGTCCTCGATGGAGACCAGCGGGTAGGCGGAGACGAGCTCCTCGTAGTACTCGGTCATCTCGGCGGCCGAGCGGGCCTTGCCCTCGAACTCGTAGGCGCCGTCCTTGTAGAACTCGGAGGCGGCGACGTCGAGCGCGAGCGCGATGTCCTTGCCGGGCGTGTAGCCGGCCTTCTTGATCGCCTCGAGGATGAGGTCGAGGGCCTCGCGGTTGGAGCCCAGGTTCGGCGCGAAGCCGCCCTCGTCGCCGAGGCCGGTGGAGAGCCCCTTCTCCTTCAGCACCTTCTTCAGGGTGTGGTACACCTCGGTGCCCCAGCGCAGGGCCTCGGAGAAGGACTCGGCGCCGATGGGCGCGATCATGAACTCCTGGATGTCCACGTTGGAGTCGGCGTGCGAGCCGCCGTTCAGGATGTTCATCATCGGAACGGGCAGCAGGTGCGCGTTCGGACCGCCGAGGTAGCGGAACAGCGGCAGGTCGGACGCCTCGGAGGCGGCGTGCGCGACGGCGAGGGAGACGCCGAGGATCGCGTTGGCGCCGAGGGAGGACTTGTCCGGGGTGGCGTCGAGGTCGAACATCGCCTGGTCGATCAGGCGCTGCTCGGTCGCGTCGTAGCCGACGAGCTCGGGGCCGATCTGCTCGATGACGGCGAGGACGGCCTTCTCCACACCCTTGCCCAGGTAGCGGTTCGGGTCACCGTCGCGGAGCTCGAGGGCCTCGAAGGCGCCGGTGGACGCACCGGACGGAACGGCAGCACGGCCGGTGCTGCCGTCGTCGAGGCCGACCTCGACCTCGACCGTGGGGTTGCCTCGGGAGTCCAGGATTTCCCGGGCTACGACGACGTCGATGGACGGCACGAGCATCTCCTTCTGGGATGTGACGCGTGAGGTGACACAAGCGGAGCCGTGTCGGTGCAGGGTCCCTTTGGCCTTGCGGCAAGAGCCTAACCGCCTGGGGGGCGTCGTCCGGCAGATGCCCGCCCCGTGGGACGAAAAAGCGGACCGGACGGACAAAACCCCCGAGCCGGGGACCTCTCCGTACCCGCGGGACCGCGGGGAGCAGGGGGATGCCGCACCGGGCCGGGGGCCGGGGAGGGGGGTGCGCCGCCCGGTGGTCCGCCGGGACCACCGGGCGACGGCCACCCCCGGGGACCGCGGGGTCCCCGGGGCCGAGCGTCAGCTCAGGTGGAGCTTCTGGCCGGGGTGGATGACGTTCGCGTCGTCGACGACGTCCTTGTTGAGCTCGAACAGCTTCTTCCAGCCGCCCTTGACCTTCTCGGCCTCGGCGATCCTGCTGAGGGTGTCGCCGGCCTTGACCGTGTACTCGCCGTCGCCCTTCTTGACCGGGGCGGCCGCGCGCTCGGAGCGGCTGGTCGGGGCTTCGGCCCGCTTCGGGGCCGCCGGCTTGGCCTTCGGCTCGGCGGCCTTCGGGGCGGCCGGGGCGGCGCCGTCGTACGCGGCGTTCGACAGGCCCGTGCCGCAGTTCGGCCAGGCACCCTTGCCCTGGCCCGCCAGGACCTTCTCGGCGACCTGGATCTGCTGCGACTTGCTGGCCCGGTCGGCGGTGGCGGCGAACGCGGTGCCCCCGTAGGCGGCCCAGGTCGAGGCCGAGAACTGCAGCCCGCCGTAGTAGCCGTTGCCGGTGTTGATCGACCAGTTGCCGCCGGACTCGCACTGGGCGACGGCGTCCCACTCGGAGGCGGTGGCGGCGGACGCGGTGCCCGAGGCCATCAGCGGGGCGGCGATGGCGACGCCGGTGACACCGGCGAGCGTGGCGACACGGGTGGACCGCTGGAAGACCGTCGGGCGACGGTGCTTGCCCTTGCCGGAAAGCAGCATCGAAGTTCTCCTCACCGACGCCTGCGAGGTGAGCTGTCGGGTTCGGGCCGATGTGGTGCCCGGCCGTGCGCGAACGCACGGCTCCACCCCTAGCCGGGCAGCCCTCATCGGGTCTGTCCGGCACTTACCTTGGGTCCCCCGCTCCTGCCTTCGGCGCTTGCGCGACGACTGTTCCCGACGGCCGCCGGCAGGATTCGGCGTGCGGTCGACGGGGCCCGCGTTGCGAGCGGTTCAGACCGTAGACACACGTCTCCCCGATGTTCAAAGACGAACATCGGGGAGAAATCGCCCAAATCTGATGGGGCAACATGTCCGTTTTCGCAGGTGAGAGCCGTGATGGCCGGAGTTGACCGCCGAGCGGCGCCGGTTGACCGGAAGAGACGCTTGTCTCACTCACGCAGAACCGGACATAAGCACCCGAACTACTCCTTCAACTGCCCCTTCCCCAGGGCCAGATCGAGGCTCTGGCCAGGCAGGATGAGGTCCTCGTCGGAGCCGACGACCTCCCGGTTCGCCTCGTAGAGGGCGGGCCAGCCGCCGGGCACCTGGTTCGCTTCGGCGATCGACGAGAGGTTGTCGCCGGTGCGGACGACGTACTCATCTCCCGTGGTGGCGCCGTCTCGTGCCGATCCGTCACCCCGTGAGGCATGACGACCTGATTCACGCTCATCGCCCGAATTGCCCGGCTCATCCCCTTCGGTGGCGGGGTTGCCCCGGTGCTTGCCGGAGCCCGACTCCGCGGCGGCGGCGCCGGACGCCCCGGCGTTCCCGCCGGAGCCTCCGGCGGAGCCGGCCGCCTCCGAGGGCTCGGACGACTCCGACGGCGATCCGGACGGCTCGGACGGGGACCCGCCACCGGCCGGCTCGGCCCCGGCGGGCGAGGAGCTCCCGGCGTCCGGCTCGGGCGAGACGTCGGCCCCGTCGCCGAACGACGGGTCCTTCACGAGGTCGCCCAGCGGATCGACGGACGGGGTACCGGCGGGCTCGGAGTCACCGGCGGCCAGACCCGTGATGGCGGCGCAGCTCTGCCAGGCGGCGGCACCCTGGGCGGCGAGCACCATCTCGGCGACGGAGATCTGCTGGGAGCGGTCGGCGAGGTCGGGGCGCGGCGCGTAGGCGGTGCCGCCGTACGCCTCCCAGGTCTCCTGGGACATCTGCAGACCGCCGTAGTAACCGTTGCCGAGGTTGGCGCTCCAGTCGCCGCCGCTCTCGCAGTCGGCGACGCGGTTCCAGGTGGCGGTGTCGGCGGCGGAGGCGGACCCCGCGCCGAGCAGCGGGATGGCGATGGCCGATCCGGTCACCCCTGCCGCGACGATGAGAGCGGGGGCCTGACGAGGTCGGCGGTGTCGGCCGTTCCCGGACAGCATGCGGTGTGCCTTCCGTGTGACTACAGAAAACTCCTCAGGTTGTCGTGGCGGTTGAAACCTCGATGACCCGGAGTCGGGGTGAACGTAGCCGCACTCCAACCTCAGTCACAAGTCGATGCAGCGGAGATCACGTAAAAGTCACAGTCTTGACTGACCGTCAGATTCAACGAGGGGTGAATTCAACGGGCAGAGTGCGCAATCCGCGCATGATGAGCCCCCCACGCCACCGCAATTCCGACGGATCGACCGCAAGCCGCAAGTCGGGCAGCCGGCTGAGGACGGTCGCGAGGGCCGTCTGCCCCTCCAGCCGCGCGAGCGGCGCCCCCAGGCAGTAGTGGATGCCGTGTCCGTACCCGAGGTGCTGGTTGTCGCGCCGGGCGAGATCGAGGGTGTCGGGCTCCGCGAACCGCTCCGGGTCGCGGTCCGCGGCGGCGAGCACGACGAGGACGGGGTCCCCGGCGGCGATGTCCCGGCCGCCGAGCGTCAGCGGCTCGGTCGCGTACCGCCAGGTGGCGAGTTCGACCGGTCCGTCGTAGCGGAGCAGTTCCTCGACACCGGTGGCGAGCAGGCCGGTCTCACCGGCGGCCAGCGATTCCTGGAGCCGCCGCCGCTGCCCCGGATTGCGCAGCAGCGCGTACATGCCGTTCCCGATGAGGTTCACCGTGGTCTCGAACCCGGCGAAGAGAAGGATGAAGGCCATCGCCGCGGCCTCGTTCTCGGTGAGGTGCTCCCCGTGGTCGGACGCCTTGATGAGTCCCGAGATGAGGTCGTCGCCGGGGGCTTCGCGCTTGCGGTGGATCAGGTCGGCGAGATAGCCGCGCATCTTCTTCACGGACCGGGCGACACCGCCGCGCGGGCCCCCGCCGTGACGGATCATCATCCCCGCCCAGTCCCGGAAGTCGTCCTGGTCCTCGCGCGGGACGCCGAGCATGTCGCAGATGGCGTGGATGGGGAGGGGGAAGGCGAACTCGTGGATGAGGTCCGCACTTCCCCGCTGTGCGAAGCCGTCGATGAGTCCGTCCGTCAGCTCCTGGACCCGCGGTGCGAATTCGGCCACCCGGCGGGGGGTGAACGCCTTCGACACGAGCCTCCGCAGCCGGGTGTGGTCGGGCGGGTCGATGTTCAGCAGATGCGTCATCAGCTCCGCCTTGCGCTCCCCCGGGATCCCCGTCTTCCCCTTCGCGTGCGCGGGCTCGTCGTGGTGCGCCGGGTTCTTGCTCAGCCGCTGGTCCGCGAGGGCCTGCCGGGCGTCCGCGTACCGGGTCACCAGCCATGCCTCCACCCCGCTGGGCAGCCGGGTCCGGTGCACGGGCGCGTGCTCGCGGAGCCAGGCGTAGGCCGGGTACGGGTCGGTGGCGAACTCCCAGGTGAAGAGCTCGGGGGCGTCGGGGACGCGGGACGGCTGGTCGTGCATGGGTCGACGTTAACCCGCGCGGGGCCGGTCACCGGTTCGGCGGACCTCTCCGGATACCCCCTGGGTAGGCTGACCGTACACGCCGGACTCCGTGCCGCATGGGAGCACTGATGAGTGCCGCAGCCGAAGACCGGCGGGAAGACCAGGACGGCCGGGAGGAGCGGTACGTGTTCCCGGTGCCGCCCCCGGTGGGTGGACGGCGGACGACCTCGACCGGATCAAGGCCGCCGTGGACCGGCGGCGCGGACGGCAGGGCTGAAGCGAAGCCGTTCCCGGCCGGGCGCTCCCGTCAGTCCCGGGCCGTGGCCTCCGCCGCGCGGATCGCGTCGCGGTAGGCGCGGGCGGCGGCGCGGAGGGCGGCTTCCGGGTCGTGCCCCTCGGCTTCGGCGCGCACGGCCATGGCGAGCAGTTCGTACCCGACGGCGCGGTCGCCGTCCTCCTCCGTCGGCAGCTCCACGTCCAGCCCGGCCGTCCGCACCCGGCCCGCCAGTTTCGCGGCGAGCGCGAGGCCCGGCTGGCCGAGCGGGACGCCGTCGGTCACCGAATCCCGCTGCTTCTCGATCGCCTTGGTGCGCAGCCAGTGCTCCTTCACGTCCTCGGGGGTCTCGGCGCGGGCGTCCCCGAAGACGTGCGGGTGGCGGTGGACGAGCTTGTCGACGATGGTCCCGGCGACGTCGTCGATCGAGAACGGCTCGTCGCCCTCCTCCCCGCTCGCCTCCTGCGCGATGCGCGCGTGGAAGACGACCTGGAGGAGTACGTCGCCGAGTTCCTCGCGCAGTTCGTCGCGGTCGCCGTCCTCGATGGCCTCGACGAGCTCGTACGCCTCCTCGATGCCGTACTTGGCGAGGCCCTTGTGGGTCTGCTGCGAGGACCACGGGCACTCGCGGCGGATCCGGTCCATGACCTGGACGAGGTCGAGGAGCCGCGCGCCCGGGAGGTCGTACGAGCCGGGCAGCAGCTCCAGGTCGGGCATCCGCACCCGGCCGGAGCCGGCCATGCGGGCCAGGCCGTCGGTGAGGGCCCGGTCGCCCTCGCCGGTCGTGAGGACCACGACGGTCCTGCCTCCCGCACAACGGTCCACGAGCTCCTGGGCGGTGGGCGCCGCGATCTCCACGGCGACACCGGCCTCCCTCAGGTACGGCAGCTGCGGGTGCTCCGCGTCCGCGCACAGCACGCGGTCGGCGGTGTGCAGGGTCTGCCACGCGGGCCAGGACAGCAGTCCCGGCGCGACACGATGGCTGGCGGTGAGCAGGACGACACGGCCGGGCTCGACGGGCGCTTCAGCGTTCACCCCTCGACCTTACGTCGGGGCGGTGGGGCGCCGGGGCCGGGCCCGACGGTCCGGCGGGGCCGTCCCCGCCGGGGCCTCACGGTCCGGCGCGGCCACTCCCGCCGGCCCGCGTCACCGCGACCGACGCGACGGACGCGACCACGCGACGAGGACGTCCATGACCGTGGGGCCGCGCACTCCGGGGCCGCGCGCCCGCGCCCGTCGCCGGCGCCCGGCCCCTGTCGCCGGGGGCGGGTTGCGCGAGCGGCTCCGTCCGCCCGCAGGGCGGGAGGGACTTCCGCAACACGCCCTACGCCCCGGCCTGGACCGCCTCCGGCTGCTTGGTGACCTGGGTGATCCACGGGGCCTTGTAGTCTCCGAGCTGGATCTTCGTGTCGTCCCACCGGCCGTAGCGCGGGTTCACGTCGATGTCGAGTTCCTTGGACGCGGCCGTCAGCGCGGCGCCGACCTTCTGCTGGCCCTCCGGAGTGCCGAGGTCGGCACCGAGCGCACGGGCCAGCCCGGTCAGCAGGACCTCCTCGCGCACGGCCTGCTCGATCTGGTCGGGAGCGACCCCGCGCTGCTGGAGGAGCATCGCGGCGAGCTGCTCCTCACCGCCGGACTGCTGGGCCGCGGCGACCCTGGCGTCCTGGACCTCCTTGCGGGAGACGGTGACGCCGTGCTTCTCGGCGGCGTGCTCCAGGATCCGGTCGAAGATCATCCCGTGCAGCTTGGCCCGGTTCAGCTGCCCCGTGTTCTTGATCAGCTGTGCGGCCTCGGGCGACGCCTCCTGGGCCGCCCGTACGTCCTTCACCTCCGCCTGGAGCGCGGACACCTCGATCCGGTCGCCGCCCACGACGGCCGCGGCGCCGGGGTGTGCCTCGTTCCCGCAGGCGGCGAGCAGGGGCGCCGCCGCGACGAGCGCGGCGGAGAGGGCGAGCGCGGTGCGACGGCGGCGGTGCAAAGGGGCCTCCTGGCGTGCGGTGGTGATCGTGACGCGGAGCGTTTGTGACGCGGTGCACAAAGACCTTGCGGTGATCGATGGTAGGCAGTCGGCGTGGCGCAGGCCACTACTTCGCCGCCACTGATTCGGTCAACGATTCGGGAGGCGGTCGGGGTGCGGTACGGCGCACGGTTCCGTACGGGCAGGTCTGATCCGCGCGGACCGGGGCATCCGTAGGGCGAGGGAGGGCCGGGCTATGGGTGCGCTCAGGGCTGTGTCGTGGTGGGTCAAGGTGTCGGTCGGTGTCCTGCTGGTGCTCGCGCTGCTGGTGGTGGGCACACAACTGCGCGGCCTGCCGGGGCTCGGCGGCCTGTTCGGCGAGGAGACGCGCGACCGCTCCGGGCCGGCCGTGCTGGAGTCGATCCAGGACATGAGCCGCTACCAGGCGGCCACGGGGAACTTCCAGGTCGTGGTCGACCTGGAGAAGGACACCAGGTACCTGCCGGACGCGCTGCGCGGCACCAGGGTGCTGTACGTCGGGGCGGGCACCGTGGACGCGTACGTCGACATGGGGGCGCTCGGCGAGAAGGACGTCACCGTGAACGAGGCGCGCACGGCGGCGACGATCCGGCTCCCGCACGCCGTCCTCGACCGGCCCGCGCTGGACCCCGACCGGTCCTACGCCGTATCGAAGCAGCGCGGGCTGCTCGACCGGCTCGGCGACCTCTTCTCCGACAACCCCAACAGCGAACAGGCGGTCCAGCAGCTCGCGGTGCGGCACATCGCCACCGCCGCCGAGAAGAGCCGTCTGACGGCGCAGGCGGAGCGGAACACGACGCGGATGCTGGAAGGGCTGCTTCGCTCGCTCGGGTTCGACAAGGTCACGGTGGTCTACGGGGCGTGAGGCCCGGCCCCGTCGTACACGGGCGTCGTACACGGGCGTCGTTCACGGGCGTCGTTCACGGGGTGCGGCGTGGCCGCCTGCGCTCGACGGACGGGCGGCAGCCCGCACCGCTACCCTCTGTACGGGCGCGTCAACGGAAGGACACCAAGACTTCACCCGAATGGCCCCCGTCGGTGGCCCCTTGAGCGGAAATCCCGGCGTAACCTCCCGGCCATGCCCTCCCTCCTGAGCAACCGGCTGGCGAAGCGGATGCTGCGTCCGGCCTTCTCCCTCGTGGAACAGCGGCTGGAGCGTGCCACCACGGCCCTCCAGGCCGACCTCGACGCCCTCCACCACGAAGTGGCCGACCTGCGCCGGCAGAGCTACGGGCTCGGGCTGCTGCTCGACCACGCCGGACGGGACGCCCACCGGATGCCCACCGCGACCCAACTGGACTCGCTGGTGCGGGAGGTGACCACGGTGACGGGCGCGTCCGGCGAGCACGCGCGCCGCGATCTGACGGTGGCGTACCGCACCGTGGTGGCCCTGGAGGCCCTGGGCGTCGGCCGGCTCGCGGGCTCGACCTCGGACATCTGCGGGAAGCTGGCGTCCGTGCCGCTGCTGGCCCCGCCGAACGACGAGGTGCTGGAGATCGGCACCCAGCACGGGCTGTTCGCGGCCGCCCTGCTGCGCATGCTGCACCGCGCGGGTGTCGAGCCTCGGCTGACGGTCGTCGACCCGCTGGCCGGCGCCCTCGTGCCGACGGGCACCGCACCCGTCCCGGTCCGGGAGGACGTCGTGCGGGCCAACCTGGCCCTGTGCGGCAGCCGTTCGGGCACACAGGCCCGAGTGCTCCGGGGCGCGTCCGCCGACGCCGGTGTGCGCGCCGAGGTCTCCGACCGGCGCTACGGCGTGGTCGTCCTGGCCGGCGACCCGTCCGTGGAGGGCGTGCTCGCGGACCTCGACCTCACGGAGCAACTGGCCGCCGACGGCGCGGTCGTCGTCCTCGACGGACACGGCGACGACACCCGCCCCGGCATCGCCGAGGCCCTCGCCAAGCGCCTCGCCGACGGCTCCCGGCTGAGGCTCCTCGGCATCGTCGCGGGGACGGCGTACCTCCGGGCCGTGTGACCCCCACCGGGCCGCGGCCGCCCCGGCACCCACCGGCAGCGCCCCGGCGCCCTCAGCCGGTGCGGAACTGGCGCTGCCGGTCCAGCGACCGGCGCAGCTCGACGGCGAGCGGGTGACCGGGGCCGTAGACGCGTTCCGTGTCGAACAGCAGGTTCTGCAACTGCTGATGGCCTGCGGTGTGGTCGCCCATCGCCAGCAGCAGATGCCCCATCCGGTGCCGGATGTCGAAGGCCCGTGCCGGGTCCCCCCCGGCCCGGTGAAGGCTCTCGTAGTACGGCAGCACCGACCGGTACTCGGCGAGCGCCGCGGCCGTCTCCCCCAGCTGTTCCAGGCACTGCGCGGCGTCGTAGCGGAACTGGAGCGTCTGGGGGTCGCCCGGCCCCGCCTCAGCGGCCCGGTCGTCCGCGAGACGGCGCAGCTCGGGCAGGGCCCGGCGGTACTGGCCGTCGTCCATCAGCGTCGTCGCGTACTGCTTGCGCAGGATCCGGACGACCGGGGACTGCTCCCCGTGCTCCGCCGCGGCCGCCGGGAGGATGCCGCCGAGGATGTCGACGGCACGGGTGATGCTGCCCTCGCCGAGGAGGCGCTTGACCTCGTCGACGGCGGCGGCGACATCGGGGCGGTCGGCCGCCGGGGCAGCCGCGGCCACCACGCGCGGATCGGGCGGTGGCGGGGCCGTCGCCCGGTCCGGCCAGGGCGCGTGCGGGCGCAGGAAGGGGCGGGTCGGATCGAGCGGACCGGTGGGCGCGCCGTGCCGCGTGGGCAGCAGCGGTGTCAGCGCCTCGTACACCTCCTGGGCGCCCGAGGGCCGGTGCTGCGGGTCCTTGGCGAGCAGCCGCAGCACCAGCGCCTCGAGCTGCTCGGGGATCTCGGGCCGGAGCTGCCGTACCGGCAGCGGGGGCTCGTAGAGATGGCGGTGGAGCACGCCGAGCGCGGTGGAGCCCGCGAACGGCACGTTGCCGCTGAGCAGTTCGTGGAGCAGCACGCCGAGGGCGTACAGGTCCGTGTACGGCCCGACGGCGCCGCCCATGGCCTGCTCGGGCGCCATGTACGCGGGGCTGCCGATCGGCGATCCGGTGTGGGTGAGGCGGGTGGTGTCCGTGTCGATGACGGAGGCCACGCCGAGGTCGAGCACGGTGACCGTGCCGTCCGGCTTCACCATCACGTTCCGCGGCTTGAGGTCCCGGTGGACGATCGGGACGGCGTGCACGGCACCGAGCACGGAGCAGAGCTGGGCGGCGACGGAGACGGCCCACTCCCAGGGGTAGGGGTCGTGCTCGGCCAGGTGGTCCGCGAGGTCCGCGCCCTCGACGTACTGCATGACGAGGTACAGGTCGTCGTGGTCGCTGCCGGCGTCGTGCACGGTGACCAGGCCCGGGTGGGTCACCTGGGCGGTGACGCGGCACTCGCGGACGAAGCGGCGCCGCATCTCGTCGGCGGCCGTGGCGGGCGCCATGTGGTCGGGCCGGAGCAGCTTCACCGCCACGCGGCGGTCGAGCCGCTGGTCGTAACCCGTCCAGACCTGGCCCATGCCGCCCTGGCCTATGACGGTGGAGAGTTCGTAACGTCCGGCGATGACGCGTCCGTTCACCGGTCACCGCCGTCGGGGCGGGGCTCCTTGCGGAGGAGGTCGCTGAGTTCGTCGAGCTCGGCGCGGACCTGGTCGATGCGCCGGTTCGGCTCATGGCCCGGGGTCGGTCCGGGGACCCCGCCCGAGGCCGACGGCTGCGGCCCGGACCTGGAGGGCGACTGCCGCGGCACGGGAGGGGGCTGCACCGGCGCGGTGTACGGATTCGGCGTCGACGCCCCGGTGCCCTGGGGGGCGGTCTGCGGATAGCCGTACCCCGACGCGGCCGGGTGCGGCGGCAGTCCGTAGCCGGCGACCGGCCCCGGGCCGGCGGAGAGCCGCTCGTAGTGCCGGGTCTCCGCCATCACGTAGTACGTGATGGTCCCGACCATCACGAGCGTGACCCAGCCGAGGAAGGTGAAGGCCACGGCGTCGGTCATCTCCCCGTCCTCCGGGGTGGAGACCCCGGCGAAGATCAGCAGTCCCACGTTGGCCGCGACGGTGGCGCAGAAGAGGATCCAGTCGACCGGCTTGCGGGTGACGATCGCCAGCCGCAGCATCGGCACCCAGGCGAGCAGGCTGCAGCTCAGCACGGCCAGCGCGATGAAGACGACGCGCAGGGTGACGAGCGTGCCGTCGGAGGGGCGCCCGGCTGGACGAGGCGGGTAGCCGTGGCCGTGGCCCTGCATGGCTGCTCCTGGGACTGGTGTGTTCACTGGCGTGAGTTCACGGACTGCTCATGGGACGAGGTCCGAGCGTATACATCGACACCGGCATCCGGCCGTGGGTTGTACCGAACCGTTGTTGAACCGATCACGCCACGGCGGGCCCGGCCACACGGTGTCAGGACGGCCGGCCGACGGCGTCGGTACCAGCCGGCCGCCGGACCCCCGGCCGCGGGGCTCGGGACCGCCCGGGCCCGGCGTCGCCGCCCCGCGGGGTCAGGCCTCGACCGTGCCGTCGGTCAGCCCGTCGTACAGCCCCTGCACCAGCCGTTCGCCCAGCCGCCCCGCGAGGCGCAGCGCGGTCTCGAACTCGGCGAGTGCCCGGAAGCGGTCCCCGTAGCGGCGCTGTTCGGCGAGCGGCAGCCGGGGCAGCTGGAGACGGCGCACGTCGAGGCGGGTGGCGGTGGAGGCGTAGCTGCTCGCCTGGCGGTTGTTCGCGGTGCCCCGCAGGAAGCCCGCGAGGAACCACGGGTCCAGTGCCGCGGGGTCGGGGCGCAGCAGCTGGAGGTTGCGGCCGAGCGCGGCCCCGGCCGTGGTCTCGTCGACGACCCGGGCCGACGGGCCGACGCCGAGGACGGGTACGACGACGTCCCCGGCCCGGAGCAGGACCGGCTCGACGGGCTCCTCGCCGGGTGCCGGACCCTCGGGGAGCACCCCCGAGGGCGCGGTGCCGTCGAGGACGTCCTGTTCGGTGAGGACGGGCACCGCTCCGGTGCCGGTACCGCCGGACCGCAGCTCCAGGGCTCCCGCCCGGACCAGCTCGCCGACGGTGGTGCCGGGGCGGACCGCCGGCCCTTCCGCCACCGGCACGGCGGCCTCGGGCGTGAGGTCGCCGGTGAGCCTCAGCGTCTCGGTCAGCCGCTCGCGCACACGGGTGAGCTCCGCCGCGCCTCCCCCGGCCGCGGGCGGCGGCAGATGGCGGGCCGGGGCCAGGTCCACGTCGTCGTCGAGGAGTTCGATGACGGGCACGGAGCGGCTCCGGCCGGGCTGCTCCTCCACGCCGCCGTCGCGGTCGAAGGGCTGCCAGGCGTCGAGGACCGTGCGCTGCACGCCCTGCCAGTCGAGTTTGTCGCGCCCGCCGCCCGGCTCCGCGAGCTCGGCGGTGTCGACCAGGAGCAGTTCCTGCCCGGGGCGTTCGCCGGCGACCGGGCGGCGCAGCACCCAGAGGTGGAGCGGGATGCCGTACGGCGGCGCCGCCCCCGCGGGCAGGGAGACGACGGCGCGCAGGGCCCCGCGCCGCAGCAGGTCCGCGCGGATCCGGCGGCCCGACTTGCGGGACGCGACGGCCGGCGGCATCAGCAGCACCGCCGTGGCACCCGGGCGCAGCCGGGCGAGCGCGTGCTGCACCCAGGCCAGTTCGGACTCGGTGCGGGCCGGGAAGCCGTACTCCCAGCGGGGGTCGTAGGCGAGTTCGTCGTGGCCCCAGTTGCGCTCGTTGAACGGCGGGTGGCAGAGCACGGCGTCCGCGGTGAGTCCGGGGAAGGCGTCGGCGCGGAGGGTGTCGCCGGCGGCCGCCCGGATGTCGGCATCGCCGTGCAGGGCGAGGCGCAGCGCGGTGAGCGAGGCCAGTTCGGGGTCGGCGTCCTGGGCGTACAGGGCGGCGGGCTGCCGTACGGCGCGCAGGAGCTCGCCCGTGCCGGAGGCGGGGTCGAGGACGGTCCGGCCCGGGTTGTCCGCACCGGCGAGGGCGGCCATCAGTTCGGCCGGACCGGTCGGAGTGAGCGTGTACTGGCGGGGGTTGGCGTCCAGGTGACGGCCGAGGAGGAACTCGAACGCCTGGCGGGCGCCGATCTCGGCGGCGAGCTCGGCGGCGCCCCGCAGGAGGGGCACCGACGGTTCCAGTTCAGCCGAGGTGGGCGTCGGCACGGCGGCACGCTGGTCACCGAAGCGGGTCTCGAGCACGGGGTCCAGGGCCGCGGGGAGCACGGCGAGCAGCCGCTTGTCCGACACGGCGGCCAACTCCAGCCAGGCCGTGGGCCGGTCACGCACGAGCAGCAGTACGCGGCCGGCGTGCCCCAACGCGTTGACCGCGCCCGCCGGATGGCCGGAGAGCTGCTGCCAGACCCTTTCCCGCAGCGGCACTTCCGCGAGCTTGCCCTGGGCTCGCAGCCACTCCTCGACCTCCGGGAGCGCGAAGGACGGGCTGGTCTCGGTGCCGCCGACGGGCTTGGGGAAATCGGCGTGCCGGCGCCGCCAGTTGCTGACCGCGGCACGCCCGACACCCGCCAGCCGGGCGATCCCGGCAGCGGTCACCTCTGCTGCGTTCTCCGGCACGGGCTGCTCCTGTTCTCCGTCGGCGACCCGATCGGCCCTGATGTGACACCGAGCATAGCGATGCCCGCAAGACGCATCGCTTCACAGTGTGTGTGAACCTGAATCGCGTGAACCGTGTTGACTCGGTTCACAAGCTCTGCTCTTATTGACCCGTCGCACCGCTGGGCCGTCGAACGGCCCCGACCACGCGGCGCCCGTTGACCGCTGCAACCGGCGCCGATGACACGTCCCTTGGAGGACACCCATGTCCCAGCACACGCAGCAGCCCCCGTTCCCGCAGGCGCCCGTGCCGGCCGGTCCGGCCCGCAACGGCCTCGGTACCGCCGCGCTGATCCTGGGGATCATCGGCACCCTGTCCGGTCTGATTCCGTTCTTCTTCTGGCTGGCCGGCATCCTCGGCCTGATCGGGCTGATCCTCGGCCTCTCGGCGAAGGGCCGGCTGAAGCGCGGCGAGGCCACCAACAAGGGCGTCACCGTCGCGGGCGTCGTACTCGGCCTGGTGGCCCTTGCCCTGTCGGTGGTCGGCGCGGTCATCACGTTCAAGGCCGTGGACGAGGCCGTCGACGAGATCAACAAGGTCACGTCCGGGTCGCCCGCCGCCAAGAAGCCCGCCGGGAGCGACAAGCCGCTGGAGAAGGCGAAGGACGGCGAGGACGCGACCGGCAAGGCCCTCGCCGCCGGCGACTCCGCCGTCTACGACGACGACCTGACCATCACCGTGTCCGAGGCGAAGGCCTGGACGCCGGGCGAGTTCGCCATCGGCCACACCAGGGGCAACAAGGCCTACAAGGTCAGCGTCGTCATCGAGAACAGCGGCAAGGAGAAGTTCGAGGCCGCGCTCGTGACCGCCGAGGCCCGCGCCGGCAAGGAGGGCGTGAAGGCCGAGGCGATCTACGACGGCAAGGTCGGCGAGCCCTTCACCGGCACGATCCTGCCCGGCAAGAAGGTCACCGCCGTCTGGGCCTTCGACGCCCCCGCCGACGCCGAGAACCTGACCGTCGAGGTCAGCCCCGGCTTCGAGTACAACGCCAGCGTCTGGGACCTGAAGCTCTGAGCCTCCGGCCCCTCCCCCTCACCCCCCGCCCCAGCACGACCCGTCCCGCCCACACCCGCCCCACGGAGAAGCCGCCATGCCCGCCGTTCCGCCCAACCGCACCAAGCACCTCGCCCTGGCCTCGCTGTGCGCCGCCTCCGCCCTCGCGCTGACGGCGTGCGGGCCGCTCGACCAGGCGGCCGAGGAGAGCAAGCCGAGTTCCGAGTCCGGCCCCTACCCGGGCCTCTCGGGTCCCGAGATCCTCAACAAGGCCATCACCACGACGAAGCAGGCGACCGCGCTCAGACTCAAGGTCAGCATGAAGACCGCGGACGGCCCGGTCCGGGGAGACCTCGCGGTGGACACCAAGGGTGACTGCGCGGGAACCCTCCACATGGGCACGGAGGGCACGACGGAACTCATCAAGACCGGCGACACGGTCTACCTGCGCTTCGACGAGAAGATGCTGCGCTCGCAGACCGAGGGCAGCTCCGAGGCGGAGACCCGCGCCGCCCTGGACATGCTGCTCGGCAAGTGGGTGCAGGAGAAGGCCGACGCCGAGGACGCCAAGGACCTCGCGCAGTTCTGCGACCTCGACAGCTACCTCGAGGGGTTCAAGGCCGACGACACCGAGGCGAAGCGGGCCGGCGGGTCGGCGGTCAACGGCACGCCGACGGTCGTCCTCACGGAGTCGTACCGGGGCGAGAAGGCCACCGCCCACGTGGCCGCGAAGGGCACGCCGTACCTGCTCCGGTTCCAGGTGACCGGAGGCGCCGAGCCGATCGACATGGCCTTCTCGGAGTTCGACAAGCCGGTGCCCGTGAAGAGGCCGGCCAAGAAGGACATCGTGGACCTCGGCTGAGCGGGGCCCGCGAGGAGCGGGGGACAGCCGGGAAGGCCGCACGGAGGGGGGCGGCCTTCCCGGCCTTTCCGTGTCCGGAGTGACTGCCGCCGCGTCCGGCAGGGAGGCCACCCGCGCCCGGAGGGACGCCGCCGGACGCCCGGGAGGCCGGCGGCCCGTACGCCCTGACGCGCCTGTGCGGAGCGGAGACCGCGCAGGCGCACGTCAGCCGTCGAGGCGGCGGTCGTCCCGGTGGGCTCCGTAGTACGCGGCCTGGCGCGCCATGATCGTCCGCATCGAGGTGCCGCGCGGGACGCCGTGGACCGTCCCGGGGAAGTCGAGTTCCCGCTGCTTCTCCCAGAGCTCGTCGTGGCGGTCCGGCGAGAAGAGTTCCGCGGGGTCGCCGGCGGCGATCCAGCCGATGGGGACGACCGTCCCCGGCTCCAGCCGCGAGTTGACGTGCAGCACGCTGTTGATCCGCAGCTCCGATCCCGCCCCGGCGACGGCGCCGGGGAACATCGCCGCGCCGGTCGCCACGAACACCTCGTCCTCGGCGGTCGCCCCGTTGACGTGGGCGTGCGGCCCGACGAGGACGGCGTCCCCGATGACGGCAGGATGCCCCGCCCGGCCGCGGACGAGCGCGTTCTCCATGACCACCACGTCGGCGCCGGTCCGCACCTCGCCGTCCTCGGCGGTGAGCACGGCCCCGTGCAGGACCCGGGCCCTCTCGCCCAGGACGACGGCCCCGCACAGGACGGCGGAGGGGGCCACGTACGCCGACGCGGGGACGACGGGACGCCGCCCGCGGTGTTCGTACAGCAAACGACCTCACCCTCCGATGTCTCTCAGCCCCCGCACTGACGCAGCATCATCCGCTTGTCCGCCGCCGTGACCGGCAGCTCGTACTTGAGCGCCACCTGGGCGAAGCGGACCGCGTACGCGCACCGTATCCGCCGCTCCGGGGGAAGCCAGGAGGCCGGGCCCGAGTCGCGCTTGGCCGAGTTGGCGCGACCCTCGACGGGCAGGAGGTTGAGCGCGTCGTTGGCGAACTGCCGGCGCCTGCTCTCCGACCAGCGGGAGGAGCCCATCTGCCAGCTGTACGAGAGCGGCACCACATGGTCGATCTGCACCTCGGCGGCATCGCGCTTGCGCCACTCGACGGTCTTGCCGGTGTACGGGTCGTGCAGGGTCATGGAGACGACGACGCAGTCGGAACCGTCCCGGAAACGGAGCTCCCGGCCGTCGCGTTTCAGCAGATCGTTCCGCGTGTCGCACCCGTTCCGCGCCAGGGGTACCCCGTCGGCGGTGTCCGTCCAGGCCCGGCCGAACTCGTCGCGGTCGTAACCCGTCCTGGGGCCGCGGCCCTTGACCGTCAGTCCCTCCACGACCCTGCGGGCCTCCGCACGGTCCGCCTCGGCGGTCAGGGGCGCGAGACCGGGCTTCGTGCCGTCCGGGTTGGCGAGCGGACCCGTCGCACCGCCCGCCGACGGGCCGGCGGCGGAGTCCGCCCCACCGGACGCTCCGGAACCGGGTACGCAGCCCGCGAGGACGGCGGCGGACAGGACGACGGCGAACAGCGCCGGGCGGGACTTGCGCAGGGAATCGGGCACGCAGGGATCCTAGGGAACGACGGCCCCGGGCGGGGGCCGGATCCCGGCGAACGGCGGGCCGCCGGGGACTCGGCCGGGGCAGCCCCGGGGCGAGGCCCCCAACGGCCCGCGCCGCCGCCGGGGCGAGGGCCGCAGCCCCGGCCGGCGACGGGCCGCACGGGAGGGGGCACTGATGAACGACCGCCGGCGGCGAGGCCCGGGGCGCCGGCCGGTGGCAGCCCGTGCAGCCGCCGGGGCGCCGGCCGGTGGCAGCCCGTGCAGCGTCGCCGGAGCAGGGCCGGAGTGCGGGACACGGCGTCCTCGTGGGGCCCCGAGCTCAGACCTTGCCGATGCCCAGCGTCGTCTCGCGCGGCAGCAGTCCGGAGCTGAGGACCGCCACCCAGAGGGGGCCGAGGAGTTCGGCGAGCCTGGTGGTGTCGGACTCCCCCAGTGCCCGCCAGGGAGCGGCGGCCAGTTCGTCGGTACGGCGCTCCACCCGGGCACGCAGCGAGCGGCCCGCCTCCGTCGCGGTGCCGTCGGCCCCCAGCAGCCCGCGTGCCGCGAGCCGTTCCCGGGCCGCGGCCCATGCGCCGTCGCTCCAGCCGCGGCTGGAGAACACCCCGACCGGCGCAGCGCCGATCGCGGCGAACGACACGAGGGACTCGACCGGGTCGAGCCCGGCGTCGACGAGCGCGGACACATGCCCGTCGCCCCGGTGTTCGCGCAGGACCGTCGCGGCGTGCCACAGTGCGCGGTGCGGCTCCTCGGGCCAGGGCAGGGCCGCGTTGGCCGCGGCGAGCGGGCGGCCCCCGGTGTCGGCCGCCTCGGCGGCGCGCCGGGCCAGGGCGGCGGCCTGGGCGAGCGCGGGCCCGGTCACCGTCTCGCTCCCGAGGACGGTGCGGTACGCCTCGCCGACCGCGCGGACACGGGCCTCCAGCAGTTTGTCCGGGGCGGCCACGTCCCAGGCGACCGGTACGTGCTCGGCGACCATGCGCGGGCTGAAGCTGTGGAACGCGGCGGTCACCTCCGCGGCGTCGGGCGTGCCGAGCGGTGCGGCGCGCCAGGCGAAGTAGCCGGGCCACCGCTCGGAGGTGCCGTAGCCGAGTGCGCGGGCCTCCGCGACGACCTCGGGCGCGTAGTACAGGACCGCGTGCAACGGCTCCAGCAGATGCCACATCTGCCGTGTCCGTGCGTTCTCGTCAGCCATGGCGTTCCCTCTCCCCCGTCGTGCTCCCGAGCCATCTTGACGCTGACCAGATTCCTCCGGCCGGCCAGAACTTGTCAATGGCAAGATAGGACCGGGAGGAAGGGCCGGACGCGAACCGGGAGGGACGCACGTCCGCCGCGCCCGGGAGATCCGGGCGGCGGAGTAGCTCGGGGCCTCGGGGGCGTCAGCCGACGCAGCCGCGCACGGAGTCCGTCGGCCTGCAGTTGTTCGGGGTGTTGAACATGACCTGGGAGCCGAGGAGCCGGACGGTCCCCGACCGGCGGAAGATGCCGCCGCCGTCGATGGCACGGGTGCCGTTGATGACGGTCCGGTCCAGCGTCGACGTGCCCACCGCGTGGTAGAGGCCGCCGCCGAGCGCCGTGCCGTCCTGCGCGGTCACGGTGTTGTTCAGAATCCTCGCGCCGGTGCTCGCCAGCGTGCCGCCGTCCGGGTTGTCCACTCCGCCGCCCTGCGCCACGCCCTCGGCGGCGTCGACGACGTTGCCGACGACGGAGCTGCGCAGCAGTTTCAGCTGGCTCCCGGGCCCGAGCCGGATGCCGCCGCCGCGTGCCGTGCCGCCCTGCGCCGTCACCGTGTTGCCGCTGATGTGGGTGTTGTCGACGGTCATGGAGGCGGAGTTGGTGATGCCGCCGCCCTGGGCCGTCCCGTCCGGGGCGTCGGCGACGTTGCCGCGTACGAAGCTGCCGGTGACGGTCATCCCGCCGGACGCCGCCGGTGCGCTGTTGGTGACCGCGGCACGGGCGAACCCACCCGGAGCGGACGAACGGTTGTTCCTGACCACGGAGTTCTTGACGGTGCTCTGCGCCATGCCGGCGAGACCCGAGCCGAACGCGAAGCTCCGGGTGCCCTCCCTCGCCCACGCCACGTTGTTGATCACCTGGGCGCCCTCGACCGTGAGCGGCCCGTCGTTCGCGATGCCGCCGCCCGCCGCCGCACCGCCCCGGTCCGATCCCGAGTAGGCGACGGTGTTGCCGCTGACGACCGAGCTGCGGACCGTGGCGTTGCCGGGGTTGTCGATACCGGCCCCCTGCGCGTACAGCTTCGACTCGGCCCGGTTGCCGGTCACCCTGCTGCGGGTCAGGAACATCTGCCCGAGGTTGGCGATCCCCCCGCCGCAGGCCATGCCGGGGACGTCCGGGTAGGCCGGGCAGTCGGTCGCGCTTCCACCGCTGATCGTGGTGTCGTACATCGTCAGCCGCCCCGTCCTGGCGACGAGCAGGATGCGGAACCTCGGCGCGGTCGCGGCGCGGGTGATCGTCGCCCCCTGGCCGTCGACGGTCAGCGTGCCGGTGACCACCGGCAGTCCGTTGACGGGGTGGAAGGGGTTGGCCCCGGCCGTGAGCCGGTAGGTGCAGCCCGGCGCGAGCCGCAGGGTCTCCGGGGCGGCCGTTCCGTTGGCCGCGCGGATGGCGGTGAGGAGATGGGGGACGGAGCACGGTACGTCGACGATGCCGGGGACCGCGGGCTTCGGCGGCACGGCGGGCCTGCTGGGAACGGCCGGCTTGGCGGGAGTGGCGGGTTTGGCGGGAGTGGCGGGTTTGGCGGGAGGGACCGGAGTGGGGGGCCTGGCGGGTCCCGGCGGTTTCGGGCCCACGGCGGCGCCTCCCGACGCGGCGGGGGACGGGGCGGCCGCCTGCGGCGCCTGCCGGGGAGGGGCCGGGGGAACCGGCGGGGCCGCACCCGGGCCGGAAGGCGCCGGAGCCGGCGGCACGACCCCGGCGGCGGGGGGCACGGGGACGGCGGGAGCGGCCGGGGCGGCGGGGGCCACGGGCGCGGACGCCGGGGGTCTCTGCTGCTGCGGCGGAGGGGGCGACGGTGCGGCGCCGACGGCAGTGACGGGGACCGTGACCAGAGCGCCCGCCACGAGACCGACGACGGCCGGAACGTGCTGACGAGACATCAAAGGCTCCTCACTGCTGGGCGGTACGGCCGGCCACGCGGGACACAGCCCTCGCGAGCCAAGCCGAACACGTCCCGTCGCCGCCGTCGCCCGGGCCTGATCCGTCCGGGCGAGCCGTGCCCCGAACGGGCCACACCGTCTGCGCCACGGGGCGGGTCCGGCGACCCGGGGCCGTACGCCGCCGCGCCCCGATGTCCTCTCGCGAGACCGTTTCTGACGGCCCGTCGAACAGGCGGGCCCCGAGAGAGGGCCTCCGGCGGCTCGCATCCCGGCCGCGCTCTCGCGAGACCGGTTCTGACGGCCCGTCGAACAGGCGGGCCCCGAGAGAGGGCCTCCGGCGGCTCGCATCCCGGCCGCGCCCGCGCGTCGCCCCGCCGTGACGCCGCACCCGTACGGCCCGTGCGGCTTCCGCGCCCGCGTCCCCACGCCTCGCCCCGACGCCTCCCACGGCTCAGCCCGGCCCGCCGTACCCCGAGCATCCCCGCACCCGACAGCCGCCGGGGCCACGGCACCGCAACCCGGGGCACGCCCGCCCGGCCGGTGCCGCGCCCCGCGCCGCCAGAGGCCCGGCCCGCCGCACCCAGAGAACCCCGTACCCCGAGCCCCGCCCTACCCCGAGCCCCGCCCTACCCCGAGAACCCCGCACCCCGCACCCCGCCGCACCCGAGCGCCCCGGCCACCGTGCAGGCGGCGCCGGTGCCGGGCCCGCCCCGGCTACGAGCCGAGGATCGACGTCAGGAACTCACCCGTCCACGCCAGCAGTTCCCGCCCGACCACCGGCTTGCCGCCGATCTTGCCGGTCGTCGGCCGCGGCACCAGGATCTGCTGGACCGCCGGCTTGATCACCGTGCGCGGGTAGAGCCGCTTCAGCCGAAGCTCCTGCGACTCGCGCAGCTCCACCGGCGCGAAGCGGATGTTCGGGCCCTGGAGCACGATCTCGCCGACGCCGCAGGCCCGGGCGAGCATCCGCAGCCCGGCGACCAGCAGCAGGTTCTCCACCGGCTCCGGCAGCTTGCCGTAGCGGTCGACGAGCTCCTCCCGCACCGCCGTGACGTCCTCCTCCGAGTTCGCGGCGGCGATGGCCCGGTACGCCTGGAGGCGCAGCCGCTCGCCCGGCGCGTAGTCGTGCGGGACGTGCGCGTCGACCGGCAGCTCGATCTTGACCTCCAGCGGGGGCTCCTCCTCCGCCCCGCCCTCCAGGGAGGCCCGGTAGTCGGCGACCGCCTCGCCCACCATGCGGACGTAGAGGTCGAAGCCGACGCCCGCGATGTGGCCCGACTGCTCGCCGCCGAGGAGGTTGCCCGCGCCGCGGATCTCCAGGTCCTTCATCGCGACGTACATGCCCGCGCCCATCTCGGTGTGCTGGGCGATCGTCGCCAGACGCTCGTGCGCGGTCTCGGTGAGCGGCTTCTCCGGCGGGTAGAGGAAGTACGCGTAGCCGCGTTCCCGGCCGCGGCCGACCCGGCCGCGCAGCTGGTGCAGCTGCGAGAGGCCGAAGTTGTCGCCGCGCTCCACGATGAGCGTGTTGGCGTTGGAGATGTCGATGCCGGACTCGACGATCGTCGTCGAGACGAGCACGTCGAACTTCTTCTCCCAGAAGTCGACGACGACCTGCTCCAGCGCGCTCTCGCCCATCTGGCCGTGGGCGGTGGCGATCCGCGCCTCGGGGACGATCTCCCGCAGCCGCGCCGCCGCCCGGTCGATCGACTCGACCCGGTTGTGGATGTAGAACACCTGGCCCTCGCGGAGCAGCTCGCGCCGGATCGCGGCCCCGATCTGCTTCTCCTCGTACGGGCCGACGAACGTCAGGACCGGGTGGCGCTCCTCGGGCGGGGTGGTGATCGTCGACATCTCGCGGATGCCGGTGACCGCCATCTCCAGGGTCCGGGGGATGGGGGTCGCGGACATCGTCAGGACGTCGACGTTCGCGCGGAGCTTCTTCAGCTGCTCCTTGTGCTCGACGCCGAACCGCTGCTCCTCGTCGACGATGACCAGGCCCAGGTCCTTGAACTTGGTCTCGGACGAGAACAGCCGGTGCGTGCCGATGACGATGTCGACCGAGCCGTCCCGCAGGCCCTCCAGGGTCGCCTTCGCCTCCGTGTCCGACTGGAAGCGGGACAGGGCGCGGGTGACGACGGGGAACTGGGAGTAGCGCTCCGAGAACGTCCCGAAGTGCTGCTGCACCAGCAGCGTCGTCGGGACGAGCACCGCCACCTGCTTGCCGTCCTGGACGGCCTTGAAGGCGGCGCGCACCGCGATCTCCGTCTTGCCGTAGCCGACGTCGCCGCAGATCAGCCGGTCCATCGGCACCGACTTCTCCATGTCCTCCTTGACCTCGGCGATGGTGGTCAGCTGGTCGGGGGTCTCCGCGTACGGGAACGCGTCCTCCAGCTCCCGCTGCCAGGGCGTGTCCGGGCCGAAGGTGTGCCCGGGCGCCGCCATCCGGGCGCTGTAGAGCTTGATCAGGTCGGCGGCGATCTCCTTGACCGCCTTCTTCGCGCGCGCCTTCGTCTTCGTCCAGTCGGCGCCGCCGAGCCGGTGCAGCGTGGGCGCCTCGCCGCCGACGTACTTGGTGACCTGCTCCAGCTGGTCGGTCGGGATGTAGAGGCGGTCGCCGGGCTGCCCGCGCTTGGCGGGGGCGTACTCGACGAGCAGGTACTCGCGCGTGGCGCCCTGGACGGTGCGCTGCACCATCTCCAGATAGCGGCCGACGCCGTGCTGCTCGTGGACGATGTAGTCGCCCGCCTCCAGGGTGAGCGGGTCGATCTGCTTGCGGCGGCGGGTCGGCATCCGCGCGCCGTCCTTGCCCGCGGCCTTCTGCCCGGACAGATCGGTCTCCGTCAGCACCGCGAGCCTCAGACCCGGGTCGACGAATCCGTGGTCGACGGAGCCGCAGGCCACATGGACGACGGAGGGGGCGATCTCACCGAGGTCCGCCTCCAGCCTGGCGGGGATGCCCTCGCCGCCCAGCACCTCGACGGTGCGGGACGCCGTTCCGTGGCCCTCGGTGACGAAGACCGTGCGCCAGCCGTCGGCGAGCCAGCCCTTGGTGTCGGCGAGAGCGCGGGCGGTGTCGCCCCGGTAGGTCTCCGGGGCGTGCATCCCGAGCGTCAGGGTGTCGTCCGCCAGCTCCTCGTCCACGGCGAACGGCGACACGGACCACCACATCATGCCGAGCTCGCGCGCCCGGTCCCGTACGTCCGCGATCCCCCACAGGGAGGCCGCGCCGAGGTCGATCGGCGCCTCGCCCCCGCCCGCCGACGCGGCCCACGACGCCTGCAGGAACTCCTGCGACGTGGCCACCAGGTCGGCGGCCCGGGTGCGGACCCGCTCGGGGTCGCACACCACGGTCATCGAACCCTCGGGCATGACGTCGAGCAGCAGTTCCATGTCGTCCACGAGGACGGGGGCGAGGGACTCCATGCCCTCGACGGCGATGCCCTCGGCGATCTTCCCCAGCAGCTCGCCGAGCTCCGGGTGGGCCTCGGCGAGGGCCGCGGCCCGCCGCCGCACCTCGTCGGTGAGCAGCAGCTCACGGCACGGCGGCGCCCAGAGCCCGTGCTCGGCGACCTCCAGCGAGCGCTGGTCGGCGACCTTGAAGTAGCGGATCTCCTCGACGTCGTCGCCCCAGAACTCGATCCGGAGCGGGTGCTCCTCGGTCGGGGGGAACACATCGAGGATGCCGCCGCGCACGGCGAACTCGCCGCGCTTCTCGACCAGCTCCACCCGCGCGTACGCGGCGGCGGCGAGCCCCGCGACGATGTCCTCGAGGTCGGCGGTCTGACCGGTGCGCAGGGACACCGGTTCCAGGTCCCCGAGGCCCTTGACCTGGGGCTGCAGCACGGACCGTACGGGAGCGACGACGACGCTGACCGGACCCGCGGCCGGGTCGTCGGCGCGGGGGTGCGCGAGCCGGCGCAGCACCGCCAGCCGCCGGCCGACGGTGTCGGAGCGGGGGGAGAGCCGCTCGTGCGGCAGGGTCTCCCAGGAGGGGTAGTCCACCACCGTGTCCGGATCGAGCAGCGACCGCAGCGCCGCCGCCAGGTCCTCGGCCTCGCGGCCGGTCGCGGTCACGGCCAGCACGGGCCGGGATGCCTCGCGGGCCAGGCCGGCCACGACGAAGGGCCGGGCGGCAGGCGGTCCGACCAGGTCGACGTGGTGCCGGTGACCGTCGCCCGCGGCTTTCACCGCTTCGACGAGGGCGGGGTCCTTGACGACGGCGTCGAGCAGACCGTGCAGGCTCATGAAGGGGTATCCGTCCGGGGTCCGAAAGAGGGTGGGCAACGCGAACAGCCCGACACGTCTGGGGTTCCCTGTGTCGAGGACCAGGGCCGGGCCGGGGATCTCCAGGGTACGCCCGCCGGAAATCTCGCGGGGCGGGTAAACCCGGGCCGACCCCCGGTGCGTATACCGCGTGAGATCTCACCACCGACCAGCACCGACGGAGCCGCAATTGACCGACGACGAGTTCGAGGAGTTCTACGCACGCTCCGTGAAACAGCTGGTCGGCCAGGTGTATCTGATGACCGGCGATCTCCACGAGGCCCAGGACGTCGTCCAGGAGGCGTTCGTACGCGCCTGGGGGCGGCGGTCCGCCCTGCGGGCGGAGGCCGCTCCGGACGCCTGGATACGCACGGTCGCCCGGCGCCTGGCGATCAGCCGGTGGCGTCGCGGGGTACGGGCCGCGGCGGCCTGGCGGCGGCACCACCAGCAGGGCCGGGCACCGGCCGTGCCGGAGCCGGACCCCGACACGGTCGCCCTGGTCGCGGCGCTGCGGCGGCTGCCCGAGCGGCAGCGGCGGGTGGCCGTCCTGCACTACGTGTGCGATCTGTCCGTGGACCAGGTGGCGGCGGAGACCGGCATGGCCTCCGGGACCGTGAAGTCCCACCTGTTCCGCGCGAGGGCCGCACTCGCACCCCATCTCGACGACGCGGCCGGCAGGGTCGGCGCGACCATGGCGGAGGAGCACGGTGTCTGACTTCGACGAGCAGGAAGCCCCACTGGCGGAGGCGCTCAAGCGGGCCGCCGCGGCGGGCGGGGCGCTGGCCGCGCCCGCGCCGCCCGGCCGGGTGTCGGCGCTGGGCGCCCGCCGCAGGGCACGCCGGACGGCCGTCGCCGCGGCCTGTGCGGTGTGCGTGCTCGCGGGCGGCGCGGGCGTGGCGGCGGTGCAGCTGACCCCGCAGGGCTCCACGGCGCCGGCCGCGCCGCCGAGGCCCGTGGACTCGGGCAACGGCAGCTCCGCGACGCCGGCCCCGCCCTCCCCCGGCGCGTCCCCGGCGACGCCGTCGCCGTCGGTCCCGCCGCCGACGCCGACCGCGTCCGGCTCGGAGTCCCCGTCCGTCCCCCCGACCGCTCCGGCCGGCAGCCCCACACCGAGCACACCCCCCACGGCCACGGACGGCCCGACGCCCGGCCCGGGCGGGTCCGCGACCCCGAGCGGCCCGCAGGAGGCCACGGCTTCCGGCGAGCCGTCGCCCGGAGCGGGCTGAAGGGCACGCGCTCGCTCATCGCGTCGGGCATGCGTTTGCCCATCGCTTCGGGCACGCTCCGGCCGGGGCGGCTGACGCGGGCGGGGGCGGGCGCGGGGCGTCGGCTCGGTCGCGCGGGTGCGGACCGGCGGGCGCTCGTGGAGACGGCCGCTCGTGGCGTCCGGCGCGTACCGCCCGGGCGGTAGCCGCCGGACGGCGGTCGGTGGACGACCGACGACCGACGCAACGGCTCCGGCCCGGTGAGCGTGGAGGACGCTCACCGGGCCGGAGCCCTCATCCTACGGACCGCCGCGACTACTCGGTGGCGATGGCGTTGAGGACGTTCATGCGGCCGGCGCGGAACGCCGGCACCAGCGCGGCGACCAGTCCCACGAACGCCGACCCCACGAAGACGTACAGGATCGTCGGCCACGGGACGTCGAGGACACCGAGACCCTCCAGGGCGAGCAGCTTCTGCGCCGCGGTGCCCCAGCCCATGCCCAGACCGAGCCCGAGCAGGGCGCCGAAGAGCGCGATGACGACCGACTCCAGGCGGATCATCCGGCGCAGCTGGCGGCGGGAGAGGCCGATGGCCCTCATCAGACCGATCTCCCGGGTCCGTTCGACCACCGAAAGGGCCAGCGTGTTCACGACCCCGAGGACGGCGACGATGATGGCGAGCGCGAGCAGGCCGTAGACGATGTTCAGCATCTGGCCGACCTGGTCCTTCAGGTCCTGCTTGAAGTCCGTCTGGTCCAGCACCCGGTACTGCGGGTAGGCGGCGAGGGCGTCCTTGAGGTCCTGGTACGCCTCCTTCTCCTTGCCCTGCTCGGCCTCGGCGAACATCATCATGTTCTTCGGCATCCGCTCGGGCGTGAAGTACCGCTCGGCGGTGGCGATGGACAGGTACATCGCGCCCTTGTCGACGTTGGTGTCGTCGGAGGTGACGGCCGCGACCCTCAGCTTCGCGGTCTCCCCGCCCCGGAACGCCACGGTCATCGTGTCGCCGACCTTCACCCCGTGCTTCCCGGCGTACGTCTCGCCGACGGACATGGCGTCCCTGCCGTAGGCCGCCTTCAGGTCTCCGGCGACCGTCTCCCGGCGCAGGTCCTGCGCGTACGTCGGGTCCGCCGCGACCAGCCACTCGTCGTCCGTGGACGTCCCGTCGGGGGCGGTGATCGTCGCCCTGACACCCTTGTACTCGGTGACGTGGGCGATACCGGGCGCCTTCTCCAGGGCCCGCTGCGCCTGCGGCATGATCGGCCCGTTGGTGGACTGGACGATGAAGTCGGCGCCGACGGACTTGTCGAGTTCCTCCGTCGCCGAGGCCACCATGGACGAGCCGACCACGGACAGGCAGGCGACGAGGGCGAGGCCGATCATCAGCGCGGCGCCGGTGGCGCCGGTGCGGCGCGGGTTGCGCAGCGCGTTGCGCTCGGCCATCTTCCCCACCGGTCCGAAGACCCGCAGGACGACCGCGCCGAGGACCCGCACCACGCCGCCCGCCAGCAGCGGGCCGACGACGATGAAGCCGATGAGGCTGAGGACGACACCGAGGCCGAGCCACATCGAACCCTCCGCTGCCTCACCGGCCCGCGTCGCCGCCCACAGGGCCGCGCCGCCGGTGCCCGTGAGGACCAGGCCGACGACGCCCCGCACGCGTCCGGCCCGGCCGTCCGCGGGGGTGCCGGCGTCGCGCAGCGCGGCCATCGGGGGGACCTTGCCGGCCCGGCGGGCCGGGATGCAGGCGGCGAGAACCGTGACGACGACCCCGAGCGCGAGGCCGATGGCGGGCGTCGTCCACTTCACGGTCAGATCCGAGGTGGAGAGGTTCATCCCCATCGAGGACATGAGCTCCATCAGGCCGACGGCGAGTCCCACACCGGCGCCGACACCGGCGACGGACCCGACGAGGCCGAGGAGCAGCGCCTCGACGAGGACCGAGCGGTTGACCTGGCGGCGGCTCGACCCGATGGCGCGCATCAGACCGATCTCGCGGGTGCGCTGGGCGACCAGCATGGAGAAGGTGTTGACGATGAGGAAGATGCCGACCAGGACGGCGATCCCGGCGAAGCCGAGCATCGCGTACTTCATGACGTCGAGGAAGCCGCTGACGTCCTCGCGACCCGCGTCCGCCGCCTCGGCCTGCGTCTGGAACCGGTACGGTCCGCCGGCCGCCGCGGCGACGTTCCTCTTCAGCTGCTCGTGGCTCATGCCGGGCTCGGCGGTGACCGCGATGTGGGTGAACCGGCCGGTTCCCCCGAGGAGTTCCCGCTGGGCGGTGGCGGTGTCGAAGTAGACGACGGCCGCGCCGGGGTTGGTGACCTTGAAGGAGGCGATTCCGGAGATCGTGGCCGTGAAGTCACCGGTGACGGCGATGGTGCGCAGCTTGTCGCCGAGTCCGAGTCCGTGCTTCTCGGCGGTGTCGGCGTCGACCATCACGTCGGTGGGGCCGCGCGGGGCGTGGCCGGAGGTGATCTCCATCGAACGCAGGTCGCCCCGCGTCCAGTTGCCGGCGATCGTGGGTGCGCCGTTGCTGGAGCCCATGTTCTTGTTGTCGGCGTCGACGACGGTGACGCTCATCGAGACGACGGCGCCCTCGGCGGACTTGACGCCCTCGGCCTTCCCCACTGTCGGCAGCAGCGAGGCGGGCAGGGTCTCGGGGCGGCCGCTCTGCGGGGTCTCGTCGTCGGTCTCGGCGCTCTCGGGGCTGACGGTGACGTCGGCGGCGGTCACGGCGAAGAGCTTGTCGAAGGTGGTGTTCATCGTGTCGGTGAACACGAGCGTGCCGGAGACGAAGGCCACGGACAGCAGGACGGCGACGGCGGACAGCGCCATGCGTCCCTTGTGCGCGGCGAGGTTGCGCAGCGAGGTCTTGAGCACGGTCACGACGTCCGTCCCCGGGCGTCGAAGTCCTTCATGCGGTCGAGGACCTGATCGGCCGTGGGGTTGAACATCTCGTCGACGATCCGGCCGTCGGCCAGGTAGAGCACGCGGTCGGCGTGGGAGGCGGCGACGGGGTCGTGGGTGACCATGACGATGGTCTGGCCGAGTTCGTCGACGGACCGGCGCAGGAAGCCCAGGACCTCGGCACCGGCGCGGGAGTCCAGGTTCCCGGTCGGCTCGTCGCCGAAGATGATGTCCGGCCGGGCGGCGAGGGCGCGGGCCACGGCGACGCGCTGCTGCTGGCCGCCCGAGAGCTGGTTGGGGCGGTGCTTGAGCCGGTCGGCGAGCCCGACCGTCTCCACGACCCGGTTCAGCCAGGCCGCGTCCGGTTTGCGGCCCGCGATGTCCATGGGAAGCGTGATGTTCTCCAGGGCGTTGAGCGTGGGCAGCAGGTTGAACGCCTGGAAGATGAAGCCGATCCGGTCGCGGCGCAGCCGGGTGAGCTTCTTGTCCTTGAGCCGGGTGATCTCGGTCTCGTCGAGGTGGATCTCGCCCGAGGTGACGTCGTCGAGTCCGGCGAGGCAGTGCATCAGCGTGGACTTGCCCGAGCCCGACGGGCCCATGATCGCGGTGAACTGCCCCCGCATGACGTCCACGTCGACGTGGTCGAGCGCGACGACCCGCGTCTCGCCGGATCCGTACGCCTTCACGACCTGTCGCGCTCGAGCCGCGACGGCCGTACGCCCTCCAGTACCCCCGTGCCTGGGAATGGTCACAGCCGTTGTCACGGTAAGTCTCCTATGTCGGTCAGTGGCGGGAGCTGAGCGCGCCGCGTGCGGTTCGAGTGTGCGGGGAGGAACGGTCCCGGCGCGCTGGTGCGCAGCGCAGTTCCAGGCGGGGGTTTTCCCCACCCCCCCACGGCGGCCCGGGAGCCGTGCGCCGAGGTGAGTCCACGGTAAGGAAGGCCTCGTGGCCTGCTCGTCCTCCAGGGGGACGAGCGGTCCCTGGCCGGTAGTGAGGAGGTCCCCCTAGGGGTCCGCGGCTCCGCACGGGCAACCGTCCCTGAAAGCGCACCTCTCCCCCGGGGGCAGCGTGAGGTGAGAGGGTGTGTCGCGCAGAGATACGTGCATAGGGAAGGGATCTCGATGGACGGGGGCGGGGACGCGGGCGCGGACGGGAACGGGAACGCGGGCACCGGCGGGGACGCGGGGGCGGACCGGGGCGCGAAGACCGGGCCCGGCAGCGGTGCCGGCACGCACCGCGCGGGCGACGAAGACGGCCGCGCGAGCGCACCAGCGGGCACGGACAGGCCCCTTGCACGGAGTACGGGCAACGGAGGCACCGACCGTACGAACACGGCGCCCGCCGGGGCGGCACGCCGCCGCGGGCCGGTGGTCGCCGCAATGATGCTCGGTATGGCCCTCGCGGCCCTGGACGGCACGGTCGTGGCGACCGCCGTCCCCCAGATCGTCGGCGACCTGGGCGGTTTCTCCGTCTTCTCCTGGCTGTTCTCGGGCTATCTGCTCGCCGTCACGGTCACGCTCCCCGTCTACGGCAAGCTCTCCGACACCTTCGGCCGAAAGCCCGTGCTGATCGTGGGCATCGTGCTGTTCCTGGCCGGTTCGCTGCTGTGCGCGGCCGCGTGGAACATGGCGTCGCTCATCGCGTTCCGCGTCGTCCAGGGACTCGGCGGAGGAGCACTGCAGGGCACGATCCAGACGATCGCCGCCGATCTGTACCCGCTGAAGGAGCGGCCCCGCATCGTGTCGAAGCTGTCCACGGTGTGGGCGGCCTCGGCGGTCGCGGGCCCCGCCGTCGGCGGCCTGCTCGCCGCCTGGGCCGACTGGCGGTGGATCTTCCTGATCAACCTCCCCGTCGGCGGGGTCGCGCTCTGGCTGATCGCCCGTCATCTCGTGGAGCCGGTACGGGACCGGCTGCCACGGCCACGGCCGCGGATCGACTGGCCGGGCGCCCTCACGATCTTCCTCACCGGGACGCTGCTCCTCACCGCGCTCGTGCAGGGCGGTGTGGCCTGGCCCTGGCTCTCCGCCCCGTCGCTCGGCCTCCTCGGCGCGAGCGCGGTCTGCGCCGCGGTGACCGTACTCGTCGAACGGCGGGCGGCGGAGCCGATCATCCCCGGCTGGGTGTGGCGGCGGCGCACGATCGCCGTCGTGAACCTGGCCCTGGGCGCGCTCGGGCTGCTGATGGTCGCCCCGACGGTGTTCCTGCCCACGTACGCCCAGTCGGTCCTCGGGCTCGGGCCGGTCGCGGCCGGGTTCGTGCTGTCCGTGATGACCCTGAGCTGGCCGGTCAGCGCCGCGTTCTCGAACCGCCTCTACAACCGCATCGGGTTCCGCAACACGGCCCTCACCGGCATCGGTGCCGCGCTGGCGGTCCTGCTGGCGTTCCCGCTGCTGCCGTACCCCGGCGAACCGTGGCAACCGGCGCTGATCATGCTGCTGCTGGGGGCGGCCCTCGGCTTCTTCCAGCTGCCGCTGCTCGTCGGTGTGCAGTCGACCGTGCCGTGGGCCGAGCGCGGTACGACGACGGCGTCCCTGCTGTTCTGCCGTCAGGTCGGGCAGAGCGTCGGCGCCGCGCTCTTCGGGGCACTCGCCAACGCGGTGCTGGCCGCCCGCCTCGGCGGAGCGGGCGATCTGGACTCCGTCGCCCACGCACCGGCGGACGGCACCCCGGACGACGGTCTCCGCCGCGCCGTGGCGGCGGCGGTCGACCTCGTCTTCGTCGGCGCCGCGGCAGCGGCGGCACTCGCGCTGCTGGCCCTGCTGTTCGCACCGCGCAGGTTCCCGGTCCTCAAGGAGCCGCAGCCCGACGTCTGACCTGGGGCGGGGTCGTGTGCGGGGCGTGACACGACCGTTGCCAAACCTACATACCTCCCGGTCGGTAATCCTCTTACGCCAGCCCTGTACCGGCAAGTAACGTACGCGCTCCACGCCCCTGACACCCTCGCCCCCGCGCGCCCGCGCACGGGGGAGCCCGGCCTCCCTCGGGCCGCCGCAAGGAGCAGCACGATGTCGTACGACCCCTACTTCCCCGATCCTCCCGGCCCGTCGCGGCAGCCCTGGCACGCGCCGCAGCCACCGCCCGACCGGGGACACGCCGACCGGTACGCCGACCCGTTCAACGACCCGTTCGGCGACCCGTTCGGCGACCCGTTCGGCGAAGCCCCTGCCGCGCCGTACCCGGACCCGTACGCCGAGCCGTCCCGCCACGTCCCGGACGACGGGCTGCCCCGGCTGCGCTCCGGCTACCGCAGGCTCCGCCGCGTCGCGACCCTCACCGCACTCGGCTACTTCGTCCTCTTCCTCCTCCTGTCCGGCTACGCGCCCGGCCTCATGACCGACGGCATCAGCGGCGGCCTCACCACCGGGGTGCTGCTCGGACTCCTCACGCTGCCCGTGACCCTGGTCGCCATCGCGGTCTACGAGCGCATCGCCCGCGACCGGGTCGACCCCCTCGCCTCGGCCATCCGGACCGCCCACGAGGACCGGCACGACACGACATCCGCGGACCGGCAGGGCAGCCGGCACCGCCCCGGCGGCTCCGCCTGGGACCGGCCCACGGGAGGCATGCGCACATGAGCGGCTTCAACTCCGACGCCCAGACCATGTCCTTCGTCGCGTTCATCGCCGTCATCACCATCACGCTGCTGCTGTGCGTGATGACCGGCCCCGACCGCGACGACCTGGGCGAGTTCTACACCGGCTACCGCTCGCTGTCCCCCATGCAGAGCGGCCTGGCCATCGCGGGCGACTACATCTCCGCCTCGACCGTGCTCGCCACGATCGGCGTCATCGCCCTCGTCGGCTACGACGGCCTCACCCTCGCCCTGAGCACCGTGCTCTCCCTGGTGCTGATGATGTTCCTGCTCGCCGAACCCCTGCGGAACGCCGGCCGGTTCACGATGGGCGACATCCTCACCCGCCGCACCCCCGGCCCCGCCGTGCGCATCGCCGCCTGCGCGGTCACCCTCGCCGCACTGCTGCCCCTGGTGGTCTTCCAGCTCGCGGGCGCCGGCGACCTCCTCGCCTTCGTCCTCGGCTTCGACGCCGACGGCTTCAAGACCGGCGCCATCGTGTTCCTCGGCGTGCTGATGATCTCGTACGCGGCGATCGGCGGAATGAAGGGCACCGCCTTCATCCAGATCGTCAAGACCGTCGTCCTGCTCGGCTCCGCCACCGTCATCGCCGTACTCGTACTGGACCGCTTCGACTTCAGCCTCCCCGGGCTGCTCGACGCGGCCAAGAAGGGCAGCGGGGCGGGCGACCTCTACCTCACCTCCGGGCTGCAGTTCGGCGGCGACGAGATCGACATGATCAGCGCCCAGCTCACGGTCGTGCTCGGCGCGGCGGTGCTGCCGCACATCACGATGCGCATGTTCACCGCGCGCAGCGCCACCGCCGTGCGGCGCTCGATGTCCTGGGCCGTGTCCACCGTGGTCGTGACGTGTCTGCTCCTCGTCGTCATCGGCTTCGGCGCGGCCGCGGTCGTCGGCCACAAGAACCTCGTCCTCGCCGACCCGCAGGGCAAGACCGCGTTCCTGCTCGTCAGCCAGGCCGTGCTCGGCGCGGACGCGAACATGCTCGAATCCCTCGTGTTCACCTCCGTGGCGACGGCGATCTTCCTGACCCTGCTGGCCTCGGTCGCCGGGATCACCCTCGCCTGCGCCAACACCCTGGCGCACGACCTCATCGCCCACGGACTGCGCCGGACCACCGTCTCGCACACCGCCGAGATGGCCATCGCCCGCGGCGCCGCGGCCGGCGTCGGACTCCTCGCCATCGCGCTCGCGGCCATCGTCCAGGACTGGAACCTGCAGGCACTGGTGACGCTGTCCTTCTGCATCGGCGCGTCCGCGGTCGCGCCCGCGCTCGTCTTCAGCATGTTCTGGCGCCGCTACACCCGCGAGGGCCTGCTGTGGACCCTGATCGTGGGCGCCGGGACCGCGCTCCTGCTGATGACCGGCAGCAACCTGGTCTCCGGTTCGCCGCAGTCCGTGTTCCCCGACCACGACTTCAACTGGTTCCCGTACACCACCACGGGTCTGGTGTCGGTCCCCGCGGGCTTCCTGGCCGGCTGGTACGGCAGCATCCGCTCCCCGCGCGAGGCGTCCGCCCAGCGCGAGCGGTACGCCGAGATCGAGCCGGCGATCCTCGCCGGGGCGACGACGGGCCGCGACGACGACTGAACGCCCGGACCTCCCCCGCTCCACCGGACCCGGACCGTCCGCCGCTCCCGAGGGGAGGGGCGGACGGTCCGGGCGATCCCGAGGGGAGGGGCGGACGGTCCGGGCGATCCCGAGGGGAGGGGCGGACGGTCCGGGCGATCCCGAGGGGAGGGGCGGACGGTCCGGCGGTCAGTCCCGCGACGGCGGCCGTTCGGTGAGGCTCGCCAGCCCCTCGCGGATGTGGTCCAGATGCGCGTGGATCTCCTCGGCGCGCTGTACGTGCTCACGCAGCACCCGGTCCGTCTCCCGGGAGACACGCGCCGCGCGCACACCCGCCTCCTCCATCAGCCGGGCCGCCAGCGCCTGCGCCTCCTCCTGGCCGCGCCGCGCGGACTCCTCGGCCTCCGCGAACGTGCACAGCGCCTCCGACAGCCGGGCCTGCGCCCGCGCCGTGAGTCCCCCGTACCGCTCCGCCGACTCCGCCTCCCGCGCCGACAGTTCCCGCTCCGCCTCGTAACGGCGGGACACCCGCATCCGGTCGAGCTCCTTGAGCATTCCGGCCGCGCGGCACCTGGTCGCCTCCAGAACGGCCATCGCCTCACCGCGTTCCGCCGCGGCCTCCACCCGGGCCGCGTCGCGAAGTTCCTCCGCCGTGGCCCGTGCCGACAGGATCGTCCGCCGCGCCCGCGAGTCCGCCTCCTCGCACGTCTGCCCCGCCTGCACCGCCGCCAGTTCCCGCACGCGGCGCGCCTCGGCCTCCGCCGCCTCGCACGCGGTCCGCGCCTCCTCCCGCGCGGTGGACAGCACAGCGGCCGCCTCCTTCTCCGCGAGGTCGAGGACCTCCTGGGCGCGCGGACCGAGTGGTTCGTACGTCGGCGGCCCCAGCGCCTCGGCGAACTGCCGCAGCGACACGGCCTCCGCCGCCAGTTCCTCCACCACCCGGGTCAAGCGCGCCGCCCGCTGCCACGCCTCGTCACGCTCCCGCGCCAGCGCTTCGACGTACCGGTCGACCTGGTCCAGCCGGTAGCCGCGGCCGCGCACGGTGACGAACCCGCCATGAGCCGATCCCGCATTCATCCCTGGACTCCTCTCGGAGCGGTCGACGCGGGAACATCGTGCTGGATCGTGGCGAAGCACCCATAACGCGACACTCCGCCGGGCGGAAGCGGGCGCCCGACCCGTGAGACAGATCGGGCGCCCGGACAGCGCGCGCTCCGGCGCACGGACCCCGCGCCCGCGCCGTCGGCACGGCCCGTCGGAGCCGTCGCCGACCGGCGGCGGGCCCCGGCCGTCGGCAGGCGGCACGGGCATCGGGGGTCATCGGCGGGACCGCACGGCCACGACCGCCGCCGGGGACTTCACCGGGCCGGAGCCCCGCCACGGCCGTCGCCGGCGTGTACGTATCGGTGGACGTCGGCGCACGGGGTAGTGCCGCTGCGGTCGCCGGCGGACGTCAGCGCACACCGGGTGCGTGACACAGCCGTCCCCGGCGAACCCCGGCACACCGGACACAGACCACGACCGCCGCCGGCGAACTCCTCAGCGGATCAGATCAGTCCGTCCCACATCTGCTCCAGCAGCACCGACCACCAGCTCTCCGGCGACGACAGCGCCGCCGGGTCCAGCGCGGCGAGCTGCGCCTGGAAGTCCACCGTCCAGCGGCCCGCCTGCTCCGGGTTGAGCCCGAAGCGCAGCCGCCACATCCGGCCGAGCAGTGCCAAGGAGCGGGTGAACTCCGGCAGACCGCTGTTCACGAACTGAGGCGCCATCGGCTGCCCGCCCGGACCGCTCTCCACGGGCACCGCCACGATGTGCGCGGTGCCGTACTGGACACAGATCGCCCGGCCGAAGTCGCTGCCCACGACCAGGTACGAACCCGCGTCCGACGCCGGCTGCACCTGCCGCTGTGCGGCCAGCTCCGCGAGCGTCGGCACCACCGGCTGTGCCGGCTGCGCCCAGAAGAACGGACCGAAGTCGGCGGGGAGGCCCGCCCACACCAGCGTCCGCGCGACGATCTCCGGCACGCCCTGACGGGACACGGCCCGCTGGTCGAACCGGCAGATGCCCTGCGGACCGAACGACCCCACCAGCTCCTGCGCGACGCCCTCCGGGGGAAGGGGAGGCGCCGGCTGCACCTGCGGCAGCGGTGCGCGCACCGGAGCGGGACGGGCGGGGCCGTCCGCGACCTGGTGCAACTCGCCCTGGTGGGTCAGCAGCTGCTGCATGCCGCCCTGCCTGCTGGCGTGGTCCTTGCCGTAGGGGGCGATGCTCGTGATCCGGGCCTGCGGCCACGTCTCCCGGATCATCCGGGCGCAGTAGCCCCCGGGCAGCTCGCAGGACTCCAGCTCCGTGTGGAGCTCGAGCACCTGGTCGCTGGGGACGTTCATCGCGCGCAGCTCGTGGAAGATCTGCCACTCCGGGTGCGGCGTGCCCGGCGCCGAACGGCGGATGAGCTGCTGCTCGGAGCCGTCGGGCGCACGGTAGCGGAGCACGGCCTGGTAGCCCGGGCCGACGGTCGGCACACCGGCCGGAGGCTGCTGCTGCGGATAGCCGTACGCGGGCTGCGGGCCGGGCTGGGGCGCGTGCGGGACCGGCCCCGGGGGACCGGGCGGCTGCGGTGCCCCCGGACCCACCGGGCTCGGGTTGGCCAGCATCGTCGCCGCGTGGTGCACCCCACCCGGCGGCGTACCCGGCACCCCCGGCGGACCAGGAGGCTGCGGCACCCCGGGACCGGCCGGACCCGCGTTCGGGCCCACGCCCGGACCCTGGCTCGCCCCCGGAGGACCGGGCGGCTGCGGCGCCCCCGGACCGACCGGACCCGGGTTGGCCAGCATCGTCGCCGCGTGGTGCACCCCACCCGGCGGCGTGCCCGGCACCCCCGGCGGACCAGGAGGCTGCGGCACCCCTGGACCGGCCGGACCCGCGTTCGGGCCCACGCCCGGACCCTGGCTCGCCCCCGGAGGACCGGGCGGCTGCGGCGCCCCCGGACCCACCGGGCTCGGGTTGGCCAGCATCGTCGCCGCGTGGTGCACCCCACCCGGCGGCGTGCCCGGCACCCCCGGCGGACCAGGAGGCTGCGGAGCGTTCGGCGGCTGCGGTCCGTCGGGACCGAACTGGGAGACCAACTGCGTCGGTACGTACCCGCCCGCCGGCGCACCCGGCGCACCCGGCGCGGCGGGCCCCGGCGGAGGCGGCGTCGCACCCGGCCGCCCACCCGGAACGCCGGGCGCACCCGGCGGCGGAGGAGTCGTCGGGCCCGTGCCGCGCGCACCCCGCGGCGGCACCGTGGCCTTGCTGGTCGCGGCGTCCGCGATGTCCCCCGCCGACCGCGGCGCGGAAGCGCCCGCGGACGGCGTGGCCGCCGCACCGGCACCCTGGCCCTGCCGGTCCAGCGGGTCCACGGCGGGCGACACCGCGGTGCGCGGCAACTGGCTCCCGCCGGACATGAGCGCCGTCGGCGCGTCCGCGCCCACCGAGGGCGGCGGGGTGTCCTCGTCGTCCGCACCCGCCAGCGGCGGCGCGAACACCGTCGCCGGCAGCGGTACGGAACCGTCCTCCGAGCCGGCGTTCGTGTCCGTCCCCGCCCACGGCGTCGCGCCCAGGGGCGCGGCAGGCACTCCGTCCGAGGCGGTCGGCTCGTGCCCGTCGCCACCGCCGCCGGGCCGGCCGTCACCGCCGTCACCACCGTCACCACCGTCACCGAAGGCGGAGGCGGCCGGTGCGGCCGCACCCGCGGGAGGCGTCTGCGGCGACGCCCCTGCGGAAGCCGCCGCCGTGCCCGGCCACGCGCTGCCACCCACATGCGAACCGCCGCTGGTAGCGCCCGGCGGCACCGCGGGCGACCCCGCCGCGGCCGCTCCCGGCACACCCGCGGCAGGCGTCTGCGGCGACGCCCCCGCGGAAGCCGCCGCCGTGCCCGGCCACGCACTGCCACCCACATGCGAACCGCGGCCGTTCGTGACGCCGCCGCCCGTCCCGCCCTGGGTACCGCCGGCGTCCCGCGCCGGCTCCGCCGGGCCCGGACCCTGTGCGGCGCCCGCAGAGGCGCCCCCGGGGGACGCATCCGCCGCGGGCGCACCCGCGTCACCGCGCGCACCCCTCTGATCCGGAATGCCCAGCCTGTCCGCCGCGTCCTGCAACCACTCCGGCGGACTCAGCAGGAACGACGTCTGGTTCAGGTCGATCCGCTCCGGCGGCGCCGCGGCCGGAGCCTCAGCCGCCCCCGTGGCGCCGTACTCCTCCTCGTAGCGGCGGATCACCTCACCCACCGGCAGCGCCGGCCACAGCGTGGCCTCCCCGCTGTCCCGGGCGATCACCATCCGCTGCCGCCCGCCGTCCGACGTCGGCCCGTCCGGACGGTCCTCCGCCCACACCACGAACCCCAGCTCGAACTCCCGCACCCGCACCTCACGGTGCTGGTACGCGGGCACATCGCCGTTGACCCACTCCTCGGCGCGCTCCTGCGCCTGCGCGAACGTCACCATCGAGAAGCTCACTCCCCCACCGGGACGGCACGCGCGAAGCCGCCGTCCACCATCAGGTTCGCCACGGTCTCCAACTCCGGCGGATTCCCCGCCAGCCGGGCCAGGAACACGTCGAAGTCCTCACCGCACGGCAGCAGCAGGCGCTCCACCCGCTCCGTCACCGTCCAGCCGTCCCGGTCCCGGGCATCGTCGTACGCACAGAACCACACCGAACCCACGTCCGCGCCGCGGACCTTGACCGCGAGCAGCCCGCCCTGGACGAAAGCGACGCCCAGATAGTCCTTCGTCAGATGGTCCCGGAGGCACTTGTTCACGTACACCAGGTCGTTGACCGCCGCCTCCTCACGCACCGTGAAGAACGGCTGGTCCACCAGCAGCCCCAACTCCGCGTCGAGCGCCGCGCCCACCGGCGCACACCCCCCGGCCGCCTTCAGGAAGGAGCGGTACGCACCCGGCAGGCGGTACCCCAAGTCCTCCTCCACACCCAGCAGTTGCTGCTCCGACACCGACGCCGAGCCCTTCGGCAGACCGAAGTGCGCCGGCCGCGTCTCCTGCAGCGGACGCGTCCCGCGCTTGCCGTGGTCCACCACGGTCGTCGCCACACCGCCGTGATGCCTCAGCAGCGCCTTCACCTCGACCGGCACCAGCTCCAGCCGACGGCTGCCCGCCACGTGGTGCCACGTCCAGCCGTGCGGCGTCGCCACCGGCGGAATCGTGTCCCACAGCTCATGACCGGTCGCCGCCAGCGCCGCGTTCGCCGACACGTAGTCCGTCAGCCGCAGTTCGTCGACGCCGAAACCCTCCGGAGGCTCGGCGATCTCCGCCGCCGCCCGTGCATAGGGCGAGAAATCCGGAAAACCGTGCTCGTCCACCCGGACACCCATAGGATGCCGAGCAGCCCTCACCGGATCCGGGAAGTGAACGACCTGCCCGGCGTAGGCCGCGTTCGGCGGCGCTGCGTTCCCCCGGCCCTGGGGGCCGGGAGGTGCCCCCAGGCCGATCCGACCTGTCGTCATGGCGGTATGCCCCCTGCTGCGTCTGGCTGGTTCACCACAGCCTATGCGGTGGGGCAACACCGGCCACGGCCGCTCCGTTCCCGTAACGAACCGTCACCCCCGCGTGACCCTCAGCCCAGGGCAGAACGACACAGCTACACGTTTCAGTCACCCCGCTTCCGCACCACCCGCCCCATTTGGCAGGCTGTCCCAGCAACTCGGGGGATTGCAGGGAGGGACAACAGCACCATGCACACGGCACCGCAACCGTCGCCGACAGCCACGACAGGCGACCCCAGGCTCAGCTGGAGCAGCGCGGAGGCCGCAGCACGCCCGCCCGTACTCCGCTTCCGCCGCGACGGGATCCTGCCCACCGTCGCCGCCGCACTCTCCGTCCGCGGCACCACGCTCACCTGCACCGCGGCCAAGGGGGACCAGGCACCCACCCTCCACCCGCTCGTCCAGGACTTCCTCGACACACTCGTCAGCGGCCAGCGGGAACGCTTCACCGGCCGATGCCCCGAAGCCATCCTGCTCTCCCGCCACATCGGCGCCACCGACGCGGCACGCTCCAAACGCGCCCAGCGCAAACCACTCACATCCGGCGAAGCCCGGCGCTCCCTCAAGCACGCCAAACTCACCACCCGGCGCATCCGCGAGGACGGCGACCCGCTCCACGGCAGCTACGCCGCCCCCTGCCGCTCCTGCACGGCGATGCTCGCCCACTTCGGCGTACGCACCGTCGAGCCCACCCAGACCCAGAACGGCTGAACGCACCCACATGCCCGACCACCCCCTCAGCACCACCCGTTTCCCCGTCGCCGTCGACGCAGCCCTGCGCGACGCGGGATGGCAACCGGGACGCTGGGACATCAAGCTCGCCGAACGCTGGGCCGACGCCCTCCGCGCCCACGTCTCCCCCGGCGGCCACCGGCACGCCGTCTTCCCCGCCGCCGTCGAGGCCTGGGCCGAGTTCGGCGCCCTCCGCATCACCCCGCCCGGACCCGGCCGCCAGATCGCACCCGCGGCCCTCCACCTCGACCCCCTGGCCGGACTCCACCTCGCCCGCACCCTCAGCGACCTCGGACGCGCGCTCGACACCGAGATCGCCCCCCTCGGAGAGGAAGGCGACGCCCAGGCCGTCCTCGCCATCGACGCCGAAGGCCGCGTCTACAGCCTCGACCACACCGGCGACTGGTACCTCGGCGCCGACCTCGACCAGGCCCTCACCACCCTCGTCAACGGCAACCAGCCCGCGCGCCTCACCACGTCCTGAACGCGGGGCACGCACACGGCACCACCGCGACGGAGAGCGGCGGAACGCCAAGACCCGGCGGCACCCACGGGCCGGCGGCACCAGACCCGGCGACACACGGATCCGCCGGGGACGAACACCCCCGCCGGACCGTCACCACATGGCGAACACCGCGCCGCAGGGCCACCGCCACGCGCGGCGGAACACCGAACCGCCGGACCCGTCACACCCGGCCACGACCCCGTCACGGAGCACCGGACCGCCGGAGACCCGAACATGGGGCCCGACCGGGCCCGGCCCCGCGCCCCAGGACCGCCACCGCCCGGACCACCCCGCGGCCGCCCCGCTCACACCGCCGGCGACTCCACCGGTGACTCCACCGGCGCGCCCATCGGCAGCACCGCCGACACCCGGAAACCGCCCCCGTCCGTCGGCCCCGACACGAACACCCCACCCAGCGCCGACACACGCTCCCGCATACCCACCAGACCGTTCCCCCCACTCGGCAGACCCGCGTCCGCCGCACCCCGCTCCGACGGACCGTTCTCCACCTGCATCGCGATCTCCGCGTCACGATGGGCGACCCGCACCCACGCCTTCGCCCCCGCCGCGTGCTTGTGCACGTTCGTCAACGCCTCCTGCACCACCCGGAACGCCGTCTGCTCCACCTCCGGCCGGTACACCCGCGACTCCCCCTGCACCGAGAGCTCCACCGCCATCCCCGCCAACCGCGACTGCTCCACCAGCGACCCGAGATCCGCCAGCGACGGCCCCTCCCCCGTCACCGCGGCCTCCGCCGCCTCGGCGGCAGCCGCGGCCGCCGCCCCCACCGCCGCCAACGGCACCGGCTCCGCCGCCACCCGCGCCGCGACCTCCTCGCCCGACCGCAGCACGCCCAGCATCTCCCGCAGCTCAGTCAACGCCTGCCGGCCCATGTCCCCCACCAACGCGGCGTTCCTCACCGCCTTCTGCGGGTCCTTCAACGCCACCGCCTGCAGCGCCGCCGCGTGCACCACCATCAGACTCACCCGGTGCGCCACCACGTCGTGCATCTCCCGCGCGATCCGGGTCCGCTCCTCCGTACGCGCCCACTGCGCCTGCTGCTCCGCACGGTCCGCCAGCAGCGACAGCTCCTGCTCCAGACTGACCGCACGCTCCCGCAGGCTCTCCATCAACCGCCGCCGCGCCCCCACGTACAGGCCCAGCAGCAACGGCGGAGCGGTCAGCCCGATCGACATCACGACCGACACCACCGGCACGTACCAGGGCCCCGGATCGAAATCGGCCGTCGTGACGTCCTGCCGCGTCCTCACGAACGTGACGATCAGCGTCCCCAGCAACGACATCCCCGCCAGCGCCGCGATCACCCGCCGCGGCGCCTCCGACGCGGCGAGGGTGTACAGCCCGACGATGCCCATCAGGAAGCCCATCTCGGCCGGCGTGATCGCGATCGACACCAGCACCACGGCGACCGGCCAGCGCCGGCGCAGCACCAGCACCGACCCGGCGAGCAGCCCGAAGACCACCCCCACCGGTACGGGCAGCGCGGCCGTCTCCGAGAACCGCACCCCCTCCAGCGCACACTCCACCGCGGACACGAGGCCCAGCCCCACGTCCAGCACCGCGCTCCGCCGCCGCCCCCACCACAGCAAGCTCCGCGGCGACGCGTCGCCCGCGGAGTCCTGGTGTGCCCCCGTTGTGGTCATGCCTCCCAGACTACGAAAGGGGTCGAGCGATTTTCCGACGACTTCCACAGCACGGAACGTGATCGAACAAGGTCACAACCTCCGACGATCGCCCGAACCGGCGAATCGAGCACATCTTCGACCCGGACGTCCGCATTCCGGACCAGCCTGGGCACATGACCTCCACGACCGGCGGACACGCCGACTTCGAGGACCTCCGCCGCCAGGCGGTCGCGCTGCGCCGCGAGGGCCTCAGCCTCCGCCAGATCCGCGACCGACTCCACATCGGCAACAACGACATCCTCAACCGACTCGTGAAGGGCGAGCCGCCACCCGACTGGACCAGGCGCCCGAGGGCGAAGGACGACCTGCGGGCGAGGGCCAGGGAGCTCCGACTGCAGGGCATGACCTACGACCGGATCCAGGTCGAGCTGGGGTGCTCGAAGAGTTCGATCTCACTGTGGGTGCGGGACCTGCCGAAGCCACCCCGGCCCGACCCGGCCGAGCAAGCCCGCCTGGCCGGGCGAAAGCGCTGGGAGCACGAACTCGCCGTGCGGGATGCGGAGCGCCGGCGCACGAAGGCGGCGGCCAGGGACGCGGTCGGCACGCTCACCGACCGGGAGCTCCACCTGATCGGGGTCGGGCTCTACTGGGCCGAAGGAACGAAGGACAAACCTCACGCGCGCCGGGAAAGGGTGATCTTCGTCAACAGCGATCCCGGCATGATCACGCTGTTCCTCGCCTGGCTCGACCTGGTCGGGGTCGAGAGGTCCCGCCTGAGGTTTCACGTGATGATCCACGAGTCCGCCGAGGTGCACGCCGCGGAGCGGTACTGGGCCGGCCTCGTCGGGGTGGACGTCGCAACGCTCGGAAAGACCACGCTCAAGCGGCACAACCCGAAGACCGTCCGCAGGAACGTGGGCACGGACTACCGGGGTTGCCTCGTGATCCAGGTCCGGCAGAGCGCCGAGCTGTACCGTCGCATCGAAGGCTGGTGGTACGGCATAGTAGGGGCTGCGTCCGCGGCCGATCCATCAAATCGGACATAGCGGCAATCCCGGGTCGTCTAAGGGCAAGACGTCAGATTTTGGTTCTGATCATGGGGGTTCGAGTCCTCCCCCGGGAGCAATGCGCTCAGTTCGGGTCCTGACCTCACGGTCAGGACCCGCACTTATTTCACGCCTGTATGCCCCCGGTATCCTTCGGGTGTCCACCACCCGAAAGCCGAAGGGCATTCCCGTGAGCGCCAACCGCCCGGCCGCCGTCGTCGTCCTTGCAGCGGGTGAGGGCACCCGCATGAAGTCGAAGACCCCCAAGGTCCTGCACGAGATCGCCGGACGCTCGCTCGTCGGGCACGTCGTGTCCGCCGCCCGCGAGCTCGGGCCCGAGCAGCTCGTCGTGGTCGTGGGTCATGCGAGCGAGCAGGTCAAGGAGCATCTCGCCGCGCACTACGAGGGGACGCGGACCGCGTTCCAGGCGGAGCAGAACGGCACGGGTCATGCCGTGCGGATGGCCCTGGAGGAGCTTGGGCAGGCGCCGGACGGCACGGTCGTGGTCGTGTGCGGTGACACTCCCCTTCTTTCCGGTGAGACGCTGTCGGCGCTCGCCGGGACGCACGCCGCCGACGGCAACGCGGTGACGGTGCTGACGGCGGAGGTCCCGGATTCGACGGGGTACGGGCGGATCGTCCGGGACGCCGCCACGGGCGCGGTGACCGCGATCGTGGAGCACAAGGACGCGTCCGAGGCCGAGCGGGCGATCAAGGAGATCAACTCGGGTGTCTTCGCGTTCGACGGCCGGTTGCTGGCGGACGCGCTCGGCAAGGTGCGTACGGACAACAGCCAGGGCGAGGAGTACCTGACGGACGTGCTCGGGATCCTGCGCGAGGCGGGGCACCGGGTGGGTGCGTCGGTGGCCGGGGACCACCGGGAGATCCTGGGGATCAACAACCGCGTGCAGCTGGCGGAGGCGCGCCGGCTGCTGAACCAGCGGTTGCTGGAGCGGGCGATGACGGCCGGTGTGACGGTGGTGGATCCGGCGTCGGTGCTGGTGGACGTGACGGTGACGTTCGAGCGGGACGCGGTGGTCCATCCGGGTACGCAGCTGCTGGGTGCGACGCATGTGGCGGAGGACGCCGAGGTGGGTCCGAACACGCGGCTGCGGGACACGGTGGTGGGCCGGGGCGCGCGGGTGGACAACACGGTGGCCGAGGGTGCGGTGATCGGTGAGTCGGCGTCGGTGGGCCCGTACGCGTATCTGCGTCCCGGGACGAGGCTTGGCGCGAAGGCCAAGGCGGGTACGTATGTGGAGATGAAGAACGCCTCGATCGGTGAGGGCACGAAGGTGCCGCATCTGTCGTACGTGGGTGACGCGACGATCGGCGAGTACACGAACATCGGTGCGGCTTCGGTGTTCGTGAACTACGACGGTGAGGCGAAGCACCACACGACGATCGGTTCTCACTGCAAGACGGGGTCGGACAACATGTTTGTTGCTCCTGTCACAGTCGGGGACGGTGCGTACACCGCGGCGGGCTCGGTGATCACGAAGGACGTGCCTCCGGGTTCGCTGGCCGTGGCCCGCGGTCAGCAGCGGAATATCGAGGGTTGGGTGGCGCGGAAGCGTCCGGGTAGCGCGGCGGCGCAGGCGGCTCAGGCCGCGGGTGAGGCCGTGGAGCGCGAAGGCTGACCAAAAACGAGTGCGTCAATCTCGGCGTACCGTGATACGTGCACATCATTCGGCTGGCTCGCCGCACTAGGGACGGGCGGATCAGCAGCAGAAACACGTCTGAGGAGACAGTGCTGTGACCGGGATCAAGACGACCGGCGAGAAGAAGCTGATGCTCTTCTCCGGCCGCGCCCACCCCGAGCTGGCCGAGGAGGTCGCCCATCAGTTGGGTGTCGGCATCGTGCCGACGAAGGCCTTCGATTTCGCCAATGGTGAGATCTACGTCCGTTTCCAGGAGTCGGCGCGCGGTGCGGACTGCTTCCTGATGCAGAGCCACACGGCTCCCATCAACAAGTGGATCATGGAGCAGTTGATCATGATCGATGCTCTGAAGCGGGCTTCGGCCCGGAGCATCACCGTGATCCTGCCGTTCTACGGGTATGCGCGTCAGGACAAGAAGCACCGCGGGCGTGAGCCGATCTCGGCGCGTCTGGTGGCGGATCTGATGAAGACGGCCGGTGCGGACCGGCTCCTCACGGTGGATCTGCACACGGACCAGATCCAGGGCTTCTTCGACGGTCCGGTGGACCATCTGTTCGCGCTGCCGCTGCTGGCCGACTACGTCGGTGCGAAGGTCGATCGTTCGAAGCTGACGGTGGTGTCCCCGGACGCCGGCCGGGTGCGCGTGGCGGACCGCTGGTGCGACCGTCTGGACGCGCCGCTGGCGATCGTGCACAAGCGCCGTGACAAGGACGTGGCGAACCAGGTGACGGTCCACGAGGTCGTGGGCAATGTCGAGGGCCGGGTGTGTGTGCTGGTCGACGACATGATCGACACCGGTGGCACGATCTGCGCGGCGGCGGACGCGCTGTTCGCGCACGGTGCGGAGGACGTGATCGTGACGGCCACGCACGGTGTGCTGTCGGGTCCCGCCGCGGACCGGTTGAAGAACTCGAAGGTGAGCGAGTTCGTGTTCACGAACACGCTGCCCGACCCGAACAATCTGGAGCTGGACAAGATCACGGTCCTGTCGATCGCTCCGACGATCGCGCGTGCGGTGCGTGAGGTCTTCGAGGACGGCTCGGTGACGAGCCTGTTCGAGGAGCAGTAGGACTGCGCGCGCGATAGATCGATTTAGGCTGCGGCCTCCCTCCGGGTAGACTGATCGGGTTGCTCGGCGAGGGAGGCCGTACCCGTTTCGGTGCGGCGGTCCGTTATCGACGCGCTCTTCGTAGCAGGCCAGTCGTGGCCGGGTGACTGTTCATGTTCGTCACCACATACGAGGAGTGCACATGTCCGAGGTGAAGATTTCCGCGGAGCTCCGCAGCGAGTTCGGCAAGGGCGCCGCCCGGCGTATCCGTCGCGACAACAAGGTTCCCGGCGTTCTGTACGGTCACGGCTCGGACCCGATCCACGTGACGCTGCCGGGCCACGAGCTGCTGATGGCGCTGCGTACCCCGAACGTCCTGCTGGCGCTGGACATCGAGGGCAAGAAGGAGCTGGCGATCCCGAAGGCGGCGCAGCGCGACCCGCTGAAGGGCTTCCTGGAGCACGTGGACCTGCTGCTGGTGAAGCGCGGCGAGAAGGTCACGGTCGAGGTTCCGGTGCAGGCCGAGGGTGAGCTGGCCCCCGGTGGCAACCTGCTGGAGCACGTGCTGAACGCGCTGCCGGTCGAGGCCGAGGCCACCCACATCCCCGAGTCCTTCACGGTCTCCGTCGAGGGCCTGGAGGCCGGTGCCTCCGTCCACGCCAAGGACATCGAGCTGCCGAAGGGCGTCACGCTGGCCGTGGACGAGGACGCGGTCGTGCTGCAGGTCCTGGCGGCGCAGGCCGAGGAGCCGGCTGCCGAGGCCGAGGAGGCCGAGGAGGGCGAGGCTGCGGCCGCCGAGGGCGCCGAGGCCTGAGCCGTACGCTCTGCTTGACGGGGTGGCGGGCCGCGCGGCCCGCCACCCCGTTCTCTGTTTTCGGACTCGTTTGCGGATTCGAGGAGACGTTCATGACGACGGACGACGCCGGGGCGCCCTGGCTGGTGGTGGGGCTGGGCAATCCGGGGCCGGGGTATGCGGGGAACCGCCACAACGTGGGGTTCATGGTCGCGGATCTGCTCGCGGAGCGGATGGGCGGGAACTTCAAGCGGGCGGCCAAGGCGCAGGCGCAGGTGGTGGAGGGCCGGATCGGTCCGGCGGGTCCGGGCAGCCGGCGGGTGATCCTGGCGAAGCCGATGTCGTACATGAATCTTTCGGGTGGTCCTGTGGTGGCGCTGCGGGACTTCTACAAGGTTCCGACGGCGCACGTGGTGGCGGTGCACGACGAGTTGGACATCGATTTCGGGGCGCTGCGGCTGAAGCTGGGCGGTGGTGACAACGGGCACAACGGTCTGAAGTCGATGACGAAGGCGATGGGTTCGGACTATCACCGGGTGCGGTTCGGTATCGGGCGTCCGCCGGGGCGGATGCAGGTCGCCGATTTCGTGCTGAAGGACTTCTCCGGTGCGGAGCGCAAGGAGCTGGACTACTTCGTGGACCGGGGTGCGGATGCGGTGGAGTGTCTGGTGGCGGAGGGGCTGGAGCGGGCGCAGAGTGCGTACAACTCCTGACAAGCACCCCATAGCATCGGCCGGAGGTTGACCGAGCGCGGTCGGGTGCCGAAGGATCGCGCCCCATGAAGCGGAACTCCTCCGGCCGGATGCTCGACCACGGCCGCCGTGCGTCCATGGCCGCGGTGGTGCTGCTGCTGATCGTCGCCGGCTTCTGGTCGTCCTGGGGCACGGCCCAGCACGTGCTGCTCTCCAAGGGCCGCGAGCACGGGACGCTCACCGTCGCCGACTGCGGTGAGAAGACGTGTACGGGCCCGTACGACCCCGAGGGCCCGGCCGGTGAGCGTTCCGGCATGGTCATCGCGCGTTCGGTGGCGGTGGCCGAGGGCGCGGAGCTCGACGTGGTGGTGAAGCCGGGCACGGACGAGGTCGTGCGGGCCGGCCGGCCCGGGGCGCTGCACGCGTGGCTGCCCCTCGGCGGTGCGCTGCTGCTCGCCGCCTGTGTGGTCGGCGGCGGGCTGCGGATGCCGCGGACGGCGTGGGGGACGGCCGCCGCTGGTGGGGCGTTGCTGGTGGGCGCGTTCTTCGCGCTCTGAGGTGCGGTTCCTTCGTACCGGCACGTGGGCAGGGGCCCGGGAAGGATTCCCGGGCCCCTGCCGATGTGGTGGTGCGGGGCGTCAGCCCGTGTTGCGCAGTCCGGCCGCGACGCCGTTGACCGTCAGCAGCAGCGCCCGCGACAGCAGCGGGTCAGCGGGTTCGCCGCGTTCGGCGGCGGTGCGCTGCCGGGCGAGCAGCGAGACCTGGAGGTAGGAGATCGGGTCGAGGTAGGCGTCCCGGATCGCGAAGGTCTGCTGGAGTCCCGGGTTGGAGTCGAGCAGCTGCTCACCGCCGGTGACGCGCAGCACCTCGCGTACGGTCAGCGCGTGTTCGGTCTCGATGTCGCCGAACACGTGCTTGAGCTCGTCCGGGACGAGGGTGTCCACGTAGTGGCGTGCGATGCGGAGGTCCGTCTTGGCGAGGGTCATCTCGACGTTGGAGACGAAGTTCCGGAAGAAGTGCCACTTCTCGTACATCTCGTCGAGGACGGAGTCCTGGCCCGCCTCGCGCAGGGCGCGCAGCCCGGAGCCGACGCCGAACCAGCCGGGCACGATCTGCCGGGACTGGGTCCAGCCGAACACCCAGGGGATGGCCCGCAGCCCGTCGAGGCCGGCGCCGCTGTCGGGGCGGCGGGAGGGCCGGGAGCCCAGGTGCAGCTCGGCGAGCTGGTCGACGGGGGTGGAGGCGAAGAAGTACGCCGGGAGGTCGGGGTCCTCGACGAGCTTGCGGTAGGCGGCGTGGGCGGCGTCGGAGACGATGTCCATCGCGGCGTCCCAGCGGGACAGCGCCTCGTCGCTCTGCCGGGGCGCGGTGTGCAGGGCGGACGCCTGGAGGGTCGCGGCGACCGTGAGCTCCAGGTTCTCCCTGGCCAGGGAGGGGATGAGGTACTTGTCGGAGATGACCTCGCCCTGCTCGGTCACCTTGATCTCGCCCTCCAGCGTGCCCCAGGGCTGGGCCAGGATGGCCTCGTGGGTGGGGCCGCCGCCGCGGCCGACGGTGCCGCCGCGGCCGTGGAAGAGCCGCAGCCGGACCCCGTAGCGGTGGGCGACGTCCCGCAGCCTCCGCTGGGCGCGGTGGATCTCCCACTGCGAGGTGGTGATGCCGCCGAACTTGGAGGAGTCGGAGTAGCCGAGCATGACCTCCTGCACGTCGCCGCGCAGGGCGACGAGCCGCCGGTAGGACGGGTCGGCGAGCATCTCGTCGAGGATGACGTCGGCGGCCCGGAGCTCGTCGGTGGTCTCCAGCAGCGGCACGATGCCGATCCTGGCCCAGCCGGCGTGCAGGTCGACCAGCCCGGCCTCGCGGGCCAGCACGGCCGCCGCGAAGACGTCGTCCGCGCCCTGGCACATCGAGATGATGTACGACTCGATGACCTCGGGGCCGAAGCGTTCGAAGGCTTCCTTGACCGTGTGGAAGACGCCCAGGGTCTTGGCGCCGGCGGCGTCGAGCGGGGCCGGGGTCGGTGCGAGGGGCCGCCGGGAGCGGAGTTCCTTGGCGAGGAGCTTCTGCCGGTACTCGCGCGGCATGTCGGCGTAGCGCCAGGTCTCCTCGCCGAGCCGGTCGAAGAGCTGGCCGAGGGCGTGGTGGTGGGCGTCGGCGTGCTCGCGCACGTCCATGGTGGCGAGCTGGAGCCCGAAGGCGGCGAGGGTGCGGATGGTGCGGTCGAGGCGGCCGTCGGCGAACAGCCCGCCGCGGTGCTCGCGCAGCGACGTCTGGATGAGGGTGAGGTCCTGGAGCAGCTCGGCGGTGCCGAGGTAGTCGCGGCCCTTCTCGTGGGCCGTGCCCTTGGCGAGCCGCTCCCGGGTATTGACGAGCTTCTGGCGGATGCAGGTGGCCTTGAGCCGGTAGGGCTCCTCGGCGTTGAGCCGCTTGTAGCGGGGGCTGATCTCCGGCAGGCGCTCGAGGTCGGACTGGAGGGACTCCAGCAGTTCCTCGGTCGCGCCTGCGTAGCGGATCGAGTTCGACAGCAGCGCGCGCAGCGAGTCGACGGCTTCGAGCGCGTCGGTGATGCCGTGCTCGTGCTGGAGGATCAGGACCTCGCGGGTGACCTCGGGGGTGACGTTGGGGTTGCCGTCCCGGTCGCCGCCGATCCAGGTGCCGAAGGTCAGGGGCCGGGTGCCGGGCGGCAGCTCGACTCCGGCGCGCTCCAGCTCGGCGGCGAGGTCCTCCAGGACGTCCCCGACGGCGCCCGCGTGCAGCTCGTCGAGGTAGTAGATGGCGTTGCGGGCCTCGTCGGCGGGCTCGGGGCGCACGACCCGGAGCTCGTCGGTCTGCCAGATCAGGTCGATGCTCTCGGCGAGCCGCAGGTCGTGCCGGCGGCGATCGGCGGGGTTGACCGGGGTCTCCAGCAGCTCGGCGATCCGCCGGAGCTTGTTCAGCACGGACCGGCGGGCCGCCTCGGTGGGGTGCGCGGTGAAGACCGGCCGCACGTTCAGGTTGCGCACGGTCTCGCGCAGGTGCTCGGGGTCCGCCTCCTTGAGCATGTCGGCGGTCCGGGACAGCAGCCCGCCCTCGGCGGCACGGCGCTCGCGCATCTCGCGGCCGCGGTGCACCTGCTCGCCCACGTTGGCAAGATGGAAGTACGTGGAGAACGCGCGCACCAGCTTCGCGGCGGTTTCCAGGTCGGTGGCCCCGAGCAGTTCCGCGGCGGCGTCGCCGTCGGACCGGGTCAGGGCGCGTACGCGCTCGACGAGGTCGAGGAGTTCGGGGCCTTCCTGCCGTACGAGGGTCTCGCCCAGCAGATCGCCCAGTCGGCGGATGTCGGAACGCAGCTCCGCGCTGGCGGATGTGGTCTGGTCGGCACTGCTCACAGGTGCGGCTCCTTGCAGTGTTTGAGCACGTCTGGAGGTTTTCCGGAGGCTTCGCGGACCACGCTGTCCGACGACTCCAAGGATAGGTGTCCGTTAACCCGGCGTTGTCCACCGCCCTCTTGCCGCGAGGCTTCGCGCTGCCATACTTACGACCCCGTAGGTTACGGTTCCGTAGCCGGACGGTTCAGCCGCACCCTCACCCCCCAGGGGACACCCCATGACCACAAGTCCCGATGTGATCGACGACGCCCGGAAGTCGTCCGCGCCCGATCTTCCCCCCGCCACGCTGGGCGGCGACAGCAAGCGTTCGATCGAGCAGATCGCCCTGCTGATGTTCATCACGGTGCCCTTCCTCGCGCTTCTGGCGGCGATCCCGCTGGCGTGGGGCTGGGGCGTGAGCTGGCTCGATCTCGGCCTGCTGGTGGTGATGTACTACATCGGCTGCCACGGCATCACGATCGGCTTCCACCGCTACTTCACCCACGGCTCCTTCAAGGCCAAGCGGCCGCTGCGGATCGCGCTGGCGGTCATGGGGTCGCTGGCCGTGGAGGGTCCGCTGGTGCGCTGGGTGGCCGACCACCGCAAGCACCACAAGTTCTCCGACGCCGAGGGCGACCCGCATTCGCCGTGGCGTTTCGGCGAGACGCTCCCGGCACTGATGAAGGGCCTGTGGTGGGCCCACATCGGCTGGATGTTCGACGAGGAGCAGACGCCGCAGCACAAGTACGCACCGGATCTGATCAAGGACCCGGCGCTCCGGGCGATCTCCCGCCAGTTCGTGGTCTGGACGATCGTGTCCCTGGCGATCCCCCCGCTGGTCGGCGGTCTGGTGACGATGTCGTGGTGGGGCGCGTTCACCGCGTTCTTCTGGGGCTCACTGGTCCGGGTCGCGCTGCTGCACCACGTGACGTGGTCGATCAACTCGATCTGCCACGCGGTCGGCAAGCGTCCGTTCAAGTCGCGCGACCGTTCGGGCAACGTGTGGTGGCTCGCGGTCCTGTCGTGCGGTGAGTCCTGGCACAACCTGCACCACGCCGATCCGACGAGCGCCCGGCACGGGGTGGAGCGCGGGCAGATCGACTCCAGCGCCCGGCTGATCCGCTGGTTCGAGAAGGCGGGCTGGGCGTACGACGTGCGCTGGCCGAGCGCGGACCGGATTGCCGCCCGGCGCCGGGAGGAAGCCGCGGAGACGGCATGATTGAGGGCGTGGCGATCGACGGCAGCAGCACCAGCAGCAGTGAGAAGCCCCCTCGGCGCGGGCGCAGGGTCCGGATGACCGGGGCGGAGCGCCGCCAGCAGCTGCTCGACATCGGTCGCACGCTTTTCGCGGCGAAGGGCTTCGAGGGCACGTCGGTGGAGGAGATCGCGGCGAAGGCCGGGGTCTCCAAGCCGGTGGTGTACGAGCACTTCGGCGGCAAGGAGGGGCTGTACGCGGTGGTCGTCGACCGGGAGATGCGCCAGCTGCTGGACATGGTGACCGGGGCGCTGACCGCGGGGCATCCGAGGGAGCTGCTGGAGCAGGCGGCGTTCGCGCTGCTGGACTACATCGAGACGTACACGGACGGTTTCCGCATCCTGGTCCGCGATTCGCCCGTCGCCCAGTCCACGGGCACGTTCGCGTCACTGATCAGCGACATCGCCACTCAGGTCGAGGACATCCTGGGGCTGGAGTTCAAGGCCCGCGGTTTCGACCCGAAGCTGGCGCCGCTGTACGCGCAGGCGCTGGTGGGGATGGTGGCGCTGACGGGACAGTGGTGGCTGGACGTCCGCAAGCCGAAGAAGGCGGAGGTCGCGGCGCACCTGGTGAACCTGGCCTGGCACGGGCTGGACGGGCTGGAGCCGAAGCCGCGGCTGATAGGGCACCGCAAGAGCTGAGCGTTGCGCCCGCAAGAGCTGAGCGTTGCGCCGCGAGGGCCGAGCGTTGCGCCGCGCGCGTCACGGGCGGGCGCGGATCACGGCCGGGCGTACCACCGGCGCACGGATCACGGCCGGGCGCGGGGAGTGCGCGGAACGACGCACGCGTGGCGCGCCCGTGCGGACACGTGCCGTACGGCTGCCGCGCCAGGACGAGCGGCGGCCGCCCTCCGGCCGGCGTCCGGTCCCCCGCCCGTCGCGGGAGGGGACGCCGACCGGGCGGCCGGGCCGGTCACCCCACCGCTTGCAGGAACCCCAGCCGGTTGCCCACCGGGTCCTCCGAGAGGAAGCGGCGGTGGCCGGGGAGCTCGTCGTCGCAGACGACTTCGGCGCCATGGGCCTGCAGGCGCTGGGCGAGCGCCTCGATACCGGTCACCCGCAGGCCCGGATGGGCCTTGCGCGCGGGCCGGAATCGGGGGCCGACCCCGAGGTGCAGCCGGACGTCACCGGTCCGGAACCAGCAGCCGTCGCGGACGGCGAGCGACGGCGGCTTGGCGATCTCGGTCATCCCCAGAGCACCGCGGTAGTACGCCCGCAGCGCGTCCTCGGAGCCCGCTGGCACGGCGAGCTGGACGTGATCGAGAGCGGTCAGCATGTGGATTCGTCCTTTCCCACCGTCCCTACAGCGGTTTGCGAGCCACGGCGAAGATGCGCCGGAACGGGAAGACCGTTCCGTGCGGCCCGGGCGGATAGGCCTTGCGGAGCAGGTCGCGGTACTGCGAGAGGAACTCGTCGGTGGCCTCCTCGTCCCCGTCGAGCGTGGTGAGGACCGGGCGCAGCGCGGTGCCCTTCACCCAGTCCAGGACGGGGTCCTCGCCGGTGAGCAGCTGGAGGTAGGTCGTCTCCCACGCGTCCGCGGCGCAGCCGAGGTCGGCGAGGCGGAGCAGGTAGTCGGCCGGGTCCAGTACGTGGACGAAGCGGCGGCCCTGGTCGGCGAGGCGGTCCCGCCACTGCGGTGTGTCGCAGAGCTCGCCGAGCAGTGCGTGGCTGGGTGAGGTGAAGTTGCCGGGCACCTGGAAGGCGAGGGTGCCGCCGGGCGTGAGGCCGTCGATCCATGTCGCGAAGGACTCGGGGTGGTTGGGCACCCACTGGAGCGCGGCGTTGGAGACGATGAGGTCGTAGGGCTCGTCGGGGGTCCAGTGGGCGGCGTCGGCGGGGCGGAAGTCGATCCAGCCGCCGCCGGCGGTGGTGCCCGCGTACTCCTTCTCCGCGCGGGCGAGCATCTCGGGTGAGAGGTCGAATCCGGTGATCCGTGCGTCCGGCCAGCGGTCGGCGAGGAGCGCGGTGACGTTGCCGGGGCCGCAGCCGAGGTCGGCGATGCGGGGTGGGCGGTGTCCGTGGGGCAGTTCGGGTATGCGGCCGAGCAGATCGAGGAACGGGCGGGTGCGATGGCCTGAGTGACGGAGGTACTGCTGTGGATCCCAGGTTGGAACGGAATGCATGTTCGATCCCCCTTGCTGGAACGTTCGCCGGAACCGGAACAGGGCTCCGGCCCGACCATGCCCAATAGTCCATCCAAATATATCTTGACGTCAAGAGACTTCATGTCGACAGACCCTCTACACTGATCGTCATGGAGGACGAGGTCGACCGACTGGTCGCTGCCTGGCGCCGCGAGCGCCCCGACCTCGACGTGGAGCCGCTCGAGGTGCTCAGCCGCGTCTCCAGGCTCGCGCGCCATCTCGACCGCGCACGCAGAATCGCTTTCGCCGAGCACAATCTGGAGCCGTGGGAGTTCGACGTCCTGACGTCGCTGCGGCGCGCGGGCGCGCCCTACCAGCTCTCCCCCGGCCAGCTGCTCACCCAGACCCTCGTCACCTCGGGCACGATGACCAACCGCATCGACCGGCTCGCCAAGAAGGGCTTGGTCGAGCGGCTGCCCGACCCCAGCGACCGGCGCGGCGTGCTCGTGCGGCTCACCACCGAGGGACGGGACCGCGCCGACCAGGCGCTCGCCGGACTGCTCGCCCAGGAGCGCGCCATCCTGGCCGAGCTGTCCCGTGCGCAGCGCGGTGAACTCGCCGGGCTGCTACGCCAGTTGACCGCCCCGTTCGACAACGTCCCCGGCTGAGGACGCGAGTTCCGCCGGGCCGACACCGGCTCGTCGGGCCAGTGCCACCGCCGCGAGGGTCGAGTGGACGCCGAGCTTGCCCAGCACGTTCTGCATATGCGTGCGCACGGTGTGCGGGGAGAGGAAGAGGCGCTCCGCGACCGCCTTGCGGCCGAGACCGGCCACCATGCAACGCAGCACCTCCCGCTCGCGCGGGGTGAGCGACTCCACGAGCCGCTCGCTCTCGGTGCGGTGCTTGCGGGCCGCGGTGAGCTCCCGCAGCACGCCGGTGAGCAGCGCGGGAGGCAGATGCGTCTCGTCGCGCAGCACGCCCCGGATCACCGTGAGCAGGCGCTGCAGCGAGCAGTCCTTGGCGACCCAGCCCGAGGCGCCGGCCTGCAGCGCGAGCGCGGCCCGGCGCGGGTCGTCCTTCTCGGCGAGCACGACCGTACGGACCGCGGGCCGGGCCGTACGGACCGCGGCGACCAGGGAGATCCCGTCGACGAAGCCGTCGCCGTTGTCGGGGACGGCTCGCGCGACCACGGGGCCGCCCGGTGCCGTCGTGATCCCCAGATCGGCGTCGACCAGCATCACGTCGAATCTGCGTCCCTCGGCCGCCGCGCGCTCGAGGCAGCGCAGCGCGGCCGGGCCACTGCCCGCCGCGGCGACCTCGACGTCCGGCTCGGCGGCGAGTGCCGCGGCGAGGGACTCGGCGAAGATTCGGTGGTCGTCCACGACGAGGACCCGGATACGAACCACAGACACCCCCAGGCTGCGTTTTCCGGCGGAGGTCATGCATCGACGGGTACGGCGCCCGGCAGGTGTGGGTGGGCCGTCGCGGCCGCCGCCGCGATGAACCGATACCCCGCCCCGGGCGTCGTACCCGACTGTCTCGCCCCCTGATCAGCACCGGCCCCCACCGGTGCATGCATCAGAGTACGGCCGGCGGCCGTGAGGGGAAGGGCATTTGCAGAACTGGTTGGACACCGTGTTTAGGGTGAGTCGCATGTTTCGTTTTGAGACAGAAGTCGACAAAGAACGCCTCAGCCTGCTCGGCGAGAGGCTCGAGGCCGCCAACGCCCGGCGCTCCTCGGCGATGCGCGCCCTGGCGGCGAACGCGCACAAGGACGAAGTCCCCCTGCAGGTCTGGGTGGTGGAGGAGGGGACCGGCGAACTGGCCGCGGGCCTGACGGGCCGCACCTGGGCGCGCTGGCTCCATGTCGACCTCCTCTGGGTCGACAGCCGGCACCGCGGCGCGGGCCTGGGCTCCCAGCTCCTCGCCGCGGCCGAGCGCGAGGCCCGCGTCGGCCGCGGGTGTTCCTGGTCCCGTCTGGAGACGTGGGACTTCCAGGCGCCGGGCTTCTACCGGAAGCACGGCTACGAGATCGTCGGCCGGGTGCCCGACTACCCGCCGGGCGTCACCGAGTACCTCCTGGCCAAGCATCTCGGCTGAGCGCGCACCCCGCGCCCACACACCACCGCCCCGCACCCGGCGCCCGCGCACCGCCTCGAACAGGGCTCGACGCATGCCGTGAAAGTACCGCGCACCCGCGCACCCGCCCCGAACGCCCGCGCACCGACCTCGCTCCCGGCGCGCCATCGCGCGTACGCGCCGTCGCCGAACGCGCCGCGGGGCTCAGCCAGCCGCCGTCGTACCGTGCGACGGCCGGGCGGCCAGCGCCTCCGCGTACCTCTCCGAGCACATCACCGCCCCGGGCGTGGTGACCCCGGTCGTCGCGGAGGGCGCGTCCGCACGCCGGTGAAGACGACGAACCGGCGCACGCCGCTGCCGACGGCGGGCAGACGCAGGCCTCGGCCGGCCGGGCCGCAGGGACCCGGCGGCGTCCGAGATCGCGGGGCAGCGGGCAGTGCGGACGCGCCGGTGATCAGTCCGCGTCGAGGTCCGGGCCCGGGAGCGGCGGGTGGCTCGCCGCGTGGTCGAGGAGGCCGGTGCGGGCCGCGAGGGCCGCGGCCTCCAGACGCGAGCCGACGCCGAGTTTCATCAGCACCCGCTGGACGTGCGTCCGGGCCGTGCTCGGTGCTATGCCCATGCCCGCCGCGATGAGCCGGGTGTCCTCGCCCTCCGCCACACGGACGAGCACCTCCACCTCGCGCGGGGTCAGCATGCGCAGCAGCCGCTGCCCCTCGTCGTCGGGCTGCGCCGCCGGGTTGAGGAGGTCGGTGAACGCGCCCTGCAGCAGCTGCGGCGCCACGGCCGCCTCCCCCGCCCGCGCCTTGACCATGGCCCGTTCGACGCCCTCGATCCGCTCGTCGTGCCGCACGTACCCCGACGCGCCGGCTGCGAAGGCCGCCGCTATCCCGCGCGGCGACGGCACGGGTCCGAGCACCACCACGGCCACCTGCGGCCGCTCCCGCTTGATCCGGACGATGGGATCGAACGCTCCCGGCTCCGCCGGTGCCGCCGTCCCGAGCAGGCACACCTCGGGCGCCCTGCTCACCACCAGGTCGGCCGCGCCGGCCGTCGGCGCCGCCGCCGCGAGCACCCGGTGCCCGCGGAGTTTCAGCGCGGACGCCAGCGCCTCGGCCAGCAATCGGTGGTCGTCGACCACCATGAGCCGCACACCCATCGAGCAACCCCCCATACCCCTGGAGTCGGCCCCCCGCCCCCAGCACTACTGACCCGGCAAGCTACACGCTTGTTCGACGTCGCGCTGCCCTACGCATCAGAAATCCCTCGGATCGGCGAAATGCGTGTCGTTCGGGGCAAGTTGACGAACGGCGGAGGTCCCCCGCCCACAGGGGCGGGGGACCTCCGTCACTCGTGCACCGGTGGTTCAGTTCGTGCTCAGGGAGAGCACCAGGTACTCCTGTCGCGAAGCAGTTCCGCTCCGCTTGCTGAGCATGGTCTCGGACATGAACAGCCGTCCGCCGGTGTAGAGGATCTCCGAGTAGTCCCCGCCGAAGCCGGACTCCGCCTCGCGCACGGCCTCGTCGGACGGGATCTCCAGCAGCACCGTCTGCTTGAACGTGCCGCCGTCGATGCTGACGATCTGGCCGCCCTTGTCGTACGGGGGGCGCTTGTACGCGATGACGTTGCCGCCGTCCATGCGCAGCGGCGTGATCGTGTACCGGTCGCCGGCGTCCGCCTTGTCGGCGGTCGGCTTGCCCGTGGTCAGGTCGAAGGACACGATCTCGTTGGTGTCGCCGTACTCCCCGGTGCCCTCGTGCTCCTCGGTGGGCAGGTAGAGGCGGTTGTTGCCGACCGTGACGTGCCGGCAGGTCTCGACCTCGGTGGATCCGCAGCGCGCGGCGAACCGGTCCGCGTCGGCGGAGATCTTGACCTTCAGCTTGCCGGTCTTCTCGTCGACGACGAAGAAGTCCGAGATGCCGCTGCCGTCCCCGGCCGTGTCACCGACGTCGGCGGCGACCACGAGGGGCTTGGTGGACACGATGCTCGCGTACTCCACGCCCGTGGGCATCTTGAACGAGGAGACCGGCGCACCGGTCTGCGCGTTCAGGGACTGGATGACGACGTACTGGCTTCCGTAGGCGCCGCACTTGCGGGCCGCCACGAGGGCGGGGCCGCCGCCGTAGCCCATGTCGTAGCAGTTCTCGGCGTTGACCTGGGGCTTCCAGCGGACCGCGCCGGTGGCGAGGTCGAAGGCGGCGCCGCCGTCGGTGCCGCCGGCGGCGACGGTGCCGCCGCTGAGTGTCACCTCGTTGAAGCGGGCCTTCTCGTCACCGGATCCCGTGGCCGACTTGCTCCACAGCAGCTTGCCGCTGTTGAGGTCGATCGCGCCGATCTCCGTGCACTTCTCGTAGTTCCGCGGCGGCTTGCGCTTGGCGGGCTCGAAGGCGATGGCGGTCTTGTGGTCGGCGGTGGCGTGGCGCGAGGCCGCGCACACCTGGCCGGGGAGCGGAAGGGTCCACTTCACCGTGCCCGTGGCGATGTCGTAGCCCACGACGGAGTTGATGCCGGTCTTGACGTACAGCGAGTCGGTGACCCACGAACCGCTCACGTCGGTGACGTCGGTGACCTTCGGCTGCGGCAGCTGGAAGGCCACCTTGGCCGCCGGGTTGGACGGCGCCTTCTCCTTGCCGCTGCCCCCGGGGGCCTTGTCCTTGCCGCCGTCCGCGCCCTGGCTGGAGCCCTTGGCGTCGCCGCCCTTGTCGTCGTCGCCCTTGGCGGCGGCGAACCAGACGCCCGCGCCGATGATCAGCACCACGGCGACGACCGCGGCGATGATGATCTGGGCCTGGGTGCTCAGCTTCTTGCCGCCGCCCGGACCGCCGGGCTGCTGACCGTACTGCGGCGGCACGGGCTGCCCCGGGTAGCCGTAGCCGTAGGGCTGCTGGCCCATCGGCTGCGTCGGCTGGCCCGGTGCCTGCGGGTAGCCGTAACCTGCGGGCTGGCCGGGCGGGGTCTGGGGGTAGCCGTAACCGGGCTGCTGGCCGGGCGGGGTCTGCGGATAGCCGTAACCGGGCTGCTGGCCGGGCGGGGTCTGCGGATAGCCGTAACCGGGCTGCTGCGGCGGCGGGGTGGGCGCACCGAAGCCGCCCGGAGCGGGCGTCCCCCCGGCGACGCCGGGAGGATCCTGCGGCGCGCCGAAGCCGCCCTGCGAGGGCTGGCCCGGCGGCTGGTTCGGCTGCTGCGGCGGCTGGTTCAGGGGCTGACCCGGCTGCTGCTGCGGCGGCTGCTCGCCAGGCTGGTTCGGGGGCTGGGGTGGTTGCGTCATGCCTGCGTACCTCTGAGGGGATGTGAGAAGGAAACGAGTCGTTCCGGTGGTCCGGTTCGGGGCGTCCGGCCGGACGCGGTCACTTCCCGAAGGCCATCATCGTCTTGGTCTCCTTCTCCTCCTTGTCGTTGCTCGCGCTGACCCGGCCGCTCGCGATGAGGAAACGGCCGTCGTGGTAGGCGAGCTTGGGGCTCCAGAAGGTGCGCTCGATCGAGGACGTCGAGGCGGGGTTCTGCAGCAGCACGGTGGGCTTGCCCCCGGTCGGCGCGAGCGTCGCGACCGCGCCGCCCGAGTCGTACTTCGGCTCCAGGTACAGCAGGACGTTCGAGCCCTCCATACGGAGCGGGATCATCATCTGCTCGGCGGGGGCGTCCGCACGCCACTTGCGCTTGCCGGTGTTGAGGTCGAACGCCACGACGGCGTTCGTGCGCGCCGTGCCGCCCTCCTTGGGCTCCGTCGCCATGTAGAAGGTGTTGGCGTCGGCGGCCACGCCGACGCAGCCCTCGAGGATCTCACCGAAGACGACGAAGCCGCCGCCGCAGCGCGGCTGGTAGCGGTCCGTGCCGCCGTCGATCTGCGAGCGCAGCGTCCCGTTGGCGGTGAGCGCGACGACGCTCCACTTCTTCTGATCGGGCTGCGACATCGAGACGACCAGGGGGCTGACCGAATAGACCTTGTCGACCTGCCAGTTGACCGGCAGCTTGTACGTCCACCTGGCCTTGCCGGTGGTCGGGTCCAGCTCCTGGAGCTGCTCCTGGGTCTTGTCGTAGTCGCCGGTGCGGCAGGTCTCCGCGGCGATCAGCTTCGGGCCGCCGGCGAACGCCTGCGGCTGGCAGTTCCCCGGCAGCTTGCCGAAGAGCGGTGCGCCGTCGCTGATCCGGAACGCCTCGCCGTTGCCCGTGCGGGCGGCGGTCACGGTGTTGCCGCTGATCGCCAGGGTGAGGCTGGACAGCAGGTCGAAGGCACCCTTCTTGGTGATCGTCTTCTTCCAGCCGGCCTTGCCGGTCTTGAGGTCGACGAGCTGCAGCTGGGTGCAGTTGGCCTTGTCGCTCGTCCCGTCCTTGTAGGCGATGACGAGCTTGCCGTCGTCGGTGCCGCGGACCGGGGCAGCGCACAGCTCGGCGGGCAGCGGCAGGCTCCACTTCTTGCTGCCGTCGTCGGCAGAGTAGCCCGCGACCTCCTTGTACATGCCCCTGACGACGATGTCGCCGGCGAACCACGGGCCGTACACCTCGGCGCCGTTGCGCGGCAGGTCGACGTCGTTCTTCGCCAGCCAGAGCACCTTGGACTCGCCGTCCTTGCGGCCGGCGTTGAGGTCGTCCACCTCCTCGCGCCCGGTGCCGCTCCCGTCGCCCTGGTCCACCGACTCGGAGCCGGTCGGCTGCGGGCCGCTGGTCTGCTTGGCGTCGGGCCTGGGGTCGTCCTCGCTGCCGCTGAGCGCGAACCAGGTGCCGCCGCCGATGACGAGGAGCGCCGCCACGGCCGCGCCGATGATCGCGGCGGGCTTGCCCTTGAAGAAGTTGCCGCTGCCGCCGCCCGGCGGGGGCGGGACGGGCGCGCCCGGGTACTGCGGCTGGGTGGGATGGGCACCGTACGGGCCGGGCTGCTGTCCGTAGGGGCCCGGTTGGCCGTACGGACCGGGCTGGCCGTAGGGACCGGGCTGCTGGCCGTACGGACCGGGCTGGCCGTACGGACCGGGCTGACCGTAGGGGCCGGGCTGACCGGGAGCCTGCTGCGGGTAGCCGTACCCGGGGTGCGGAGCCGTCTGCGGGTAGCCGTACCCGGGCTGCGCGTCCTGCGGCGGGCCGGCGGGCTGCGCCGGAGGGGTCTGCGGCGGCACCGGCGGTGCCTGCGGTGGCGTGGGCGGTGTCTGCGGCGGCTGCGCGGGCTGCTGGGGAGTGCCCTGCTGAGGGTCCTGCGGAGACCCGGAGCCTCCCTGCGGCGGTTGCTGGCTGGGCGGCTGAGTCATCAGCTCTTCCCCCTTCGTGCGGCCCGCTGCCCGACCGGCCTCCCCCGCGTTTTCCTCGGGCATGCGCCTTTGGAATGGAGCGAATCGGACATGGATTCCGCAACGTCACTTCAGTCGAGCGGGGCTTCTTTCTATCACCCGGGGCATGTCAAGAGGCGGGCCGGTCCGCCCCTGTACCCAAGGGAGAACCGGCCCGTGATGCCGTTGTTACGCGACCGGCGCGCGCCGCCGCTACGCGTCCTCGGCGAGTTCGAGCCAGCGCATTTCCAACTCCTCGCGCTCACCCGAGAGTTCGCGGAGCCGCGCGTCGAGTTCCGCCACTTTCTCGAAATCGGTGGCGTTTTCGGCGATTTGCGAGTGCAGCGTGGATTCCTTTTCGGAGATCTTGTCCAGCTGTCGCTCGATTTTCTGCAGTTCCTTCTTCGCGGCCCGCTGGTCCGCCGCGGACTTCTCCGCTCCGGCGGCCTTCGCGGGCGCGGGCGGCACGGGCGCCGCGGCCTGCACGACCTTCGCGCGGCGCTCCAGGTACTCGTCGATGCCGCGCGGGAGCATCCGCAGCGTCGCGTCGCCGAGGAGCGCGAGCACGCGGTCGGTCGTGCGCTCGACGAAGAAGCGGTCGTGGGAGATCACGACCATCGAGCCCGGCCAGCCGTCGAGGAGGTCCTCCAGCTGCGTGAGCGTCTCGATGTCGAGGTCGTTGGTGGGCTCGTCGAGGAAGAGGACGTTCGGCTCGTCCATCAGCAGCCGCAGCAGCTGGAGCCGGCGCCGCTCACCGCCGGACAGGTCGCCGACCGGGGTCCACTGCTTCTCCTTCGCGAAGCCGAACTGCTCGCACAGCTGCCCCGCGGTCATCTCCCGGCCCTTGCCGAGGTCGACACGGTCGCGGATCTGCTGGACGGCCTCCAGCACCCGGAGTTCGGGGTCGAGTTCGGTGACGTCCTGCGAGAGGTAGGCGAGCCGCACGGTCTTGCCGGTGACGATCCGCCCGGCGGCGGGCTGCCGTTCGCCGTCGCTGACCGCGGCGTCGGCCATGGCGCGCAGCAGGGAGGTCTTGCCGGCGCCGTTCACGCCGACCAGGCCGATCCGGTCGCCGGGGCCGAGCTGCCACGTCAGATGCTTGAGGAGGACCTTCGGCCCGGCCTGGACGGTGACGTCCTCGAGGTCGAAGACGGTCTTGCCGAGCCGGGTGGTGGCGAACTTCATCAGCTCGGAGGTGTCGCGCGGCGGCGGCACGTCCTTGATCAGCTCGTTGGCGGCCTCGACGCGGAAGCGCGGCTTCGACGTACGGGCCGGTGCGCCGCGGCGCAGCCAGGCGAGCTCCTTGCGGACGAGGTTCTGCCGCTTGGTCTCCTCGGTCGCGGCGATGCGCTCGCGCTCGGCGCGTGCGAAGACGTAGTCGGAGTAGCCGCCCTCGTACTCGTACACCGTCCCGCGCTGGACGTCCCACATGCGGGTGCAGACCTGGTCGAGGAACCAGCGGTCGTGGGTGACGCAGACGAGGGCCGAACGGCGCGCCCGGAGGTGCTGGGCGAGCCAGGCGATGCCCTCGACGTCCAGGTGGTTCGTGGGCTCGTCGAGGACGATCAGGTCCTGCTCGGCGATCAGCAGCTTGGCGAGCGCGATCCGGCGCCGCTCACCGCCGGACAGCGGGGCGATGACGGTGTCCAGGCCCTGCGGGAAGCCGGGCAGGTCGAGCCCCCCGAAGAGACCGGTGAGCACATCGCGGATCTTGGCGTTGCCGGCCCACTCGTGGTCGGCGAGATCACCGATGACCTCGTGGCGGATCGTGGCGGCGGGGTCGAGCGAGTCGTGCTGGGTGAGCACCCCGATGTGCAGCCCGCCGCTGTGGGTGACCCGGCCGGTGTCGGGCTCCTCCAGCCCGGCGAGCATGCGGATCAGCGTGGTCTTGCCGTCTCCGTTGCGCCCGACGACTCCGATGCGGTCCCCCTCGGAGACGCCGAGCGACACTCCGTCGAGCAGGGCACGGGTGCCGTACACCTTGCTGACTGCCTCGACATTGACCAGATTGACGGCCATTTCTCTCCTGACAGGGGGATCGATCGACCTACCAGGGTAGTCGGGGCGCACCGTCCGCAGTCCGCGCGTACGGTGCGCGACCGTACACCCACGGAGAGTGGACAGTACGCGACCGGGTCGCGACGCTGGGTGGGTCGCCCCAGTTGACCGTGTGAGCTCTGGACGGCCGTGGGTGGCCGTCGGCCTGGAGCCTGGGGCCTGAGGGCGGGGAAACGCACCTGGAGGTGGCGGATTTGGCCGGGGTGGACGACGAGCCGGTGTCGTCGGACAGTCTGAGGACGTTCGGGGCGTTCGTGCAGGGGCTGCGGGAGCACGCGGGGCTGTCGCGGGAGGCGTTCGCACCGATGGTGCGCTTCTCCCGGCACACGGTGGCCTCGATCGAGCTGGGCCGCCGGATGCCGGACACGCAGTTCGTCGAACTGGCGGAGGCGGCGCTGGGGAACACGGGCGCGCTGCGGCGGGCGTTCGGGCATCTGACGCGGCAGCCGGGGCTGGCGTCGTGGTTCAGGGAGTGGGCGCGGCGGGAGAGGACGGCGGTGAGCCTGTGTACGTACGAGTGCAGGATGGTGCCGGGGCTGCTGCAGTCGGAGGGGTACTTACGTGCCCTGTACGAGAACGAGGTGCCACCCCTGTCGGACGAGCAGGTGGAGAGCCAGATCGCCGCGCGGCTGGAACGTCAACGGCTCTTGCCTGAACGGCCCAACGTGCCCTTCAGCTTCATCGTCACGGAGGCGGTCTTCCGGCAGCGGCTCGGTGGTGCGGAAGTGACACGGCAGATGCTCGACCACGTGCTGACGAGCACCGCGCGGCGGAACGTGACGCTCCAAATCATGCCGACGGCCTCTGAGTTCCACGCCTGTCTCGCGGGGATGTTGCAGCTGCTCGAAGGACCGGACGGGAAGCGGTACGCCTACTCCGAGGGGCAGCGGAACGGCAGGCTGATCGGCGACCCGAAAGAGGTGGTCGCGCTCCAACAGGCGTATGACACACTGCGCTCGCAGGCCCTCACCCCCAGCGAGTCGCGGGGTCTGCTGGAGCGAATCCGAGGAGCCCTATGAGCACCGCCGAACTCGCCTGGTTCAAGTCGAGCTACAGCAGCGCCCAGGGCGACAGCTGCGTCGAAGTCGCCCTGTCCTGGCACAAGTCCAGCTACAGCAGCGCCCAGGGCGACAACTGCGTCGAGGTCGCCGCCTGCCCCGGCACCGTCCACGTCCGTGACTCCAAGGTCCCCGACGGCCCCCGGCTCGACGTCCCCGCCGAGGTCTGGTCAGCCTTCGTCTCGGCCTACGGCAACGTCTCGGCGTACGGCAACGCCTGACCGTTCCACCAGCCACCAGCCCGCCAGCGCCATCGCGACCCCGGCCGGGGCGCTGACCGGGACCGCGATCAGGGTCGCCGTGCGGCCGTCCAGCAGACCGGCGAAGCCGACCATGGACAGGCCGAGCACGCCGAACAGGCACAGGGTGATGCCGAGCGCGGCGAGCGGGCCCGAGCCGGGGCGGACCGGAGCGGGTGAGGGCTGTTCGAAGCCGCGGAACGCGGCGACCAGGACGGCCGTCAGGAGCGCCGCGGCGGCGATCCTCAGCGGGGTCTGCGCCCACCAGGCGGCCGAGGCCGGTTCCGGCAGGGTGACTCCGGTGGCGAGGAGCGCGCCGTAGACCCCGAGCATCGCGGTCAGATGCCACAGGAACGCGGTCATGGCGACGCCGTTCGCCGCGACGACGGTGCGCCAGACCCGGGGACGCGCCACCAGCCGGGCGCCGGGCCCGCGCAGCAGCTCCACCGCGCCGACCAGCCACAGCCCGTGGCAGAGCAGCGCCAGTGTGGGCGGGGCCATGTTGGAGACCTTCTCCCCCGGCATGCCGACCATGGACAGCGGGTACGGCCCGGCCGCCACGAGCAGCGCGGCCCCGGCCAGCCCCGTCGCCGCCAGCGCCGACGGCAGCCGGAGGCGCCCGTCGGCCCGCAGGAAGCCGAGCTGGTGCACGGCCAGCCAGACGAAGGCGAAGTTCAGGAACTCCACGAACGGGACCCCCAGCACGAACCGGAGCACGTCCACGAGGACCGCGCCGGCGACGAGCGCCCCGAACGCGCCCCAGCCGTACCGCTCGTGCAGCCTGAGCAGCGGCTGGGTGAAGGCGACCATCGCCAGATAGATCCCGATGAACCACAGCGGCTGGGTGACGAGTCGCAGGGAGACACCGGTCAGTCCGCCGCCACCGCCGAGCAGTTGCACGAGCAGCGCCGCCGCGCCCCAGACGAGGGCGAAGACCATCGTGGGCCGCAGCAGCCGGCGCAGCCGCGCCCGCACGAACGCCGCGTAGAGCGAGACGCCGTCGTCCGCGGGGTGCCTGCGGCGCAGGGAGCGGTAGGAGAGCGCGTGCGAGAAGCCGCCGACGAAGAAGAACACCGGCATGATCTGCAGTGCCCAGGTGAGGAGTTGCAGCTCCGGCACGACGGCGAGCAGGTTGCCGACGCCGTCGGCGGTGACGGCGGCCATCAGCCAGTGCCCGAGCACGACGGTCCCGAGGGAGACGACCCTCAGCAGGTCGACGTAACGGTCCCGGGTGTCCGGTGTCGCCTCGGCGAGCGTTCGTACGCGTGATCCCATGCGCCCACGGTCCCGTCCGGGGGTGCGTGGCGGTCAGCGCGTTCGTACTCAACTCCCGCCTGAGTACGTGCGAGGCGCCCCCGAACCCGCCGCGCTCGGCTCGGCTCGGCTCGGCTCGGCTCGGCTCGGCTCGGCTCGGCTCGGCTCGGCTCGGCTCGGCTCGGCTACAGGATCGTGGCGCCCCGCGCCGGGGCCTCGGCGACGCGGGCCGTGCGGCAGGTGCCCGAGGCGATCAGGGCCTGGGAGATCTGCGCCGCCGAGTCCGCGTCCTTGGCGAGGAACGCGGTCGTCGGTCCGGAGCCCGAGACGAGCGCGGCCAGCGCACCCGCGTCGGTGCCGGTGCGCAGCGTGTCCGCCAGCGACGGGCGCAGCGAGAGGGCCGCGGGCTGGAGGTCGTTGACGAGCGCGTCGGCCAGCGCGCCCGCGTCGCCGGTGCGCAGGGCGTCCAGCAGCAGCGGGGACGCCACCGGGACGGGGACGTCGGCGCCCTCGTTGAGCCGGTCGAACTCCCGGTAGACCGCCGGGGTGGACAGCCCTCCGTCGGCGACGGCGAAGACCCAGTGGAACGCCCCGCCGACGGGCAGCTCCGTGAGGCGCTCGCCCCGGCCCGTGCCGAGGGCGGCGCCCCCGACCAGGCTGAACGGCACGTCACTGCCGAGCTCCGCGCAGACGCCGAGCAGTTCCTCCCGCGACGCCCCGGTGGACCACAGCGCGTCGCAGGCGAGGAGCGCGCCCGCGCCGTCGGCGCTTCCGCCCGCCATGCCGCCCGCGACGGGGATGTCCTTGTCGATGTGGATGTGCACGGCGGGGTCGATGCCGTACCGCGCGGCGAGCAGTTCGGCCGCCCGCGCGGCGAGGTTCGTCCGGTCCAGCGGCACCTGGTCGGCACCGGGGCCCGTGCAGGTGACGGTCAGCGACTCGGCGGGGGTGACGGTGACCTCGTCGTACAGCCCGACGGCCAGGAACACATTGGCCAGGTCGTGGTACCCGTCCTCCCGGACCCCGCCGACGGCCAGCTGGACATTGACCTTGGCAGGCACCCGTACGGTGACGCTCACGTGGTTTCCCCGGCTCCCTTGTGCTCCGCGATACGCGCGAATTCTTCCACCGTCAGCGACTCGCCCCGCGCCTGCGGCGAGATCCCGGCCGCGACCAGTGCCGCCTCCGCGGCCGCCGGGGAGCCCGCCCAGCCGGCGAGCGCGGCCCGCAGCGTCTTGCGGCGCTGTGCGAAGGCCGCGTCGACGACCGCGAAGACCTCGGTCCTGCTCGCCGTCGTCTTCGGCGGCTCGGTGCGCCGGACCAGGGAGACGAGCCCGGAGTCGACGTTCGGCGCGGGCCAGAAGACGTTCCGTCCGATCGCCCCGGCCCGCTTGACCTGGGCGTACCAGTTCGCCTTGACCGACGGCACGCCGTAGACCTTGTTGCCGGGCCGGGCCGCGAGCCGGTCGGCGACCTCGGACTGCACCATGACCAGCGTCCGCTCGATGGTCGGGAAGCGCTCCAGCATGTGCAGCAGGACCGGCACGGCCACGTTGTACGGGAGGTTCGCGACGAGCGCGGTGGGCGCCGGGCCCGGCAGTTCCCGCACCTGCATCGCGTCGGAGTGGACCAGCGCGAAGCGGTCCTTCCGCTCCGGCATGCGTGCCGCGATCGTGGTGGGAAGGGCGGCGGCGAGCACCTCGTCGATCTCGACGGCGGTCACCCGGTCCGCGGCCTCCAGCAGCGCGAGGGTGAGCGAGCCGAGCCCGGGACCGACCTCCACGACCACGTCGTCGGGCCGCACCTCGGCGGTGCGGACGATACGGCGGACGGTGTTGGCGTCGATGACGAAGTTCTGGCCGCGCTGCTTGGTGGGGCGTACGCCAAGCGCCGCGGCCAGTTCTCGGATGTCGGCGGGGCCGAGGAGGGCATCGGGATCGGTGGTGCTCACCGGTACAGCCTACGGCCGCAGTGCGGCCACGGACTCGCCCCCCGTTGCACGTAGAGCTTCTTCGCCCGGTACGTCTGTTCCTCGGGTGAGGCGTCCTGGGGTCTGCCGCGACCGCCGAGCGACTGCCAGGTGCGGGTGTCGAACTGGTAGAGCCCGCCGTAGGTGCCCGACGGGTCCACCGCGTCCGGCCGGCCGCCGGACTCGCACTGCGCGAGCGCCTCCCAGTTGAGCCCTTCGGCGCCCCGGACCGAGTCCGGCGGCCGCTTGGTGCCGGTTTTCACCTGCTGGGCGACCGGCTCCCGGACGACCGCCTCGGAGACCTTCCGGGGCTTCTGCCGGACGCCGTTCACCGTCCGGACCGAGTAGGTGACCCGTCGCGCGCCCGCGCGGCCCGCCCGCGCGACGACCTCGGTCCCCCTGTGCAGCCCGGGGTCGTCGGTCCGGACGGTGTCGTACGGAATGGGCTCGTCCCGGACCTCCTCGGTGTCGCTGATGCGCATGACGGTGATCGTCTGGCCGTCGCGCGGGAAGCTGTCCGGAGGCACGGAGGTGGTGTCCAGGTCGCCGAGGGTGATGCCGGCCGCCTCGACGGCCTCCCGGGCGGTCGCCGCGTTCGTGCGGATGGTGCGGGCCCGGCCGTCCGCCAGGAGCGTGACGGTCCGCTCGGTCAGCACGTCGACGTCGAGGCCAGTGCGCGAGATGGACCGGGAGCGCGAGACGGACATGGACGCGCCGTTCGCCCGCACCCCGACCTGGCGCAGCGCCTCCTCGACCGTGCGGGCGGTCGTCCACACCTGGCGGCTGCGGCCGTCGATGGTGAGGGTGACGGGGCGGCCGAAGCGGACGACGACCTCGTCGCCGTGGGCGAGGTCCGTGCCGGGTGCCGGGGCGACGAGATCGTGCTCGCCGACCGTCAGCCCCTCCTCGGCGAGAAGCTCGTCCACGTCGTCGGCGAACGTGTGCAGGGTGCGGGGCACCCCGTCGACGCTGAGGCGGACGGCCTTGTCCGCGGCGACGAAGGCGGTGGTGCCGCCCGCGAGGAAGGCGACGACGAGGGCCTGCGGGATGAGGCGGCGCAGCCCGTCGGGGCCGCCGAGCGGGAACGCTCCGCTCTTCCGGCGCCGGGCGGCGCGGCGGGCCTCGGCCCGGCCGGCGGCGCGGCCGCCGGTGGGGGTGGGGGCGGCTGCCGCCCCGGTGGCGGTGGGCGCGGGCGCGGGGGCGGCGCGGCGGGCCTCGGCCCGGGTGGCGAATGCGGGGTCCTCCGCCCCGGGGCCGACCGGTGTGCGAGCCGGCCGGGCTCGGGCGGAGGCGGCGGCCCAGCGGGGTTCGGCGCCGGAGGTGCCCGAGGTGCCCGAGGTGCCGTTTGCGGGTCCGGCGCGGCGGGCCTCGGCCCGGCCGGCGGCGGGGTTGGCGGCCGGTGCCGCGGTCCCGCGGGCGGGGACGCCCTCGGACCCCGGGGGTCGCCCCGGTGCGCCGGGGGCCGGAGGCCGCCCGGCCGGGCCGTTGCCGTCGGGGCCCCGGTGGGCGCCGCCGGGCGGGCCCTCGGGTGCACCGGGCCGGAACGCCGTGACCGTCGGCGCGTACGGCGACACTGCGGCGGCCCGGCCGTGCGGCGGCACCCTGACGGGCGCAGGCGGCACGGGCGGCGGCGGGGGCTCCATGAGCCTGGCGGCGCGGCGACCGCCGCGCGCGGCACGGTGACTGCCCTGCGAAGTGCTCACGAGGCCGGGACCCTAGCCGCTCCTCGTCACTCTCCAAAGCAGGCCGACTACGCGGTGTCGCGACGCCATGCCAGACAGGTCCCGGAATGTGACGGTTCGTTATCTTTCAGTAATCGAATGCACGAGCCGTGTTCGAAGCAATCGCCTCCGACATGGCGTCCTCGTCGATCCCCCGCACCGCGGCCATCGCGCGGACCGTGACCGGAATGAGATACGGCGCGTTGGGCCGACCGCGGTAGGGCGCGGGCGTCAGGAACGGCGCGTCGGTCTCGACCAGGACGAGTTCCAGCGGGGCGACGGCGAGCGCGTCCCGCAGCGGCTGGGCGTTCTTGAACGTGACGTTGCCGGCGAAGGACATGAAGTACCCCGCGTTGGCGCAGATCCGCGCCATCTCCGCGTCGCCCGAGTAGCAGTGGAAGACCGTGCGCTCCGGGGCGCCCTCCTCGGCCAGGATCCGCAGGACGTCGGCGTGGGCGTCACGGTCGTGGATGACGAGGGCCTTGCCGTGCCGCTTGGCGATCTCGATGTGGGCGCGGAAGGACCGCTCCTGGGCGGCGACGCCCTCCGGCCCCGTACGGAAGTGGTCGAGCCCGGTCTCGCCGACGGCCCGCACCTGCGCGAGCCCCGCCAGTCGGTCGATCTCGGCCAGTGCCTCGTCGAGCGCGGCGTCCCCGCCGGCCGGTCGCGCCTCCTCCCGTCTCCGCGAGACCCCCTCGACGGGGTCGCCGTGGACAATCCGCGGTGCCTCATTCGGGTGAAGCGCGACCGCCGCGTGGACGCTCTCGTACCGGGCCGCCGTTTCGGCCGCCCAGCGCGAGCCGTCGATGTCGCAGCCCACCTGGACGACGGTCGTCACACCGACCTTCGCCGCCTTCTCCAGCGCCTCCTCGACGGTGCCGCTCTGCATGTCCAGATGGGTGTGCGAATCGGCGACCGGCACGGCCAGCGGTGCGGGCGGCGGCGGAAGGGTGTCGTTGGGCTTGGCGCTCATGACCACGATCGTACGAGGACCATGGCCATGGCCTCACTCACGGCGGCGCAGGCCCTGCGGGCGGACTCACCGCGGCACGGAGGACCGGCGGACGGGCCGGCCTGCCGCCGGACTCTCGGGCGCACGGACTCACCGCCTCACCGCCCCACGGGCTCACCGCCCACGGCCTCACCGGCTCCGGCGCGCCGTCACTTGCGGCGGTGGAAGCCGCGGAACATCCCGCCCAGGCCCCGGCGGGGCGCGCCCTCCGGTACGGCCCCCTCGGGCGCGACCCCCTCGGGCGCGACGCCCTCGGACGCTGCTGCCTCCGCCGCGCGTCCCCCGTGGCGACGCCTGGGTGTCCTCGGCCCGGGCTCCGACGCCGGGACCGGCCCGGCGGTGGCGAAGTTCGGGGGCGCGAAATGCTGGCGCCGCAGTGACTCGGCCAGGCCGGACACCTGACCCGCGCGCATGATGCGGACCTTCTGCCCGCCGCAGTTGAGGCAGGTCAGCCTGTTCAGCGGGGAGGGAACGAGCTGGCCCTGCACGCGGTACGTGAAGAAGGGACGGCCCGTGCCGTCGATGTGGTGCTCGATGTCGTACGTCTGCTCCCAGCCGTAGCCGCACCGCATACAGGCGAAGGCGTAGGACTCCTGCACCGTCTCGGATGCGCCGACCGGGAGGGGTCCTGCGCCGCTCGGGGTGCCCGCTGTGTCGCTCATGCCAGCTCCTCCTGATCCACTGCCCCCTGTTCGGCGGGGGTGCGTCCTCTACCAGTGGACTCCCGTCGCCGCGGGACGGCATCAGGCCTTCCGGCTACTTGACGAGGATTTGGCCGGCGCGTTCCGGAAGGCGTGATCGCGCGGTCCGAGCTTTGCTTTTCACGATAGACCTTTACCGTTCGACGGTCCTGTTCCTGCCGCGTTCTTTGCCGCGACGACCGCGTCGAACACCTCCCGCTTGGGTAGGCCGGCCTCGGCGGCGACCGCCGCGATGGCCTCCTTCCGCCGCTCCCCCGCCTCCTCGCGCACCCGCACCCTCCGCACCAGTTCGTCCGCGCCCAGCTCCGAGGGGCCGGGGGCCGGGGCGCCCTCCACGACGACGGTGATCTCCCCGCGCACCCCCTCGGCCGCCCAGGCCGCCAGCTCGCCGAGGCCGCCGCGCCTGACCTCCTCGTACGTCTTCGTCAGCTCCCGGCAGACCGCCGCCCGGCGGTCCGCGCCGAACGCCTCGGCCATCGCGGCGAGCGTGTCGTCGAGGCGGTGCGGGGCCTCGAAGTAGACGAGGGTGCGGCGCTCGTCCGCGACCTCACGCAGCCGGCCGAGACGCTCGCCCGCCTTGCGGGGCAGGAAGCCCTCGAAGCAGAACCGGTCCACCGGCAGCCCCGACAGGGCGAGCGCGGTCAGCACGGCGGACGGACCGGGCACCGCGGTGACCCTGATGTCCTTCTCGACGGCCGCGGCGACCAGCCGGTAGCCGGGGTCGGACACGGACGGCATCCCGGCGTCGGTGACGAGCAGCACCCGGGCGCCACCCTCCAGCGCCTCCACGAGCTCCGGCGTACGGGCGGACTCGTTGCCCTCGAAGTAGGACACGACCCGGCCGCGGGTGTGCACACCCAGCGCCTGGGTGAGGCGGCGCAGCCGCCGCGTGTCCTCCGCGGCGACCACGTCGGCGTTCTCCAGCTCGGCCGCGAGGCGCGGCGGCGCGTCCGCCACATCGCCGATGGGGGTCCCTGCCAGTACGAGTGTTCCAGTCACCGATCCAGTCACAGGAGCAATCCTCGCAGGGCGGGCCACGCCCCTCGCACAGACGCGTTCCCTACGATGGCGCGGTGACCAGTACCGCCCCACGGGCCGAGCAGGGTCAGGACGTCGCGGAACAGCCACCGTCCTGGCAGCAGCGCCTGCGCAGATTCGGCCATGTGCCCAGGCCCGGCATCGGGTTGCGCGAGCGGCTCGTGCCGCCGTACACCCGGCCCAGCGACCGGTTGTGGTCCCTGCTCGGCGTGCCGCCGGGGGCGGCCCGCCGGGTGGAGCGCTTCTCGGCGTGGGGCGGCCCGCTGCTGGTGACGCTGGTCGCCGGGCTGCTGCGGTTCTGGCAGCTGGGCAGCCCCAAGGCGGTGATATTCGACGAGACGTACTACGCGAAGGACGCGTGGGCGCTGATCAACCAGGGCTACGAGGGTGCCTGGCCGAAGGACGTCGACAAGGCGATCCTGGCGAACCCGGACGCGGTCGCGATCCCGTCCGACCCCGGCTATGTGGTGCACCCGCCCGTGGGCAAGTGGATCATCGGGCTCGGCGAGCGGATGTTCGACTTCACCCCGTTCGGCTGGCGCTTCATGGTGTTCGTGCTCGGCACCCTCTCGGTGCTGATGCTGTGCCGGATCGGCAGGAGGCTGTTCCGTTCCACGTTCCTCGGCTGCCTCGCGGGCGCGCTGATGGCCGTGGACGGGCTGCACTTCGTGATGAGCCGCACGGCGCTGCTCGACCAGGTGCTGATGTTCTTCGTGCTGGCGGCGTTCGGCTGTCTGCTCATCGACCGGGACCGGACGAGACGCCGCTTCGCGGACGCGCTCCCGGTCGACGCGGAGGGCGTGCTGCGCCCGGACCCGCGGGTCGCCGAGACCCTTCGGCCGGGCCCGCGGCCCTGGCGGATCGCGGCCGCGGTGATGCTGGGGCTGGCGATCGGCACGAAGTGGAACGGCCTGTACTTCCTGGCCGCGTTCGGTCTGATGACGCTGCTGTGGGACGTGGGCGCGCGGAAGACGGCCGGGGCGGTCCGCCCGTACGTGGCGGTGCTCAAGCGGGATCTCCCGTGGGCCCTCGCCGGCCTGCCGGTGGCGATCGCCACGTACGTCGCCTCCTGGTCCGGCTGGATCTTCACCGACAAGGGCTACTTCCGGGACTGGGCCGCGACGGAGGGCGAGGGCGGTCCCTGGGGCCTGGTGCTCCCCGACTGGTGGCGCAGCTTCTGGCACTACGAGACCGAGGTCTACAACTTCCACGTCAATCTGACGTCCGGTCACACCTACGAGTCCAACCCGTGGAGCTGGATCGTCCTGGGCCGCCCGGTCTCGTACTTCTACGAGGACCCCGCGGCGGGTACCGCGGGCTGCCCGGTCACCGCCACCGAGAAGTGCGCCCGCGAGGTCCTGGCGATCGGCACTCCCGTGCTGTGGTGGATCGCGTGCTTCGCCGTCGTCTACGCCCTGTGGCGCTGGGCCTTCCGCCGCGACTGGCGCGCGGGCGCGATCGCCTGCGGGATCGCGGCCGGCTGGCTGCCGTGGTTCCTGTACCAGGAGCGCACGATCTTCCTGTTCTACGCGGTGGTCTTCGTCCCGTTCCTGTGCCTGGCCGTCGCGATGCTCCTCGGCGCGATCGTCGGCCCGGCCCACCCTCCCCACGGCCCGGCCACCCCGGCGGAGCCGGGCCTCGCCCCGGGCGAACGCCGCAGGACGGTGGGCGCGGTGGCGGCGGGCGTGCTGGTGCTGCTCGTCATCTGGAACTTCATCTACTTCTGGCCGCTGTTCACGGGCGAACCGATCCCGATGGACGACTGGCGGGCGCGGATGTGGCTGGACACCTGGGTCTAGCGCGTCCCCGTGGGCGCCGACAGGGGCGGCCGGGGCGCGCGATCCGGGGCGGCGGACGGGGCACGCCGTCGGATGACGTGCCGCCGCGGCCCGCGGGCGCACCACACCGGAGGTGGGCCGAAAAGATCAACCCCGCCGTTCGTTTGCGACGGCCGGGATCGGCAAGGTTCGGGTTGTGGGGGGTCCGGACTTGGAGGGCCAAATGATCATCCTCGGACTCATCCTTCTGATCATCGGGCTGGTCGCCGGCATCGGCATCCTGTGGACCATCGGGATCATTCTGGTCGCGATCGGAGCACTGTTGTGGGTCCTGGGAGCGCTGGGCCATGCGATCGGCGGTCGACGCCACTACTACTGACCGCCCTGCGGACGGACCCCGCTGACACGCCGTGAGACCGCCGCGGTCGACACGGCCGTGAGGCCCGCCCGGACCGTCGTGGAGCAGCCGAGCCGTCCTGAGGTCAACGCCCCGCCGTGAGGGCGGCGACGGCCTCCGCGGTCCAGTGGCCCGCGGCCCCCGGGCAGTCCGCGAGGTAGGCGGCGACACGGGACACCGGCCAGGCGCCGGCGTCCCGCAGTCCGGCCACGAGGTGGCGCAGATAGGGCGCGGACGGCCGGGTCCACTCCACGTCGTGGAGGGTCCAGGGGGCCGTGAAGGTCAGGACGGGCACTCCGTCCAGGACTCCCGGGCAGACGAGCGTCTCGTAGCGCCCGCTGCCGAGTTCGGCCCTGCCGCGGCCCAGCGCCTCGGCGAGGTCCAGGTCGGATCCCGGTTCGCGGTACATCTCCTGGGCCACGATGTCCGAGAGCTGCCCGGCCGTCACGAGATACGCGCGGGCCAGGACCGTGCCGGAGGCGCCGGGGTCGTAGAAGGCCCGGCCACCGCGCCAGACCGGCGAGTGGGTGGCGAAGTACAGCGCGCCCGGCAGTTCCACCGGCACGGACGCCGCAGGCGGGCGGGGGTCGCGACTGCCCGGGTAGGTCCGGGCGGCGCCGTGCGGACGGCCGCCGGTGAGGTAGTGCGACAGCCGCTCCAGATGGGTGTTGGAGCCGTAGGCCGTGTACCAGACCGTGTCCGGCGCCCGATCCGCGGGCGCTGTCGTCGTGTCGATGGTGCGGGTGCGTTCCATGGCCCTTGCCCTACCCGGTTCGGCGGCGGGTCCGGCCCCGCCGGCCGACGGCACAGTCCGGTAACGCCCGTCTCCTCGCTCGCTCCTGTCCCGTAGAGTGCCCGCCGGGATGTTCTTGAACGCGTTCAAGGCCAAGGGGAGCCCTGGGGAGGGACTGCGGCATGCGCAGTGGAGCCAAGATCGCCGTCGTGGGCGGCGTGTTCGTACTGTTCGCGGGCGGTGTGGGGTACGGCGCCCACAACGTGCTCGGCGGTGAGGACGGCGGCACGGAGTCGAAGTCCGGTGCCGTCACGAAGAAGTCGGGACCGCCGAGCGCCGAGGAGATCCGCACGACCGCCGAGGACTTCCTCGCCGCCTGGGCGTCGGGGAAGGCGCCCGTCGCCGCGCAGCTCACCAACAACGCCGCCGAGGCGGAGCCCACGCTCGCCGCGTTCCGCGACGGCGCCCGCGTCAGCGGGGTGACGATGAAGCAGGGGGCGCCGGTCGGGGCGAAGGTGCCGTTCACGGTCAGCGCCACGGTCTCGTACGAGGGCGCGAGCAAGCCCTGGACGTACTCCTCCGAACTCACCGTCGTCCGCGGTCTGACCACCGGCCGCCCGCTCGTCGACTGGGCCCCGTCCGTCGTCCATCCGCAGCTCCACGAGCAGGAACAGCTGAAGACGGGCCCCGCGGCCGCGCCGCCGATCAAGGCCGTGGACCGCAGGGGCAGGGAACTGACGAAGGAGAAGTACCCCTCGCTCGGTCCGGTGCTCGACCAACTGCGCCGTAAGTACGGCGACAAGGCGGGCGGCAAGGCGGGGGTGGAGCTGGTCATCAGCCCGCCGAACGGCGCGGACACCACACTGCTGACGCTGTCCGCGGGCGAGCCGGGCGAGTTGAGGACGACGCTCGACGCGGACGTCCAGGCAGCGGCGGAGAAGGCCGTGAAGCGGCACAGCGAGGCGTCGGTCGTCGCGATCAAGCCGAGCACGGGAGAGATCCGCGCGGTCGCCGACAACCGCAAGGACGGCTTCAACGCGGCCCTCGGCGGACAGCAGGCGCCCGGTTCGACGATGAAGATCGTGACGGCCGCGCTGCTGCTGGACAAGGGGCTGGTCGCCGCGGACCGGAAGGCGGAGTGCCCGAAGAACGCGATGTACCAGGGGCGGACCTTCCACAACCTGGACCACTTCGACATCCCGGACGGCACGTTCACCCAGAGCTTCGCGCGCTCCTGCAACACCGCCTTCATCAAGCTGATCGACGACGTCCACGACGACGCGGCGCTGCCGAAGCTGGCGCGGGACGCCTTCGGCATCGGGCTCGACTGGAACACCGGCGTGCAGACCTTCGACGGTTCGGTGCCGGAGGGCAGCGGCGGCGAGGCGGCCGCGCAGTACATCGGGCAGGGCACGGTCCAGATGAACGCGCTGACCGTCGCCTCCATCACGGCCACGGCCAAGAACGGCGGCTTCGAGCAGCCCGTCATCGTGCCGCGCTCGCTGGACGGCCGTGAACTGGCCACCGCGGACCGGCGGCTGCCCGGACCGGTGTGGCGGCAGCTGCGGGACATGATGCGGGCGACCGCCCAATGGGGCTCCGGCGCACGGGCGATGGCCGGTGTGCCCGGCGACAAGGGTGCGAAGACGGGCTCCGCGGAGGTGGACGGGCAGGCCACGTCGAACAGCTGGTTCGCCGGCTTCGCCGGGGACCTGGCGGCGGCGGCCGTGGTGCAGTCGGGCGGACACGGCGGCGACGCGGCGGGACCGCTCGTGGCGTCCGTGCTCAAGACGGGCTGAGGACCGGATCCCGATCCCCCACACGCGGACCAGCGCCGCGCCGGCCCCACCCGGCGCGCCCCACCCCGCGCCCTCCACTGCGCGAAACGCTGTCGCGTGGTCTGTACACCTACCGCTAGCGTGACCGCCCATGAGCACTTCCGAGTCCCCTGCCCACCCCCGGTTCGCCGAGGCCCTGCGCGCGCTGGGCCTGGAGGTCGACGTACGCCGGTTCCCGGACGCCACGCGGACGGCCGCCCAGGCCGCGGCGGCGATCGGCTGCGACGTCGCCGAGATCGTCAAGTCGCTGGTGTTCGTGGCCCGGGGGATCCCGGGAGCGGACGGCCGCGAGGACGGCGAGCCGGTACTCGTGCTGATGGACGGCTCCTCGCGCGTCGACGTGGAGCTGGTGCGGCGGGAGCTCGGGGCCGCCGAGGTCCGGCGCGCCGACGCCGACCTGGTGCGGGAGACGACCGGGTACGCGATCGGCGGAGTGCCGCCCTTCGGGCACCGTACGAGGACCCGGGTGCTGGCCGACCGGGGGCTGCTCGGACACGCCGTGGTCTGGGCGGCCGCCGGGACACCGCACACGGTCTTCCCGCTCGACCCCCGGTCCGTGGTCGCACACGCGGACGCCGTCGTGGTGGACGTCCGCGAGCGCACCGCATGAGTGTCACCGTGGCCGCCGCGGTCCTCCTGGCGGCGATCACGCACGCCGGCTGGAACGCGCTGGCGCACGCGGTCAGGGACCAGCTCGTCGCGTTCACGCTGATCGGGGGCTGCGCTGCGGTGATCGGCGCGGTGACGGCGTGCTTCGTGCCGCTGCCGCCCGGCCCGGCCTGGCCCTACCTCGTCGCCTCCGCGCTGCTGCACGTCGGCTACCAGCTGCTGCTGATGCGGTCGTTCAGCCTCGGCGACTTCGGTCAGATGTACCCGATCGCCAGGGGCACGGCGCCGCTGGTCGTGACCGTCCTCGCCGCGGTGCTCCTCGACGAGACCCTGAGTCCCTGGCAGCTCGCGGGCGTGGCCATCGCCTCGGCGGGGCTCGTCGGCGTCGCCCTGTGGGGCTTTCGCGGCGGGGCCACCGGGAGCGGCGGACCCGGCGGGGACGCGCGCCCCCACTGGCCCGCCCTGCTCGCCGCGCTGGCCACGGGCCTGTCGATCGCCGCGTACACGGTCGTCGACGGGGTCGGCGTCCGCGCCTCGGGGTCCCCCGTCGCGTACATCGCCTGGCTGATGGTCCTGCAGGGCGTGCTGATCCCCGCCTACGCCTGCCACCGGCTGCGCCGCTCGCTGCTCCCCCGCCTGCGCCCGCACGCGGTCCGCGGGTTCGTCGGCGCGGTCCTCTCGCTGCTCGCCTACGGCCTCGTCCTCTGGGCGCAGACACGGGCTCCGCTGGCCCCCGTGGCGGCACTCCGCGAGTCCTCGATCATCGTCGGAGCGGCCATCGGCACCCTGTTCTTCAAGGAACGGTTCGGCGGCCCGCGCATCGCCGCCACGGCGCTGATGGTCGTGGGCATCGGCCTGATGCTGCGGGCAGGGTGACGATGGCGGTCACGCTGCTGCTCGCGCGGGTCTCGCAGCGGTACCTCGACGCCTACGCGGCCGCCGTGGACCCCGGCGACCCGGAAGGGGCCTACCTGGCCTGGGACCCGCCGGACGGCTGGACCGACCTCGACTGGTCGTCCGGCGCTCTCGTGGAGGCGGCCCGGTACGCGGGCCTCGGCCCGGAGCCGGTCGCGGCGCTCGGTTCGGCGGTCGGCGGCGACCCGGCCGTCGACGTCTCCTTCGTCCTGCCCGGCCATCCGTGGTCGGCCTTCGGACGGCCGGCGGCGGTCGGCCCCGTCGAGGTGGCCCGGACCGCCCGCACGCTGGGGCCGATCGACTGGTCCGGGGTGATGGCGGCGCTGCCGACTCCGACGGTGAGGCGATCGCGGCGCTCGGCGGGGTGTGCGGCCTGACCCGCGACCCCCGCGGTTATCCGAGCCGGCACTTCGCGGCCCTGCGCGAGCTGTACGAGTCGGCCGCGCGCCACGGGCAGCTCGTCGTGCTGTGGCGGGACTGACGGGCCCGGGGACCGGGCCCGTCAGTCCCACGATCAGCCGTCCCCGTCAGTCAGCCGTCCCCGAACTCCGAAAGCACCTGCTGGAAGCCCGTGTTCACGGCCAGCAGCCCGCCGTCCACCCGCAGGGTCGTGCCCGTGATCCAGGCGGCGTCGGAGGAGGCGAGGAAGGCGACGGCCGCGGCGATGTCCTCCGGGGTGCCCACCCGGCCCAGGGGGTAGACGGGGGCGAGGGCGTCGAGCTGGTCCTCGCGGCCGGCCCAGCCGGGGGTGCGCACCGTGCCCGGGTTGACCTGGTTGACGCGGACCCCGCGGGGGGCGGCGTCGCCGGCGAGGGTGCGGGTGAGGGAGGCGAGGCCGGCCTTGGCCGCGCTGTACGCGTGGTTGCCGAAGTCCTGTTCCCCGTTGACGGAACCGATGTTGACGATGGCGCCGCGCCCGCCTGCCTTCGCCAGGTGCGGGAGGGCGGCGCGGGCGCAGCGGAAGGCGCCGGTGAGGACGGTCTCCAGGTCCCGGTGCCAGGTGTCCTCGGGCTGGTCCTCGAACGCCGAGGCGTCGGGGGCGCAGGTGTAGGCGTTGTTGACGAGGACGTCGAGGCCGCCGAACTCCTCGACCGCGTGGGCCACGGCCGCCTCGACGGCGGTGCGGTCGCCCACGTCGCAGGCGAAGGACGCGGCGCGGGGAATCGTCCGCGCGGTCGCGGCCGCCCGTTCCCCGTCGATGTCGGTGAGCAGGACCCGGGCGCCTTCGGAGGCGAGCCTGCGGGCGGTCGCCTCCCCGATGCCCCGTCCCGCCCCGGTGATCAGTACGCCGTACCCCTCGAAACGCTGCATGCGCCGATCATGTCGCCGAGCGGACCGCCCTGACCAGAGCCTGTGCCCGGGGGTCGGCGGTGACGCCCTTGCGCATGCCGTTGGTGACGTAGCCGAGGGCGATGCCCGCTTCCGGGTCGGCGAAGCCGAGCGAACCGCCGCGGCCCGGGTGGCCGAAGGAACCGGGGCCGAGCAGCGGGGAGGCCGGCCCGTGGAGCATGTAGCCGAGGCCGAAGCGGGTGCCGACGACGAGGACGCGGTCGGGGCCCGTGGACTCCTCGGTGCGGGCGAGCGTCAGCGTGGCGGGGGCGAAGAGCCGGTGGCCGTCCACCGCACCGATCGTCGCCGCGTAGAAGCGGGCCAGGGCGCGGGCGGTGGAGACGCCGTTGGAGGCGGGGAGCTCGGCGGCGCGGTACGCGGGGTCGTTCTCGTCGGGCATCGGGTCGATCGCGCCGAAGGCCCGGCGGGTGAGGGAGTCCGGGTCGCGGTACGCCTCGGCCACGGAACGCTTGGGGCGCAGTTTCAGACCCCCGCCGGACGCCGTGGGAGGTTCCTCGATCCGGCCGATCCTGCCGAGGCGGTGGGCCTCGTCGCCGGGAACGCCGATCCAGAAGTCGAGGCCGAGCGGGCGGGCTATCTCCTCGGCGGTCCAGCGGCCGATGGTGCGTCCGGTGACCCGGCGCACGAGTTCCGCCAGCAGCCAGCTGTAGGTCTGCGCGTGGTAGCCGTGATCGGTGCCGGGTTCCCAGGCGGGTGCCTGCGCGGCGACGGCGCGGGCACCGGACGTGCCGTCGGCGGCCTCCGCGAGGGTCAGCGGCCGGTCGAGCGCGGGCACGCCGGCCCGGTGGGACAGCAGGTGCCGGACGAGCGCGCGTTCCTTGCCCGCGGCCTTGAACTCCGGCCAGTAGGTGCCGACGGGCGCGTCGAGGTCGAGCTGTCCGCGCTGGTGCAGCAGCAGCGGTACGGCGGCGGCGACGCCCTTCGTGGCCGAGCGGACGACCTGTGCGGTGTCGACGGCCCACGGCTCGGTGCCGTCCACGTCCCGGGTGCCGCCCCAGAGGTCGACGACCTTCACTCCGTCCCGGTAGACGGCGACGGCGGCGCCGCGCTCGCCGCGTGTCTCGAAGTTGCGTACGAACGCGTCCCGGACGGGCTCGAAGCCTTCCGCAACCGTGCCCCGGACGTCCACGTCCATCTCTCCCTGCTGTTCCGGCCTGCCTCTCGTCCCCCCATGGTGCAACGTGCCGGGAGGTGACCGGATTCCGGGTCGGCCCCGGTCCGGCGGTGCCGGGCCCGGTGCGGCGGGCGCCGGATGCCCGCCGCAGCCTCACGCGCCCGTCGTCACGGCCCTCGGATCGAAGCCGAACGGCAGTTCCAGGCGGTGCGCGCGCATCAGGCCGGGGTCGGCGAGGAGGTCCTGGGTACGCCCGTCGGCGGCGATCACGCCCTCGCTGAGGATCACCGAACGCGGGCAGAGCTCCAGGGCGTACGGCAGATCGTGCGTGACCATCAGGACCGTGACGTCCAACGAGCGCAGGATGTCCGCCAGTTCACGACGGGACGCCGGGTCCAGATTGGACGAGGGCTCGTCGAGGACGAGGATCTCCGGCTCCATGGCGAGGACGGTCGCGACCGCCACCCGGCGCCGCTGCCCGAAGGAGAGGTGGTGCGGCGGTCGGTCCAGGTACGCGGTCATCCCGACCCGGTCGAGGGCCGTGCGGACCCGCTTCTCCAGTTCCTCGCCGCGCAGCCCGGCCGCCGCCGGGCCGAAGGCGACGTCCTCCCGCACCGTCGGCATGAACAACTGGTCGTCCGGGTCCTGGAACACGATGCCGACCCGGCGCCGGATCTCCGCCATGTGCTGTCTGCCGACGGGCAGGCCGGCGACGGCGACCGTGCCGGCGCCCGCGGTGAGGATGCCGTTGAGGTGGAGGACGAGCGTGGTCTTGCCCGCGCCGTTGGGCCCGAGCAGGGCCACGCGTTCACCGCGCCCGACGGTCAGGTCGACGCCGAAGAGGGCCTGGTGGCCGTCGGGGTAGGCGTACGCCAGCCCGCGGACGTCGAGGGACGGCGGGACGGCGGCTGCCGGGGGGAGCGAGGTCATAGGGTCCAGCCAAGCAGACAGACGGCGAGGGCCGAGAACGGGAGCGCGGCGGCGTACGCCCACTGCGCACGGGACGCGGTCACCTCGTCGATGACGGGCATGGTGCCGGTGTAGCCGCGGCTGACCATCGCCAGGTGCACCCGCTCACCGCGCTCGTAGGAGCGGATGAACAGCGCGCCCGCGGACTTGGCGAGCACGCCCCAGTGGCGCACCCCGCGGGCCTCGAACCCGCGCGAGCGCCGGGCGACGGACATCCGCCGCATCTCGTCGGTGATGACGTCGCCGTAGCGGATCATGAAGGACGCGATCTGCACCATCAGCGGCGGCAGCCTGAGCCGCTGCAGCCCGAGGAGCAGGGAGCGCAGCTCGGTGGTCGAGGCGAGCAGGACGGAGGTGGCGACGCCCAGCGTTCCCTTGGCGAGGATGTTCCAGGCGCCCCACAACCCCGGCACGGAGAGGGAGATGCCGAGCCATTCGGTGCGCTCGCCCGGCACCAGGAACGGCATGAACAGCGCGAAGGCGACGAACGGGATCTCGATCACCAGCCGGCGCAGCACGAACCCCGCCGGGACCAGGGCCGCGGCGGCGACCGCGCCGAGCAGCAGCGCGTACAGACCGAAGGCCCAGACCGCCTCGCGCGGGGTGGAGACCACGACCAGCACGAAGCAGAGAGCGGCGGCGATCTTGCAGTGCGGCGGCAGCCGGTGGACCGGCGACTCGCCGTGCCGGTACAGCTTGTGGGCGTGACCCGTGCTCATTGCGGTTCCGCCTCTCAGCCCCGTACGGACGCCTGCTCGGCCTCGGCCGTGTCGCCGCGGCGGCGGCGGACCACGACGAACACGCCGGTGCCCACCAGCAGCGTCGCGCCGACGCCGACCATCCCGGCCAGGCCGCCGGAGACGCGTACGTTCTCGACGCCGCTGACGCCGTAGTCGGCGAGCGGGGAGTCGGCGGCCGCGTGGTCCTCGACCTTCTTGTCGATGCCCTTGTCGGCGGCGACCCGCTCCAGTCCGTCGGGGTTGGCGGAGGCGTAGAAGGAGACGAACCCGGCGAGGATCAGGGAGATCACGAGGCCCGCGAACAGCACCGGACGCGGTGAGGCGGCGGACGCCGGGGCGGCCTCGGGCCGGGCGTCGACGAGTTCGCCGTCCACGCGCAGCTTGAGCGGCGCCGACAGCCCGCGGGCGCCGTGGACGAGGTCGGGCCGCACGGCGAGGACGGCCCCGACGGTCGCCGCCGTGATGGCCGCCTCGCCGACGCCGATGAGGATGTGGATGCCGGTCATCGCGCCGAGGACCGTGCCGATCGGGACGTCGGTCGTGCCGCCGAGCGCGTACAGGAGCGTGAACGCCACGGCGGACGCCGGCACGGAGACCAGGGCGGCGATGAACGTGGCGACCGTCACCGACCTGCGCTTCTTCGGAAGCAGCCGGACCAGCGCGCGGAACAGGGTGTAGGCGACGACGACCGTGACGACACCCATGAGCAGGATGTTGACGCCCAGTGCCGTCAGACCGCCGTCGGCGAAGAGGACGCCCTGGAGCAGCAGGACCACGGAGAGGCACAGCACCCCGGTGTACGGCCCGACGAGGATCGCCGCCAGCGCCCCGCCCAGCAGGTGGCCGCTGGTACCGGCCGCCACCGGGAAGTTGAGCATCTGGACGGCGAAGACGAAGGCGGCGACGAGCCCGGCGAGGGGCGCGGTCCGCTCTCCCCCGTGGCCTCCGGCAGGGGTGGTACCCCCGAGCTCGCGCCGGGCGCCGCGCAGGCTCACGACGACGGCGCCGGCGGCGACGACCCCGGCCGCAGCGGAGACGGGGACATTGATGAATCCGTCGGGGACATGCATGGCGGGCTCCGCTTCCGGGACAGGCCGCAGCGGCCTGGCTGGTCAACCGTCCGATGATGCGCCCTCTTGCAAACGATTTGCAAGAGCGTCTCATCGACAGATGCAAGCGACCCGCCGGGTCTTTCGAGTGAAAATATGCGACATTGGATAACAAAGAGAACCAAACGGTGAGGAGCGTCCGATGTCGCACAGTGTCGAGAGCCCCTCTGTCGAAGAGCATGCGAAGGCCCGGATCATCAACGACGCCCCTCACTACCGATCCGTGCCCGTGGCCCTCCGCTACGAGCCCGGCACCGACCCCGACGCGGTGCGATGCGTCTTCCCGAGCGGTATCGAGTGGGCGTTCCGCCGCGAACTGCTGGAGACGGGCCTGCGCGCGCCCGCCCGCCGCGGTCCGGTCGCCGTCTGGCCGTGCGGCCGCGCCCAGGTGATCGTCGAGTTCCATTCGCCGGACGGTGTGGCGGTGATCCAGTTCGACACCCGCCCCCTCGTGCGTTTCCTGCGCCGCACCTACGCGGAAGCGGCGGCGACCGCCACCAGGGTGTGACGGACACGGCCGCCGTGCCTTCCGGCCGGCGGGCGCCCACCGTCTCCACGACCGGTGGGGGCCCGTGCGTTCTCCGCGGCGTCCCGGACCCGTCCGGGGGCGCATCGCGCCGAGGACGGGCCGGACCGGACGGGCCGGCGATGGCCGGGCGGCAATGCGCGGACCGCCCGAAGGCGTGCCTCGTGCCGGACCGGGCGACGGTCAGGCGCCGACCAGCTCCCGCTCCTTGCCGCCGGCGTGCGCGTCCCCGCCGCCGCCCAGCTTCTCCCCCTCGACGTCCACGCTCGGCAGCAGCCGGTCCAGCCGGCGGGGCAGCCACCAGGCCTTGCCGCCCAGCAGCGCGAGCACGGCCGGCACGATCGCCATCCGGACGACGAAGGCGTCGAAGAAGACCGCGATCGCGAGTCCAAAACCGATCATCTTCACCATCTGCTCGCTCGAGCCGATGAAGCCCGCGAACACCGCGATCATGATCACCGCGGCGGCGGTGACCACCCGGGCCCCGTGCCGGAACCCGGTGACGATCGCCTGGCCGGGCCGCTCGCCGTGCACGTACGCCTCGCGCATCCGCGTCACCAGGAACACCTCGTAGTCCATCGCGAGACCGAAGACCACGCCCACCATGAAGATCGGCATCATCGACATGATCGGGCCCGTCTGCTCGACGCCGAAGAGCGAGCCGAGCCAGCCCCACTGGAAGACCGCGACCACCGCGCCGAGGGCGGCGACCACCGAGAGGAGGAAGCCGAGCGCAGCCTTCAGAGGCACGAGGACGGACCGGAAGACCACCATCAGCAGCAGGAACGCCAGACCGACGACGAGCGCCAGATAGGGCACCAGCGCGTCGTTCATCCGCTGCGAGAAGTCGATGTTCATCGCGGTGGCGCCGGTGACGTGCACGTTCTCACCGCTGGTGTCGCGGATCGAGTGGACGAGGTCCTCGGTCTCCGTGGAGCTGGGCCGGTCCTCGGGAATCACCGTGATCATCGCCGTGTCGCCGGCCTTGTTGTACGTGGCCGGGGTGACGGCCGCGACGCCGTCGAGCCCCGCGATCTCCTTCGCCGTCCCGTCCGCGGCGGCCTTGTCACCGTCGACGACGACGAGCAGCGGCCCGTTGAAGCCGGGGCCGAAGCCGTCGGAGAGCAGGTCGTACGCCTTGCGCTGGGTGGTGCTGGTGGGCTGGGAGCCGTCGTCCGGCAGGCCCATCTCCAGCGACGTGGCGGGCACGGCCACGGCGCCGAGGCCCACGACACCGGCGAGCAGCACGGCGACCGGGCGGCGCAGCACGAACCGGGCCCAGCGGGTGCCCATGTTGGGCTTGTCGTCCGCCTGCGCGGTCTGCTTGCGCGCCTTGCGGCCCAGCACCCTCTTGCCGGCGAAGCCGAGCAGGGCCGGGATCAGGGTGAGCGCGATGAGGACCGCGACGGCGACCGTTCCCGCGGCCGCGAAGCCCATCTTGCTCAGCATGGGGATGTTGACGACCGCGAGGCCGACGAGGGCGATGACGACGGTCAGTCCGGCGAAGACGACGGCGGAGCCGGCCGTGCCGGTGGCCCGTCCCGCGGCCTCCTCGTGGTCACGTCCCTCGGCCAGCTCGGCGCGGTAGCGGGAGACGATGAACAGCGCGTAGTCGATGCCGACGGCGAGGCCGATCATCGTGGCGAGGGTGGCCGTCGTGGAGCCCAGGTCGAGGGTGTTGGCGAGCGCCGTGATCGTGGAGACGCCGATGCCGACGCCGATGATCGCGGTGAGCAGCGGCAGACCGGCGGCGACCAGCGAGCCGAAGGTGATCACGAGGACCACCGCGGCGACGGCGACACCGATGACCTCGGACGCACCGGTCTCCGGGGCGGCCTGCAGCGCGTCACCGCCGATCTCGACGGTCAGCCCGGCGTCCTCGGCCTTCTCGCCGGCCTCGGTCAGGGCCTCCCGGTCCTTCTCGGCCAGCTCCATGCCGCTGACCTTGTAGGAGACCTGGGTGTAGGCGATGGTGCCGTCCCGGCTGACCGCCTTGGCCTGGTACGGGTCGACCACGGAGGCGACCTGGTCCGAGCCGGAGCCGAGTTCGGCGACGACCTTCCGGACCTCGGCCCGGTGCGCGGGATCCGTCATCTTCTCGCCCTCGGGCGCCTTGAAGACGACGCGTGCGGTCGCGCCGTCGGCACTGGTGCCCGGGAAGCGCTCGGCGAGCAGGTCGAAGGCCTTCTGGGCCTCCGTCCCCGGTATGGAGAAGGAACTGGACGCGGCGGTCGGCGCGGAGGAGGCCGCGACGCCGGCGAGGGCGAGCAGCGCCACCCACAGCAGCGCGACGAGGCGTCGGCGCCGGAAGGCGAACCGTCCGAGCGTGTAGAGGAACGTGGCCACGAGAAGGGTCTCCCGGTCAGGTCGTTGGGACGGATGGGCAGGGTTGACCAGCCCGACGACGTGAGCGGTGCGCGTCAGGTGGGACTGTGCGGAAAGCGGGGTGGGGAAGGTGGCGCGGGGAGGGGTGGCGCGGGGAGAGTGCGGGACGGACGTCAGTTGCCGTCGGCGGGGATGCCCAGTGCGGGGAGCACCACGGCGTCCAGGTACTCGTGCAGGAAGCCCTGGCTCATCGGTTCGTCCTTGATCAGCGGATGGGCCACGAACGCGCCCACCAGCATGTGCGACAGGTACTTCAGGGCGGGGTTGTCCGCGGAGATCTCACCGCGGTCGACCGCCCGCTGCAGGAACAGGTCGAGCCCGGTGATCTCGGGCTCGATGAACAGCTCGCGCAGTGCCTGGAGCAGATCGTCGTTCTCGTGGACCGCCCGGGCGAGGCCGCGCATCAGCGCGGTGTCCCGCTCCATCTGGCAGTCGTCGGACTGCGACACCATCTCGTGGAAGTCGCCGCGCAGGCTGCCGGTGTCGATCCGGGAGATGTCCACCGGCTTGCTGTTCCGCAGCGACATGGCGACCAGCTCCGGCTTGCTCCCCCACTGGCGGTAGAGGGTGGCCTTGCTGGAGCGGGTGCGGGCGGCGACGGCGTCCATGGTGAGGGCGTCGTAGCCGACCTCGCGGAGCAGGTCGAGCACGGCTTCGTACAGCTCGGCCTCGCGCTCGGGCGTGAGTCTGCTGCGTGCCATGACCGGCCTTCCGAACGAAACGGTTTCGTACACCACGACTGTACCCCCGGCGCCCAGCGAAACGAAACCGTTTCGTACGTGTCCTGGGCCACAGCGGTGCCCGCCCGGAAAAGCCCGCCCCACGAGTTGCCGGGCCCTGCTCGCACGGAAAGCATTTAGGAGTGAGTGACGACGTCGCGTATCTCCGCTTTCCGCATCTGCACGACGACTTGCTGTGCTTCGCGGCCGAGGACGATCTCTGGATCGCGCCCCTCGTCCCCGCGGGCCGGAGCCCCGCCCGGGCCTGGCGGGTGACCGTCGACCGGACCCGGATCGGACACCCCCGGTTCTCCCCGGACGGCAGCCTGATCGCCTACACGACCTGGCGCAGCCTGGACCCGGAGATCCATCTGGCACCGGTCGACGGCGGCCCGGCACGCCGCCTCAGCTACTGGGGCTCGACCGACACCCGGGTCTGCGGCTGGGACCCGGACGGCAACATCCTCGCGGTCTCCTCGCACGGCCAGCCGTTCTCCTATTTCTCCTGGGCCTACAAGGTGCCCACGGACGGCGACCCCGGAAAACGCCTGCCCTGGGGGCCCGTCTCCGACATCGCCGTCGCCGACACCGGCGGACAGCACCGCACCCTGCTGCTCACGGGGAAGCCACCGCACGAGCCCGCCGGGTGGAAGCGCTACCGGGGCGGCGCGATGGGGCGGCTCTACCTGCACGGCGAACGGCTGCTGGCCGACATCGACGGCCATCTCGACGCGCCGATGTTCGTGGACGGCCGCATCGCGTTCCTCTCGGACCACGAGGGCGTCGGCAACCTGTACTCCTGTCTGCCCGACGGCACGGACCTTCGCCGGCACACCGACCACGACGCCTTCTACGCCCGGCACGCCTCGAGCGACGGCCGCCGGGTCGTCTACCAGTGCGCCGGCGACCTGTGGATCGTCGAGGACCTGGCGCCGGACTCCCAGCCGCGGAAGCTGGCCGTCCGGCTCGGCGGTCCGCGTGCCGGACGGCGCCGGTACCAGGTCCCCGCCTCCCACCACGTCAACGGGCTCTCGGTCGACACCACGGGCCGGGCCAGCGCCGTCGCCGTACGCGGCAGCCTCTACTGGCTGACCCACCGCGACGGCCCGGCACGCACGATCGCCGACACCCCGGGCGTACGGGTACGGCTGCCGGTGATGCTCGGCAGCGGCGGCGGGCAGGTCGCCTACGTCACGGACGCGGACGGGGAGGACGCCGTCGAGATCGCGGACCTGCCCCGGGCCAGCGGCGACCGGCCACCGCGGCGACTGGCCTCCGGACGGCTGGGGCGGGTGCTGGAGATGGTCTCGGACCCGGCCGGGCAACGGCTCGCGATCGCCTCGCACGACGGGCGACTGCTGCTCCTCACGGTGACGGAGGAAGAACCCGGGACGGAAGGCACGGCGGAGGCCGGGGACGAGGCGGACGGCGGGGCGGAGGGGACGGGGGACGCCGGGGACGCGTCCGGATCCGGGGCGTCCACCGCCGAACCCGGCGGAACCGATGCAGCCGGACCGGGGGCGCCCGGCACCGAACCCACCGGCACCGAACCCACCGGCGCCGGAGCCTCCGGGCCCGCGACCGGCGGCACGGACCCCGGCTCGGCGGGCGGGTCCGGGGGCGCCGACGAGGGCCTCGTCACCGAACTGATCCGCTCCGACAACGGGCCCGTCCGCGATCTCGCCTTCTCCCCCCTCGGGGACTGGGTCACCTGGTCGCACCCCTTCATCGGCCGTTCCCTGCGGAAGATCAAGATGGCCCGCATCGACGGCCCCGGCCCCCGCACCGTCGTCGACGTCACCAACGGCCGCTTCGAGGACGAGTCCCCCGTCTTCACCCGCGACGGCCGCTATCTGGCCTTCCTGTCCTGGCGCGGCTTCGACCCCGTGTACGACGTGCACACCGGCGATCTGTCCTTCCCGCTGGGCTGCCGCCCCTACCTCGTACCGCTGTCGTCCGCGACGCCTTCGCCGTTCGCGCTGCTGCCCGACGGGCGGCCGGCGGCCGGCGGGCTCGACCCCACCGAGGTCGACATGGGCGAGGGCGCGGCGATGGTGGAGGCGGAGGGACTGGAGAGCCGGGTCACGCCGTTCCCCGTGGCCGCCTCCAAGTACTCGTCCCTGCACCCGGTCGCGGGCGGCGGTCTGGTCTGGCTGCGGTGGCCGATCTCGGGCGCGCTCGGTGAGACGTTCGCCAATCCCGCCGACCCCTCGCACCGGCCGACCCTCGAGTACTTCGACATCCCCAAGGCCCGCAAGACCGAACTCGTCGCGCACCTCGACTGGTTCGCGGTCAGCGGCGACGGCTCCCGGCTGGTCGTCTTCGACGACCAGGAACTGCGCGCCGTACCCGCGACCGAGCCCGGCGACAGCGACTCCACGGTGTACCTCGACATGCGCCGCATCCTGCACGAGGTGGACCCGCCCGCGGAGTGGCGCGGCGCGTACGAGGAGGCGGGCCGGCTCATCCGCGACTACTACTGGGACCCGGGCATGTGCGGGATCGACTGGCCCGGGGTGCTGGACCAGTACCGCCCGCTGCTCGAACGAATCGCGTCCCCGGACGAGTTCGCCGATCTGCTCCGCGAGGTGCTCGGTGAACTGGGCACCTCGCACGCCTACGTCACCCCCGCGCGCCGCAACGAGGGGCCGCCCCACTACCAGCGGGCGATGGGCCTGCTCGGCGCGAACCTGGCGTGCCGGGAGGAGGGCTGGGCGGTCGTGCGGATCCTGCCCGGCGACTCCTCGGACTCCAAGGCGCGTTCCCCGCTCGCCGGTACCGGCATCCGCGAGGGCGCGGTGCTGACCCATGTCGACGGGCGTCCGGTGGACCGGGTGACCGGCCCGTACCCGCTGCTGGCCGCGGCGGGCGGGACGACCGTGGAGCTGACCTTCCGGCCGGCCGAGGGCGAGGGCCTGCCGCGGCGGGTCGCGATCGTGCCGCTGATCGACGAACGCCCCCTGCGCTACCAGGACTGGGTCGCCAAACGGCGCGCGGTCGTACGGGAGATGAGCGGCGGCGAGTGCGGCTACCTCCACATCCCGGACCTCGGCGGTTCCGGCTGGGCGCAGTTCAACCGCGATCTGCGCATGGAGGTGTCGCGGCCGTCGCTGATCGTGGACGTACGCGGCAACGCGGGCGGCCACATCAGCGAGTTGGTCATCGAGCAGCTGAGCCGCAAGATCCTGGGCTGGGACCTGACGCGGAACGCGCAGCCGGTCTCGTACACCTCGAACGCCCCGCGCGGACCGATCGTGGCGCTCGCGGACGAGGCGACGTCCTCCGACGGTGACATGATCACGGCGGCGATCAAGCTGCTGGGCCTCGGGCCCGTGGTGGGCCAGCGCACCTGGGGTGGTGTGGTGGGGATGACCGGCCGGCACCGGCTCGCGGACGGGACGGTGATCACGGTCCCGATGAACGCCGCCTGGTTCGAGGCGTACGGCTGGTCCGTCGAGAACCACGGCGTGGAGCCGGACATCTTCGCCGAACGCCCGCCGCTCCACTGGGCCGAGGGCAAGCGCACCGATCTCGACACCGCGGTGCAGGTCGCTCTCGACCGGCTCGCGAAGGATCCGGCCAAGACGCCCCCGGGGTACGAGAACGTCCCCGACCGGCGCCGCCCGCCGCTGCCCCCGCGGCGCTGAACGCCCCCTCCGGGTCCGGTCCGCGGGTCTGCCCGAGGGCGGGTCACCGGCGGCAGGAAAGGGGCGCACCCCGTGCACTGGGTGCGCCCCTTCCGCGTGCCTCGGACGTCAGGCGTCGTGGCGACGGTGCATCGGCTCGTCGCTCATCTCACGCTCCGGGCGGCGGCGCTCCTGCCCGCGCTCCTGGCCGCGCTCCTGACCGCGCTCCTGGCCGCGCTCGGAGCCGCGCTCGGAGCCGCGCTCCTGCGGGGGGCGCTGCTGCGGCCGCTGCTGCGGCGAGCGCTGCGAAGCCTCCTGCTTCATGCCGGGCTTCTGCTTCGCCTGCTCCTTGAGCTGCTCCGCCTTGTCCTTGAACTGCTCCTGGATACCCATCTGGTTCACTCCTGGAAGGGTGAGGGGACGGGGGCCGTTGAGCCGGCCCCCGGGGCCTCGACCAGACTGGCATGCAGGGACATTCCGCGCATTTCGATCAGTTACGCTCCGTACGTTCCCGCTCGTCAGCGGCCCCGCCGGCGCCCACGAGCCCGGTGCGGACCCCGGTGAGCCGCGGCTCGAAACGCCTCATCTCCCGCTGCCCGACGAGTCCGATGAGGCCCGGCAGGTATCCGCGCACCGACTGCATCCCGCGCAGCCACCACTGCGCGTACACGTGGGCGGACCGCCGTTCGACGCCGGCGACGATCCGGTCCACGGCCGGGCCGAGCGGGTACGTGCGGTTCGACGGCCAGGGGAGCCGCTGCCGCAGTTCCCGCATGACGTCGTCCTCGTCGGCCCCGCGCACCATGTCCGTGTCGGTCCAGGACAGATAGCCGACGCCCACCTTCACGCCCTTGTGGCCCACTTCGGCCCGCAGGCTGTGCGCGAAGGCCTCGGCCCCCGACTTGGAGGCGCAGTACGCGGTCATCATGGGCGCCGGGGTGATCGCGGCGAGCGAGGCGATCTGGAGGAAGTACCCGCGGGACTCGACCAGGACCGGAAGGAAGGCCCGGCAGGTGACCGCGCTCCCGATGAGGTTGACCTCGATGACGCGCCGCCACGCCTCCGGGTCGGAGTCCGCGAACGGCCCCCCCGACGCCACACCGGCGTTGGCGACGACGATGTCGACCTTGCCGAAACGCTCCTTGACCTCACGGGCGACCCGGGTCATCGCCTCGTGGTCGGTGACGTCGGCGTGCCAGTGCTCGCTCTCGGTGTGCAACCGCCCCGCGACCGCCTTCAGTTCGTCCGGCTCCAGGCCGACGAGCGCGATCCTCGCACCCCGCGCGGAGAGTTTGCGGGCCAGCAGCTCGCCGACACCGCGTGCGGCGCCGGTGACGACGGCGACCTGCCCCTCGAGGCTGACCCTGGTCATACGTTCTCCTCCTGCTTCGTACGGGTGTCCGGCGGTGCGGGGGCGTCCCGCTTCAGATGGGCGTCCGCGAGCTTCCTGATCTCCGCGGTGACCGCCTCCGGGGCCTCCACCGGGGTCATGTGCCCCATGCCGGCGAGTTCGACGAGACCCACGCACTCGGGCAGCGACGCCGCGAGCGCCCGGGCGTGGACGATCGGGGTGAGCCGGTCCACGGTGCCCGCGACGACGGCCGTGGGCAGCCTCATCTCCCGTACGCCGGCGTCGAGATCGAGCTCGGCGAGGACGTGCGCCCAGGCCACCCGTGTCGGGCGCGGACAGGCGTGCACGATACGGGCGCACTCGGTGACGCGCTCCGGGGCCGTGCCCGGTCCCATCGTCGCGTAGCGCAGGATCCTCTTCGAGACCGGGGTGACCGGGCCGAGCGGGGCGCGTGAGCCGAGGACGGCCCCCGTGAGCCGGGTCCGGAACCGGCCGGCCCGCACCGGCACCACAAGGGACTCGGCGACCAGCCGCGAACTGCCCGTGCTGCACAGCAGCGCGGCCGCTGCGTGCTCGACGAACCCCGGCCGGGAGGCGGCCGCCATGAGCGTCATCCCGCCCATGGAGTGCCCCGCCAGAACCGCCCGCTCGCCCGGCTCCAGTGCGGTGGCGAGCACCGCCTCCAGATCGTCGGCGAGGGCCTCGGTGCCGTACCCGGCGGCGACCGCGGGTGTGCGGCCGTGTCCGCGCTGGTCGTAGGCGACGACCCGGTGGTCGGCGGCCAGCTCCCTGATCTGCGCCGCCCAGAAGTGGGTCGAGCAGGTCCAGCCGTGGGCGAGTACGACCGCGGGCGCGCCGTCGGGTCCGTGCACCTCCACGTGGAGGCGGGAGCCGTCGGCCGAGACGGCGGTCAGTTCGCGGGCGGCGACGGGCGGGGCCGGTGCCGTCGCGGACCGCTTCATGAGCCTGCTCATGCGCTCTCCTCCCCCACGGCGGCGGCGACGGCCCCGGCGCTCCCGGACGGCCGGTCAGCGACCGGGGTGCGGGGCGCGCGGATCACCTCGTACTCCGCGAGGTCGACCGTGCGCGTCTGCCGCCGGAACTCCCCGGTCGTGCCGGGCCAGATGGTGGTGTTGCGGCCGCTCGCGTCGAGGTACCAGCTGGTGCAGCCACCGGTGTTCCAGACGGTCCGCTTCATCCGCTCCTGGACGCGCCGGTTCCAGGTGTGGACGGCGGACGGCCGCGCGCCGAGCGCGACCCGGCCGCCGAGGACGCCCAGCTGGCGCAGGTAGTCGGCCATGTAGTTCAGCTGGGACTCGATCATCAGGATCATCGAGCTGTTCCCGAGGCCGGTGTTGGGGCCGATGACCGTCATCCAGTTGGGGAAGCCGGCGACCGTCGCCCCGCGCAGCGACTCCATGCCGTCCTTCCACGCCTCGGCGAGGGTGATGCCGTCCGCGCCCACCACCCGGTCGGCGATCGGCATGTCGGTGACGTGGAAGCCGGTGCCGAGGACGATCGCGTCGACCTCGGCCTCCTCGCCCCCGGCGGCGACGACCGTGGAGCCGCGCACCTCGGTCAGCCCGGAGGCGACGACGTCGACGTTGGGCTGCGCGAGCGCCGGGTAGTAGTCGCTGGACAGCAGGATCCGCTTGCAGCCGATGCGGTACGACGGCGTCAGCTTCGCCCGCAGCGCCGGGTCCTTGATGGACTTGGCCATGTTGGCCTTGGCCAGCGACTCGATCAGGCCGAGCTGGTTCGGGCGCTTGGTGAACGCGCTGACCTGCAACTCCCGGATGCCCCACAGCAGTCCGCGGCGCGCCGTGCCGGTGAGCGGCAACTGCCGGTGCAGCCAGCGCTCCCCGGCGCTGATCGCCCGGTCCATCCGCGGCATCACCCAGGGCGGGGTGCGCTGGAACAGGGTCAGCTTCGCCACCAGGGGCTGGATCGACGGCACGATCTGGATCGCGGACGCGCCGGTCCCGACCATCGCGACCCTCTTGCCGCGCAGGTCGTAGTCGTGGTCCCAGCGCGCCGAGTGGAAGACCTTCCCGGGGAATCCGTCGAGTCCGGGGATCTCCGGCATCCTGGGGTCGGACAGCGGACCGGTCGCGGAGACGACGACCTCGGCGGTGAACGCGCCCCGCGAGGTCTCGATCTCCCAGTGCAGTTCGTCGGTGTCCCAGCGCATCATCAGCACGTCGTGGCCGAAGCGGATGTGCGGGCGGATCCCGAAGACGTCGGTGACGTGCTCGAGGTAGGCCCGGATGTGCTCCTGTCCGGAGAAGGTCCGGGGCCAGTCGGGGTTGGGCGCGAACGAGAACGAGTAGAGATGGGACGGTACGTCGCAGGCGCAGCCGGGGTAGCTGTTGTCCCGCCAGGTCCCGCCGACCGAGTCGGCCCGCTCCAGGACGACGAAGTCGGTGATCCCCTCGCGGCGCAGCCGGACGGCGGCGCCGAGGCCGCCGAATCCGGATCCGATCACCGCCACTCGCACGTGCTCGAACTGCTGGCTCATGCCGCCGCCTCCCGCAGACAGACTCCCGCCGAACCGTGCCAGCAATCACTGGCACGATGGGAGAGTAGAGCCTCCGCATACCGAGCGGTAGGGGTGGAACCGAACAAGTTACCGGCGGTACAACATAGGCTTGCGCACGTGACGGACGAGCAGCGCACGGATCGCGAAATCCGCGAGTACCGCATGGAGGAGCTGGCCAGGGAGGCCGGCATCACGGTGCGCACCCTGCGCTTCTACCGCGAGCGGGGGCTCATACCCCCGCCCCGCAGGGAGGGCCGGATCGCCTGGTACGACGACCATCACCTGGCCCGGCTGCGCACCATCGCCGCCCTGCTGGAACGCGGCCACACCCTCAGCGGCATCGCCGATCTGGCGTCGGCCTTCGACAGCGGCCGCGACGTCGGCGAGGTACTGGGGCTCGGGGAGCCGACCGAGGAGACGCCGGTCCGGCTCACCCCGGAGGACCTGGCGGACTACTTCGAGGGCGAGGTCACCCCCGAGAACCTCGTGGCGGCGCTCGACCTCGGCTATCTGGCCACCGACGGCGACGAGATCGTCCACATCAGCCGCCGGCTGCTCGACGTCTCCTCCGCGCTCGTGAAGGAGGGCGTCCCGCTCGCCGCGGTCCTCGCCGCGGGCCGCGAGGTGCGCGGTCACGCGGAGGCGCTGGCGTCGCTCTTCGTCGGACTGCTGCGGGCCCACGCGGCCGAGGGGGACGTCGAGCGGCTGCGGCCGCTGGCGAAGAGCGTGGTGGAGGCGGAGCTCTCCATGGCGATGGACCGCCGGCTGCGCGAGTCGTGACCGGCTGAGCGGAGCCCGTCCGACGGGCCCGGCGGGGCCGTTCGGACCCGGTCCGCACACCGCGACGACCGCGCGGGCTGACGCGGGCGCGCCGGCCGTGACGACGGACGCACGCGCAGCCGCCGCGGTCGAGCGCGACGGCCGCGGGCCGGGCGCCGGAGTGCGGCAGGCGATACCGGGGCGCGACAGCCGGGGCGCGGGCCCGGCGCTACTGCTCGAAGACCGCCGTCACCGGCGCGTGGTCGCTCCACCGCTCCGCATGGGTCGCGGCCCGTTCCACGTACGCCTTCACGCACTTGCCCGCCAGGCGCGGGGTCGCCACCAGCAGATCGATGCGCCAGCCCGTGTCGTTGTCGAAGGCGCGGCCCCGGTAGGACCACCAGGAGTACGGGCCCTCCTGGTCGGGGTGCAGGGCGCGGACGACGTCCACGTAACCGGCCCCCGTCTCGCCGTCGCCGTACACACGGTCGAGCCACTCCCGCTCCTCGGGCAGAAAACCGGAGTTCTTCCTGTTGCCGCGCCAGTTCCTGAGGTCGGCCTCCTGGTGGGCGATGTTCCAGTCACCGCAGACCAGCACGTCGCGGCCGTCGGCAGCCGCGCGCCCCCGAAGGTCCCTCAGATACGGCAGGAACGCATCCATGAAGCGGTACTTCTCGTCCTGGCGCTCGGTCCCGACCTCGCCCGACGGAAGGTACAGACTGGCGACCGTGACGCCGGGCAGGTCCACCTCGACGTAGCGTCCGCCGCCGTCGAACTCCTCGCTGCCGAAACCGGTCCGCACCGCGTCGGGCTCGCGCCGGGTGAGGACGGAGACGCCGGCGCGGCCCTTGGCCGCGGCCGGGACGTGGACGGCATGCCAGCCCTCGGGGTTGCGCACCTCCTCGGGGAGCTGATGGGCCTCGGCCCGTACCTCCTGGAGGCACACCACGTCGGCGGAGGTCCCCGCCAGCCACTCGACGAAGCCCTTCTTCGCGGCGGCTCGCAGCCCGTTCACATTCACGCTGGTCACAGTGAGCACCCCGGCACCATAGCGGGAGAGCGGGGTACGCATACATGTACGATTGACCGTATGGACATCCGGCCCATGCCCTTCGACCACCCTGACGCCGTCAAACTCAACGACCAGGTGCAGTTGGAGTACGCCGCGCGCTACGGCGACGAGGGCGATGTCACACCGCTCGACCCCTCGATGTTCGCCCCGCCGCGCGGACTCTACCTGCTGGCCTACGACGGGCTGGGCCGCCCGGCGGCCACCGGCGGCTGGCGCACCCAGGACGAGAACGACGAGGGGTACGCGAACGGCGACGCCGAACTCAAGCGGATGTACGTCGTACCCGAGGCGCGCGGCCTCGGTCTGGCGCGGCACATCCTGGCGGCGCTGGAGGAGGACGCCCGCGCGGCCGGCCGGATCCGCATGGTCCTGGAGACCGGCACGGCCCAGCCGGAGGCGATCGCGCTGTACACCTCCAGCGGCTACGAGCCGTGCGCCAAGTTCGGCCACTACCGCGGCTACGAGAACAGCCGCTGCTTCGCCAAACCGCTCACCCGGCGGTGAGCCCGGCAGCCCGATGAGCCCGGCGACCCGGCAATGAGCCCGGCGGCCCCGGCAGTCCGGCGAGCCGGGAGGCCCGACCGGTCCCGGCAGCCCCCCGTGGCCCCCGCGACCCCGGCTTGAACAATAGTCATGACGCGCTCCTGACAAAGTTCGCGCAGTCATGGCACCCTGCCTCACGCACGTCGATCCGCACCGTTCTCATCCCCCACCTGCCCCGGCAGAAGGAGACATGCGTGAGACGCCATCGCACAGCCGCAGTGATCCTGTCAGCAGTCGGCGCTCTGCTCACCGGCGGTCTGACGGCCGCCACCGCGGCCCAGGCCGCCGCCCCGGCCCCCTCCCCCGCTCCCACCGCCGTGGCCCACCACGCCACGGCCGCCGAGCAGCACCAGGCCCGCACCTTCTGGACCGCGGAGCGGATGCGCGCCGCCGTCCCGCTCGACCTGCGACTCGGCGCGGACGCGCTGAAGACGCTCAAGAGCCCGAAGCCCGGAGGTGTGACGACGACCGTCGCCCCCACCGCCTTCCCCCAGGCGGGCGGCGCCTGGACCGGCGGCGGCGCGGTCGTGAAGACCTCCGGCCGGGTGTTCTTCACCTTCCAGGGCCGCACGGCGTCCTGTTCGGCGAACGCCGTCACCAGCCAGAACGCCAGCACCGTCATGACGGCCGGACACTGCGTCAAGTACCAGGGCAGCTGGCACACCAACTTCGTCTTCGTGCCGGCGTACGCCAACGGCCAGGCCCCGTACGGCCAGTGGACCGCCACCAAGACGCTGACCACCCCGCAGTGGGAGGCGAGCGAGGACATCAACTACGACATCGGCGCGGCCGTGCTCGCCCCGCTGAACGGCCAGAAGCTGACCGCGGTCACCGGCGCCCAGGGCATCCAGTTCAACGGCGGCTACAACAAGCAGATGTACGCCTTCGGCTTCCCGGCCGCCTCCCCGTACGACGGCACCAAGCTGATCTACTGCAGCGGGAACAGCTCCAAGGACTGGCTGTTCACACAGGACCACAGCCTGGGCTGCAACATGACCGGCGGCTCCAGCGGCGGCCCCTGGTTCACCGGGTTCAGCGAGACGGCCGGCACGGGCCTGCAGGTCTCGGTGAACAGCTTCGGCTACGTCTTCCTGCCGAACCGGATGTTCGGCCCGTACTTCGGCAATGAGGCGAAGGCCCTGTACGACAAGGCCCAGGCCTCCTGACGGCGGCAGCGGCCGGCGGTGGCTCCCGGCCCCCGCCGGCCGCTGCACACCCATGGACGCGGCGCGCCCCGCCCCGCAAGGATGATCGGATGGCGACGACGCAGCACTGGGCCGACTTCCAGTACGAGATCTATCTCAACGGCATGACGGGAACCGTGCCCCGGCTGCCCACCGACCTGACGCGGCTGGAGGAGCTGGCCGGGCACCGGCTCGGCCCGGGCCCCGTCGGCTACGTGGCCGGCAGCGCCGGCAGCGGGAGCACCGCCCGCGCCAACCGCGCCGCGCTCGACCGCTGGCGGATCGTGCCGCGCATGCTGCGCGACGTCCACGAGCGCGACCTGTCGGTGGAGGTGCTGGGCCGGCCGCTGCCTGCACCGCTCGCCCTCGCCCCCATCGGCGTGCTGTCGATCATGCACCCCGACGCGGAGTGCGCCGCGGCACGGGCGGCCGCCGCACGGGGCGTCCCGTACATCCTGTCGTCCGCCTCCAGTACCCCGATGGAACAGGTCGCCGAGGCGATGGGCGACGGCGAGCGGTGGTTCCAGCTGTACTGGGCCAAGGACCGCGACGTCACCGCGAGCTTCCTGGAGCGGGCGAGGACCGCCGGCTTCACGGCGCTGATCGTCACCCTCGACACCCCGCTGCTGGCCTGGCGCCCCCGCGACCTCGACCAGGCGTACCTGCCGTTCCTGCACGGCGCCGGCACCGCCAACTACTTCTCCGACCCCGCCTTCCGGGCCGGGCTGGCCAAGCCCGTGCACGAGGACCCGAACGCGGCCGTGATGCACTTCGTCGGCATGTTCGCCGACCCCGCGAAGACCTGGCCCGATCTCGCCTTCCTGCGCGAGCACTGGGACGGTCCGATCGTCCTGAAGGGCATCCTCCACCCCGACGACGCACGCCGCGCCGCCGACGCCGGCATGGACGGGGTGGTCGTCTCCAACCACGGCGGCCGGCAGGTCGCGGGGTCCGTGGCCGCGGCGGACGCCCTGCCCCGCGTCGTCGAGGCAGCCGGTGACCGGCTCACCGTCCTCTTCGACAGCGGCATCCGCACCGGCGACGACGTGTTCAAGGCCCTCGCCCTCGGCGCCCGGGCGGTGCTCCTGGGCCGCCCGTACGCCTACGGCCTCGGCCTCGACGGCCAGGCGGGCGTCGACCACGTCATCCGCTGCCTCCTCGCCGAACTCGACCTCACCCTGGCCCTCTCGGGCCACGCGCGCCCCGGCTCGCTCACGTCCGACGACCTGATCAGGGAGCCCGCATGAGCGACGGCCGGTCTGCGCCCAGGAACGTCCTGGCGGTCATCTCACCCCACGTGGGCGGCCGTTCGACCGGGGCCGCCCTCGCGGGCCTCGTCCCCGGCGCCCGCGTCACCGTCGTGGAGTCCGCGGACGAGGACCCGGCCGCCCTGCGCGAGGCGCACGCGATCATCACCGCTCTGGCCCCGGTGACCACCGCGCACATCGCCGCCGCGCCCGCCCTGGAACTCGTCCAGTGCGCGAGCCACGGACACGACTACGTCGACCTGGAGGCCGCCCGCGCCCGGTCCGTGACGGTCTGCAACATCGGCTCCAGCGGGGCGGAGGCGCAGAACGTCGCCGAGCAGACCTTCGCGCTCATGCTGGCGCTCGCCAAGCAGGTGGTCCCCGCCCACAACGCGCTCACCGAGGCCGACTGGGCCCTGCCCCGCCTCCAGCAGTCCCTCACCGAGCTGTCCGGCAAGACCCTCGGCATCGTCGGCCTCGGCCACATCGGGCAGGAAGTCGCCCGGCGCGCGCTGGCGTTCGACATGCGCGTCGTCTACACCGGCCGGAACCGGGCCACCGCGGACACCGAGGCCCGGCTGGGCGACGCCCGCTTCCTCCCCCTCGACGAGCTCCTCCGCGTCTCGGACTACGTCAGCCTCCACGCGCCGCTCACCCCGGAGACCCGTCACCTCCTCGACGCCGGGCGGCTGGCGCTCCTGCGGCCGACGGCCTTCCTCGTCAACACCGCCCGCGGGGCGCTCGTCGACCAGGACGCCCTCGCCGACGCGCTCACGGCGGGCACCCTGGCGGGCGCCGGCATCGACGTCTTCGAGCCCGAACCGCCGACGGCCGCCCTGCGCCTGCTCAGGGCACCGAACGTGGTCCTCTCGCCGCACGTCGCGGGCGTGACCCGGGAGACCCTGGTGCGGATCGCCCTCGCCGCGGTCCAGAACGTCGTCGACCACCTGGACGGCAAACCGCCGCGGGACGTGGTGCATTAGGGCGTGCCTCACGAGTCCCGCCTGGCCCTGCGGACTGCGCCGTGTGTCGGAGACGGCCCAGGCCCGGATGTGCCGGGCCGGTCCCTTGCCGGCGCACGGTTCAGGGCAGCGGCACGCCGCGGGCCGCCAGCCAGAGCGCGTACCACTCCTCGTGGTCGAGGTCCGGCTCCTGCCGCGCGGCTTGCCCGCAGGCGCGGATGCGCGCGGGGTCGGCGGTGCCGATCACCGGCGAGACCCGCGCGGGGTGGCGCTGCAGCCACCACAGCAGCACCGTCTCCGGCGTCACGCCCTTGCGTTCGGCGAGGGTGGCGACGAGCCGCGCGGTGGCCTGCTCCTCCGGGGTCTCCTGACGCCCGGTGAAACGGCCCTGCGCCAGCGCGCCCCAGGCCTGCAGCTCCATGCCGTTGTCGCGGCAGTACTCGACGGTGCCGAAGGGGAAGCCGTTGGCGGCCGCCTCGGGGGTGTTCACGACCACACCGGCCTCGAGCCAGTCCCGCTTCCGGAGGCTCATCTCCAACTGGTTCGCGACGAGCGGCACATCCAGCCGGGCCCGGAGCGGGGCGATCTGCGCCGCTCCCATGTTGGACACCCCGAACTGCCGCACCAGGCCCTGCCGGTGCAGCGAGGTCAGCGCCTCGGCGACGTCGTCGGGATCGGCCAGCGGGTCCGGCCTGTGCAGCAGCAGCACGTCGATCACGTCGGTGCGCAGCCGCTCCAGGCTCGCCTCGACCCGCCGTACGATCGTCCGCCCGCGCAGGTCGTAGATCCCGGGACGCTCCCCGTCCGGCAGCCGGATACCGCACTTGGTCTGCAGGACGATCCGCTCCCGCAGCCCCGGGGTCCGGGCCAGGACCTCGCCGAAGACGGCCTCCGCCTTGCCGTGCCGGTAGATGTCGGCGTGGTCGAACACGGTGATGCCGCTGTCCAGCGCGGCCTCGACCGCAGCCTCCGCGGCGGCGATGTCCCCGGGGCCGTACGGCGCGGTGTCCCACGCCCCACCGAGCCCCATGCACCCGTACAGCAGCCGACCGTCTGTCGCGTCCGTCTTCGTCGTCACCCCGTGACCCTACTGGGCGCGACTCCGCGCCCGCGGAGGGGCTTCGCGCTGCCGCGGTGGCGGGTGCGCCGCTGTACGGACCGGCGATCGTACTGGGAAGCACACTGGCCAGTAGTGGCACGGCGCCACCGTGGCTGCTGCTGCCCCTCTGCGACGTGCTCGTCCTCCTGGGCCTCGCCCTTGCGGTGAACTTCCAAGGCATCCCCCAGCGCCTGCACGGGCAGGAGTGGGACGCCTGCCGAGCCACTTCGCTCGTACGACTTCCAGCGAGGGGTAAGTGCGGCGCTCGCTCTCGGTGGCTGTCGGGGGATCGTGGCAACCAGTTGGCGGCTCGCCACAGGCTGAGGCCAACCGATCCTGCAGCCGGATCTGCACCTGTGGCGGCATCCTTGTCAGGTCGGTCATAGGGAGTCGGCAACGCTCGGCGGCGCTGTCGACTTTCCTGCCGCTGTCTCAGCGCTGTGCAGGGTTGGGTCCTCGTAGCGGTCGAACCAGTGGGCGTCGAAGAGACCGGCCGTCGAGTAGGGGTGCTCGGGGTCGGTGAGCATGCGGAAGACGAACTCCGAGGTCGTACCGTCGTACCGCTCCCAAGGGTGGTCGTTCCGGTGCACGACGGACCAGCAGTCGGGGTCGGGGTGGTCGGCGACCCAACAGAAGTCCTGCTCATGTTCCGTGCTCGCCCACCAGAGCAGCCCGCCCGGAGCGGGGAACGGCCGGTGCGGTTCCCATCGACCGTTGCCGTGTGTCCCCTCCCGTTCCGAGAGCAACTCCGCGATCTCGATGATGCCGTCGGGCATCTGGACGGAGAGGTAGTCGTCGAAGCCGCCGCATCCGAACCGTTCGGTCAGTTCCTTGTAGTCGCTCGGCAGCGCGGTACCCAGTCTGGCCTCGGCCGCTGCCCAGTCGATCTTCGACCGGTGGTGCGGGTCCCAGCCGGTGACCGCGACGAGCTTGTCCACCCAGGAGGCGTCCGCCGGAAGGTTGTCCAGAGCCGGCAGTCGCCGCTCGGCCACGAGCACCACCGGGCGCGTGGTGCCGTCGTCGTCGCGGACCATGCCGCAACCAGCCCATCTCCCGCCGTACTTCCAGGCACGCATCTCCACGATCCGCTCGCCGAAGGGGGTCAGGAGCGGCAGCCCGGACCGCGTGCTCACTGTCGGGTCGACAACCCCCTTCGCCGCGAGAGTGTGCGGCCTACCGTGCCGGCGTGTGAGCTCCTCGACCAACTGGCGCAGGGCCTTCGTGTCGCGAACATTCAGACACGCGTGCCCGCCCCCGTGCCCGTCCTGCGCACACTCCGGTGCGCGAAGGTGGTTCATCACGTCCGGGTAGAGAAGTGCACCGACAGCATCGAGCAGCTCGCATTCGTCCATGGCAGGGCAGTCAAGCAGCCACTGACGACATCGAGCACGTGGCACCCGGTTCCCAGCTGCCACTGGGGCGCACCCTGGTGACCACCTCGACATCGGCACGGCCTGTTCGCCGCTCGGCGCTCAGCTACGCCATGGCGGAGGAACCGAGGTCCACCACATCCCGTCCGAGGCGAGGCGCAAGGCTCTGCGGAAGCTCGGTCGGCAGTCGTCCGGGCCGCCCCTGAAACGACGAAGATCCCGCCCGATCTTGCGATCGGACGGGATCTCGTCACCATTCTCGAACCAACTCAAGAACAGTCATGTTGTGGACCTGAGGGGATTTGAACCCCTGACCCCCTCGATGCGAACGAGGTGCGCTACCAGTCTGCGCCACAGGCCCTTGCAACGAGTGAAACCTTAGCATCCCGATCGGGGTGCTTGGAAATCCGTTCCTCGCTGGTCGGGCGGGGCGGGGTTCCGAAGGTCCGGAGGCCCCGCCCGCCCGGTCTCACTCGTTGGCGGCGCGGGGCCGGTCCTCGTCCGCGTACTGGTCGAAGAGGGGGGTGCGGCCGTGCTCGCGGCTGCGGCGCGACGGGGCGGTGCGCTGGCGTGGGGGCGGTGGGGCGGCGGGCGTGGCCGGTTCGGCCGCGGAGGAGCGGGCCGAGCTCCACGTCTCCGGGTCCGTGACATCGATGCCGCTCGTGGCGCGCGGCGCGACCGGCGCGGTGACGTACGTGGGAAGCGGCACCGGGACCGGGTCCCAGCTGTCGCCGCGGCCGGGACCGGGGTCGCGCTGCTGGTCCACCCATTCCGCGTGGTCGGTCTGCTCGACCAGCGCACGGCGACCCGCCTCCTGCGGCGACACCGCGGGCGCCGGCTCGGGCTCGGGCCGCGCCTGGGCGGCCTCGTCCGGCTCCTCGGCGACGGCCTGGCGACGACGCGAGCGGGTCTCGCGCAGCCGCTGCGCCGCGGCCTCCGCACGGCGCCGGTCCATCACGTACACGAAGCGGCGCCGCTCCTGGGCGCGCAGGTACGCGATGTAGGCGCTGAGGAGGACCGCCGGGGCTGCCGGCGCCCACAGGAGTCCCAGCCCTCCGACGGCGGCGACGATCGCGCCGAGGGTGAAGGCGAGGAAAAGGAGCACGGTGGTGCGCCGACGGCGGGCCAGCACCTTGGAGCGCCGTGCGCGTTCCGAGGCGGCCGTGCCGGTCGGCTTGGGGGTGCGCTCCTTGCGCGCCCGGGCCGGGGCGGACGGCATGTCCAGCCGCGCCTCGGTTCTGGCAGGGGGCGCGGCGAACGCCCGGACGTCGACGGAACTCAACCGGTCCGTCTCGACTTCCGGGTCGGCGTCGGTGGCGGGGCCGTCCTCGGTGGTGCGCTCGCGCAGCTCCTTGGCGTACCGGCGCTCCATTCCCGCCCGTCCGGACAGCAGCCGGATGGCGGTGCTGAAGCGTTCCGTCGGACGGGCTTCGTTGAGCTCGTCCTGCCTGCGGAGCCACATCGGCACCAAGTAGGCGGCCCAGGCCCCGACGATGACTGCGTAGATGAGGCCGCTGCTGCTCACGCATCACACCGTAGAGGGATTCGCACGAGGGCATCGGCCAATTGGCCCGGTGTGTCGCACGATCTGGCTGATACCACTGACTTTTTTTGTGATTCTTCAGATCACCGGGCGATCGAGTGGCGATTAAATTCGAACAATTATTTTATTTCTCGTGTCGCGCGGGTCGCGCCTGGTACCAGCGGCGCAGCAGCCCTCCCGGAACCTCCTCCGCCGTGAGCGCGAACACCAGATGGTCCCGCCAGGCGCCGTCGATGTGGAGATAGCGAGGGCGGAGCCCCTCCTCGCGGAATCCGAGTTTCTCCACGACCCTGCGGCTCGGCACGTTCTCGGGACGAATACAGACTTCGATGCGGTGCAGCCCGACGCTGCCGAAACAGTGGTCGACGGCCAGCGCCACGGCCGTGGGCATCACCCCGCGGCCCGCGACCTCGCGGTCGACCCAGTACCCGACGTGGCCCGAGCACATCGAGCCCCAGGTGATACCGGCGACGGTGAGCTGCCCGACGAGCACACCCCGGTACTCGACCACGAACGGCAGCATCCGGCCGGCATGGGCCTCGGCGCGCAGATGGCGCACCATCTGGCGGTACGTGGGGCGCTGCGCGACCGGGCCGCCGGGCGGCGGTGGGGGGATGGTCGCCTCCCAGGGGCGCAGCCAGTCCCGGTTGCGCCGGTTCACCTCCCGCCACGCCCGCTGGTCGCGCAGCTTTATCGGGCGGAGGGTGACATCACCGTCCGTCAGGACCACGGGCCACGCGTGCGTGTTCAGCGGGGACTCCCCGGGGGATCCGAGGGGCCGGCGGGTTCGGCGGGCCGCGGGTGGTCGCCGCCGTGCAGCTGGTCCACGGCGTGCGGCAGGATCCGGGACAGTACGGCGAGACCGTCCCGCACACCGCCCGAGGACCCGGGGAGATTGACGATCAGGGTGCGGTCGGCGACCCCGGCGAGGCCGCGGGACAGCGCCGCGGTGGGCACCTTCGCGAGGCCGTGGGCGCGGATCGCCTCGGGGATGCCGGGGATCTCGTAGTCGAGGACGCGGGCGGTGGCGTCGGGGGTGCGGTCGGTGGGCGAGATCCCGGTGCCGCCGGTGGTGAGGATGACGTCGTACGCCGCGGCCACTCCCTCGCGCAGGGCCGCTTCGACCGGGTCCCCGTCGGGGACGACCCGGGGGCCGTCGACCCGGAAGCCCAGCTGGGCGAGTCCCTCGGCGAGGAGGGGGCCGCCCTTGTCCTCGTACACCCCGGCGGAGGCCCGGTTGGACGCGGTCACGACGAGCGCGCGGCGCGGTGGGCGCCCGGGCGCCTCGCTGCGCGGCCCCTCCCCGGACCGTCCGCCGTGGGCGTGGCTGTGGACCTCACCCGCCCGGGGGCTCATCGCCCGGTCTCCTCACGGACCCAGTCGCCGGACTTCCCGCCGGTCTTCTCCTCGACCCGGACGTCGGTGATCACCGCGGCCTTGTCGACCGCCTTGACCATGTCGACGACGGTCAGCGCGGCCACGGACACCGCGGTCAGCGCCTCCATCTCGACGCCCGTGCGGTCGGTCGTCCTGACGGTGGCGAGGATCTCGACGGCGTCGTCGGCCACGGACAGATCCAGCTTCACCCCGGAGACCGCCAGCGGGTGGCAGAGCGGGATCAGGTCCGGTGTGCGCTTCGCGCCCATGATGCCCGCGATCCGGGCGGTGGCGAGGGCGTCGCCCTTCGGCATGCCCTCGCCCCGCAGCAGCTCGACGACACGCGGTGAGACAAGGACCCGGCCGCTCGCGCGGGCGGTGCGCGCGGTGACGTCCTTCTCCGAGACGTCGACCATACGGGCCGCGCCCGCCTCGTCGATGTGTGTGAGTCCTTGCTGCGCACTCATGGCTGTGGCTCCCGGTCACTGTGTGGTGAGACACGCTACCGCCACGGCCGCGCGCTCATCCGAGCAGGACCACCTCCGTCTCCGTGCCCGGCTCGACGGAGGTCGTGTCCTCGGGGACCACGATGAGCGCGTTCGCCTGGGCGAGGGCCGCGATCAGATGCGACCCGCTGCCGCCGACAGGGGTGACGGTGCCCTTCTCCGCATCGTAGGCACCGCGGAGGAACTGCCGCTTCCCCTCGGGCGACGTCAGCGCCTTGTCGGTGCGGAGCTCCGCGCGGACCTCGGGCCGCCGCGCGTCCGTCAGACCCATCAGGGTGCGGATCGCGGGACGGACGAACAGCTCGAACGACACATAGGAGGAGACGGGATTGCCCGGCAGGGCGAGCAGCGGTGTGTGGTCGGGGCCGATGGAGCCGAAACCCTGGGGCTTGCCCGGCTGCATGGCGAGCGTGCGGAAGTCGACCCCGCTGCCGGGCTCGTCCTCGTCGCCCACGGAGGAGAGCGCCTCCTTGACCACGTCGTACGCGCCGACGCTGACGCCTCCCGTGGTGACGATGAGATCGGCGCGGATGAGCTGGTCCTCGATGGCGGCGCGCAGCTCGTCGGCGTCGTCGGTGACCGCGCCGACCCGGTAGGCGATGGCCCCGGCGTCGCGGGCCGCGGCGGTGAGCGCGAAGCTGTTCGAGTCGTAGATCTTGCCCTCGCCCAATTCCTCCCCGGGCTGGACCAGTTCACTGCCGGTGGACAGGACGACGACACGCGGTCGGGGGCGCACCCGTACGGTGCCGCGGCCGATCGCGGCGAGCAGCCCGATCTGCGGCGGGCCGAGGACCGTGCCCTCGGTCAGGGCGAGGTCGCCCGCCTGGACGTCGCTGCCGCGCCCGCGCACGTGTGCGCGGGACTCCACCGGCCGGTGGACCCGCACCTCGCCGGCCGCGCCCTCGGGGGCGACCCCGGCCGGACGCATGGCCGTGGCGGCTCCGCCGCCCGTGCCGCCGTCGGTCCACTCGACGGGGACGACGGCCTCGGCGCCGGGCGGCAGCGGGGCTCCGGTCATGATCCGGGCGGCCTGCCCGGGGCCGACGGTGCGCGCCTCGCCGCTGCCCGCGGCGACGTCGCCGATGACGGTGAGCACGGCGGGGAAGTCCTCACTCGCGCCCGCGACGTCGGCGACACGGACCGCGTACCCGTCCATCGAGCTGTTGTCGAACGGCGGCAGGGCCACGGGGACGGTGACGTCCTCGACCAGGACGCAGCCCTGTGCGTCGGGCAGCGGCAGATCGATCGGATCCAGCGGGTGGATCGCGCCGAGGACGTCCTCCAGATGGTCGTCCACCGACCACAGGGCCCGTCGGCCGCCCGGGGTGTCAGCGGCCGGGCCGTCCCCGGCCGGGGTGGCGGGGCCGGAGCCCGTGCCGGGTGCTGCCGTGCTGCTCACGTGCTACATCTCCTCGGTGACGTAACGGCGAAGCCAGGCTCGGAAGTCCGGGCCCAGGTCTTCACGTTCGCACGCGAGTCTGACAATGGCACGCAGATAGTCGCCTCGGTCGCCGGTGTCGTAGCGGCGGCCCTTGAAGACGACGCCGTGCACGGGCCCGCCGATCTTCTCGTCGGCGGCGAGCATCTGCAGGGCGTCGGTGAGCTGGATCTCGCCACCGCGGCCCGGCTCGGTCTTGCGGAGTATCTCGAAGACGGCGGGGTCCAGGACGTAGCGGCCGATGATCGCGTAGTTGCTGGGCGCCTCGGACGCGTCGGGCTTCTCGACCAGACCGGTGACGCGGACGACGTCGTCCTCGCCGGTGGACTCCACGGCGGCGCAGCCGTAGAGGTGGATCTGGGAGGGCTCGACCTCCATCAGGGCGATGACGCTGCCGCCCTCGCGCTCCTGGACGTCGACCATCCGGGACAGGAGCGGGTCGCGCGGGTCGATGAGGTCGTCGCCGAGCAGCACCGCGAAGGGCTGCTCACCGACGTGCGGCGCGGCGCACAGGACGGCGTGGCCGAGGCCCTTGGGGTCGCCCTGGCGCACGTAGTGCATGGTGGCGAGGTCGCTGGACTCCTGGACCTTGGCGAGGCGCTCCGCGTCGCCCTTGCGGGTCAGCGCCTCCTCCAGCTCGTAGTTGCGGTCGAAGTGGTCCTCGAGGGGGCGCTTGTTGCGCCCGGTGACCATGAGAACATCCGAGAGGCCGGCGCCGACGGCCTCCTCGACCACGTACTGGATCGCCGGCTTGTCGACGACAGGCAGCATCTCCTTGGGAGTGGCCTTCGTGGCCGGCAGGAACCGGGTACCGAGGCCTGCGGCGGGGATGACAGCCTTGCTGATCCGTTGGTGCAACTCACTCATGCGGGCACCATATCCGGTACCTATGGGCGGAAGATTAGCCTCCGGTTAACTTTCTCCCCATACAGGCATATTGACAGTGGATTGTGAGGTTGCCGTGGACTCCGAGATGTCCGGAAAGGGCATGGTTCGACGTGAACTGCTCGACGCACGACGCCTGCTGTCACCTGAAGACGTCCGTGAGGCCTCGCTGGTTCTCGCCCGCCATGCGCTGGAACTCCCGGAGCTGACCGGCGCCAGGACCGTGGCGGCCTATGTCTCCGTGGGGCGCGAACCAGGCACCCGCGCGCTGCTCGACGCGCTGCGCGCCCGGGGCGTGCGCGTGCTCCTGCCGGTGCTGCTGGACGACAACGATCTGGAGTGGGCGGTGTACGAGGGGCCGGACCGGCTGGTGCCGGCCCGCCGCGGGCTGAGGGAACCCGACGGGCCGCTGCTGGGCCACAAGGCCGTGCTGGAGGCGGACGCGGTCCTGCTGCCGGGACTGGCGGTGGACGAGCGGGGCATGCGGCTCGGCCGCGGTGGCGGCTCGTACGACCGGGTCCTCGCCCGGCTGGAGGCGGCCGCCGCCCGGCCCGCCCTCGTCGTCCTGCTGTACGCGAACGAGGTGGTCGCGCGGGTCCCGGAGGAACCGCACGACCACCCCGTCCATGCCGTTGTGACCCCGGAGGGCGTCCGGCGCTTCGCGGCCCGGTCTACGGCCTGAGCGCCAGCGTGTCCTCCGTCGCCGCTTCGACCGCCCTGTCGCTGTAGGCCCAGTCGAGCAGTTCGCCCTTGGCCCACTTGTCCGTCTGGTCGGTGTAGTGCGCGCTGTAGGCGTGGCCCGAGGCGCCGGTCAGGTTGATCCAGCGGGACTTGTCCCAGTCCCCCACGTTGACGACCATCCGCATCGACGGGACCCAGATCACCTCGTAGCCGCCGGCCGCGTTCCAGCCGGTCGCGTTGACCGCGGCCTCGCCGCCGCCCAGGTTCCACGGGCCGCGGTTGAGCATCCACCGCAGCACGTCGGGGCCCTCGGTGCCGAGCGTCTGGTTCTTCAGCGTCAGCTGGTGCAGCCTGCCCCAGCTCCAGCTGTTGACGTCCTTGCCGAGCTCGGCCGTCAGCTCCCAGCGGGCGTCCTTCATGGCCCGGGCGAGCAGCTCGTCACGAGTGGTCGTGGCGACGTCCTTGCGGGTCTTCGGCGACTGCCACCACTCGCTGTCCTCGTCGTCCATCAGCCCGCGGACCACCTCGTACCAGCGGTCGCCGCCGTCCGGCTGGGCCGAGTCGGCGTCGCGCTGGCCGCACTCGCGCACCAGCGAGTTCAGGTCGTCGACCGGTCCGGTGCTGTCGGCCGGGCGGACGTTGAGGCACTCGCCGCGGATCCGCAGCTCCTTGGGGAGCTTGTTCCCGAAGGCCAGCTTGAGCACATGGCGCCAGACGGCGTTGAAGTAGGCCGCGGCCCCGGAGTCCGGCTCCTGGGTGTAGTCCCAGCCCTCCAGCAGCTTCTGCGCCTCGCGCACATGCGGGTCGGAGACGTCGATCCTCAGCAGATGGGGCGTCAGCAGCTTGGCGATCTCGCTCTGGTTGTCCGTCTGCATGGTGCGCATGTCGTCGGTCGAGATCTTCCCGCCGTCCTTGATCTTCGACTCGATGATGTCGTTGATCCGCTGGCTGCGGGAGCCGTACCCGTAGTCCTTGGTGATCAGGTACGGGTACTTCTCGGCGTCCACGACGGCCTGGTTGGCGGTGACGATGTAGCCGCGCTTCGGGTCGTACTCGTACGGCAGCTCGTCGAAGGGGATGTACCCCTTCCAGCCGGAGGTCGGGTTCCAGCCCGGGGCCGGCATCGAGCCGTCGAAACCCTCGGCGCGGACCGGGATCCGGCCCGGCGCCTGGTAGCCGATGTGGCCCTCGGCGTCCGCGTAGATCAGGTTCTGCGAGGGGACGTCGAAGTCCTTCGCCGCGGCGCGGAAGCCCGCGAAGTCCTTCGCCCGGTTGAGCTTGAACACCGCGTCCATGGTGTTGCCCGGGTCCAGCGCGGTCCAGCGCAGCGCCACCCCGAAGCCGTTGCCGCGGTCGGGGGCGGGGGTCCTGACCGGCGCCCGCTCGCCCACGCGCTCCAGCTCGGCGCTGCGGTCCGAGATCAGCGGCCCGTGATCGGTCTCCCGCACGGTGATCTTCTTGCTGCCGCCGCCGGCGATCCTGATGGTCTCCTCACGGACCTTGAACGGCTTGATCCGGCTGCCGGACGTCCAGCCCGTCCGGGAGATCTTCTCCAGGTAGAGGTCGGTGACGTCGGCCCCGAGGTTGGTGAAGCCCCAGGCGATGTCCTCGTTGTGGCCGATGACCACGCCCGGCATGCCGGAGAAGGTGTAGCCGGCGACGTCGAAGGAGCACTTCTCCGAGACCGCGCGGCAGTGCAGGCCCATCTGCGCCCACAGCGACGGCAGCTGCGGCGCGAGGTGCGGGTCGTTCGCGAGCAGCGGCTTGTTGGTGGTCGTGTACTTGCCGGAGACGACCCAGGAGTTGGAACCGATGCCGTTGCCGTTCGGGCCGAGCAGCGCGGGGACCCGGTCGAGCACGTCGGAGAGGCCGGAGAGCTGCGTCTGCGCGCCCTGTCCGGCGTCCGAGCCACTGCCCGAACCGGCGCCCAGGCCACTGCCGAGGCCCGCCCCGCCCTGCGACGACGAGCCCGAGGATCCCGAGGAGTCGGAGGAGTCGGAGGAGTCCGACGAGGGCCGGCCCTTCGGGTCCCACTTCCCGGCGTCGTCGTCCAGGGCGCCGGCCGTGACGACCGGCTGGTGCAGGTCGTACGGGTACGCCGGGTACAGCTGCTTGATCTGCTGCTCGCTCAGCCGGCTGGTCATCAGCGAGCGGTCGATCTCGTCCTGCATGTTGCCGCGCAGGTCCCAGGCCATCGCCTTCAGCCAGGCCACCGAGTCGACCGGCGTCCACTTCTCCGGCTTGTAGTCGTTGGTGAGCCCCAGGGCGGCGTACTCGAGGGAGATGTCGGAGTTGTCGCGGCCCGCGAGGTAGGCGTTGACGCCGTCGGCGTACGACTGGAGGTACTTCTTGGTCTCGGGCGAGAGCTTCTCGTCGAACTCCTGCTGGGCCACCCGGTGCCAGCCGAGGGTCCGCAGGAAGGCGTCCGTCTCGACCTGCCCCGCGCCGAACATCTCGGACAGCCGGCCCGCGGTGACGTGGCGGCGCACGTCCATCTCCCAGAAGCGGTCCTGCGCGTGCACGAAGCCCTGCGCGCGGAACAGGTCCTCGTCGGTGCTCGCGTAGAGCTGCGGGATCCCGTTCGCGTCGCGCTTCACGTCGACCGGGGCGGACAGGCCCTTGAGCTTGATCGTCCCGGTGGTCTGCGGGAAGGAGGCACGCACGGTGCTGACGCCCCAGTACGCACCGCAGCCGACACCCGCGACCAGCGCCAGTACCAGGGCGAGCAAGACGAGACGGGCGCGGCGGCCCCTCCTCCTGGCTGGCTTCTCGGCGGAGGAGGCGGTTGTGTTGGAGGGCATCGCTGTCCTTCGAGGGCAGTGTGGTCCTGGGAGTGCTGGAGCAACCATAGGCGCAGCGATCGACGGGCCCGGACGCGGTATCAGTAACGCGACGCCAACCACCAGCAATTCGAACCCATTGACGATTACTGGACGAAGCCGTCATGGAAGCGTCAAGAACGCGTTAAAGATTAGGTAAGGTAACGAAGTGTCGCTTGCCGGAGGAACGATCCGGCCACAAGCGCGAGGGGAAGGATCGGCCGCTGACTGTCCACCAGCTCAATGCACTCCTGCTCATCTGCTCGCTCGTCCTGCTCATCGCCGTCGCGGCGGTGCGCGTCTCCTCCCGGAGCGGGCTCCCCAGCCTGCTGCTGTATCTGGGCATCGGGGTCGCGATAGGGCAGGACGGCATCTTCAACGTCAAGTTCGACAATGCCGGACTTACGCAGGTGATCGGCTACGCCGCACTCGTGGTGATCCTGGCCGAGGGCGGCCTGGGCACCAAGTGGAAGGAGATCAAACCGGCCCTGCCCGCGGCGGCGATGCTGTCGACCGTCGGCATCGCCGTGAGCGTGGGCGTCACGGCGGCCGGAGCCCACTATCTGGTGGGACTGGAATGGCGGCAGGCCCTCATCGTCGGCGCGGTCGTCTCCTCGACGGACGCCGCCGCGGTCTTCTCCGTGCTGCGGAGGGTTCCCCTCCCCTCCCGCATCACGGGTGTCCTGGAGGCCGAGTCCGGCTTCAACGACGCCCCCGTCGTCATCCTCGTCATCGCGCTCTCCACCACGGAGCCCGTCGAGGAGTGGTACGTCCTCATCGGAACGATCCTGCTGGAGCTGGCGATCGGCGCCGCCATCGGCCTCGCGGTCGGCTGGCTCGGCGCGTACGGGCTGCGCCACGTCGCCCTGCCCGCCTCCGGTCTGTACCCGATCGCCGTCATGGCCATCGCGGTGACGGCGTACGCCATCGGCGCCCTCGCCCACGGCAGCGGCTTCCTGGCCGTGTACCTCGCGGCGATGGTGCTCGGGAACTCCAAGCTCCCCCACTGGCCGGCCACCCGCGGATTCGCCGACGGGCTCGGCTGGATCGCCCAGATCGGCATGTTCGTACTGCTCGGACTGCTCGTCACCCCGCACGAGCTGCTGCACGACTTCTGGCCCGCGGTGGTCATCGGACTGGTGCTGACGATGGCGGCACGGCCGCTGTCGGTCGTCCTCAGCCTGCTGCCCTTCCGCATTCCGTGGCGGGAGAAGGCCCTGATGTCGTGGGCCGGTCTGCGCGGCGCCGTGCCCATCATCCTCGCGACCATCCCGCTGGTGTCCGGGATCGAGGGCAGCGAGCGGATCTTCAACATCGTCTTCGTGCTGGTCGTCGTCTACACCCTGGTCCAGGGCCCGACCCTGCCCTGGGTGGCGAAGGCGCTGAACCTCGGGAACGGCGCGGAGGCCGCGGACCTGGGCATCGAGTCGGCGCCGCTGGAGCGGCTGCGCGGCCATCTGCTGTCGGTCGCGATCCCGGAGAAGTCGCGGATGCACGGCGTGGAGGTCGGCGAACTGCGGCTGCCCGCCGGCGCCGCCGTCACGCTCGTCGTCCGCGAGAGCAAGAGCTTCGTCCCGAGCCCGACGACGGTGCTGCGGCGCGGTGACGAACTGCTGGTGGTGGCGACCGACCCGGTACGGGACGCGGCCGAGGCGCGCCTGCGGGCCGTGGGCCAGGGCGGAAAGCTGGCCGGCTGGTTGGGGACGGGCGGCTAGGCGGATGGGCCGCGTTCGGGATCCGGAAGGCCGGGGCTCGGCGGGGGTCCGGCCGCGGAGGGGGCGGTCCGGCCGGGAAGGCGCGGGCCGGGGACGGGATCCGGAGGGCCCGGCCCGGCGGGGTCGGCCGCCCGGCGCGGGCCGGCCGGGGAGGCGCGGGCCGGGTGGGCGAAGCATCTGCACCGCCGGCCAATCCCAGGTGACGTTCCCCATGCACAAGCGCATTCCGAGGCCGGGCCGCCGCCGACCCCTGTAGCATGAAGGCACACTGATCGACCAACTCTGCCTGACGCAGAGCTGGCGCGACCGTATGGCGGCCGAGTGACTCCCCGCAGTGGGGCCCGGTATCTACCGCAGTTCCGCGCAAGAGGACAGCTCTCGGCGATCCCCGGCACCCCGGGAGAGCGCTACCAGGCGGCAGAAAGGCAAGGGCCGTGGAGTCCACGGTCGCTTCTGACCCGTCCACGGGCACACCTCCGAGCACTCCCGCCGCACCGTCTTCGGGTACGGCCACGTCCACGGGTACGTCCCCGTCCTCGCACCCGCCGGCGCCTTCCGACACAGCGTCCGGCAGCCGGCGCCCCGGCTACGGGCAACTGCTCCGCACGCCCGGCGCCTGGACGTTCCTGCTCCCCGGGTTCGCCGCCCGGCAGCCGTTCGCGATGCTGACGATCGGCATCGTCCTCCTCGTGCAGCACACCACCGGTTCGTACGGAAGCGCCGGCGCCGTCGCCGCCGTCACCGGCGTCTCCATGGCCCTCTTCGCCCCGCAGAGCGGCAAGCTCGCCGACCGCTTCGGCCAGCGGGCCGTGCTGGTCCCGGGCGTGCTGGTGCACACCGCGGCCGTCGGCGCGCTGACCGCGCTCGCGCTCGCCGGCGCTCCCCTGTGGGCACTCTTCGCCGCCGCGGTGCCGACCGGAGCCTCCGTGCCGCAGGTCGGCCCGATGGTGCGGGCCCGCTGGGCGGCGAGGCTCGGCGGGTCCCGGCTGATGCCGACGGCGGCGGCGTTCGAGTCGGTCACCGACGAGTTCACCTTCGTCGTCGGGCCGGTGCTGGCCACCGCCCTGTGCACCGGCGTCCACCCGGCCGCCGGGCTGATCGCCGAGGCCGTGCTGACGCTGGTCGGCGGTCTGCTGTTCGCCGCCCAGCGCCGTACGCAGCCGCCCTTCGGCCGCGCCGGGACCGGCGAGCAGGCCACCCGCACATCAGCTCTGTCCGTGCCCGGCGTCCGGGTCCTCGCGGTCGCCTTCCTCGGCATCGGTTCGGTCTTCGGCGGCATGCAGGTCTCGCTCACCGCGTTCACCGAGGAGATCGGGCAGCCCGGTATGAACGGTCTGCTTTACGGACTCTTCGCCGCCGGCAACATGCTCGCGGGCATCGCCGTCGGAGCCGTCGCCTGGAAGTCCGGGCCGCGGCGCCGCATGGTGGCCGGGTACGCGGGTCTGGCGCTCGCCGCCTCGCTCCTCTGGACGGCGGAGTCCGCCGTACTGCTCGGCGGGCTGGGACTGGTCGTCGGCGTGTGTATCGCACCCGCGCTGATCAGCGGTTTCACGCTCGTCGAGACGCTGGTCCCGGCGTCGGCCCGGACGGAGGCCTTCACCTGGCTGACCGGATCCGTGGCGCTCGGCCAGGCGGCCGCGGTGACGGTCGCCGGCCGGCTCGCCGACGCCCACGGCTCGACCGCCGGATTCCTGGTGCCGCTGGTGGGCACCGTACTCGCCCTGGCCACCCTGCTGTCGCTGCGATCGCGCCTCGCACCGCGCCCGCACAGCCGTACGGTCGCACGTGGTGTCGGTCACCGAGTGCCCGTGACGGTGGACTGAGACGAGGGAATACGTCACTATGGAACGTCGTTAGCACTCATCGAGTGAGAGTGCCAGGAGGAAGACAAGTGCCGACGTACCAGTACCAGTGCACCGAGTGCGGCGAGGGCCTCGAGGCGGTGCAGAAGTTCACCGACGACGCCCTGACCGAGTGCCCCGCCTGCCAGGGACGCCTGAAGAAGGTGTTCTCGGCCGTCGGCATCGTCTTCAAGGGCTCCGGCTTCTACCGCAACGACAGCCGCGGCTCCTCGTCGAGCAGCACGCCGTCGTCCGCGTCGGCGAAGTCCTCGGCGTCCTCCTCTTCCTCGTCGTCGGACTCCAAGGCGTCCGCGAGCTCCACCAGCTCGTCGGGCTCGTCGACCTCGTCCGGTTCGTCCGGCAGCACGACGGCCGCCTGACTCCCGAACTCTCGCAGGGTCCCCACCGCCTACGGGTGGTGGGGACCTTTCGCATGCCCGCGTCGCCGACCCCACGGCGTTCACGGGGAGTGCGGGCGGTCGGTGGGCGGGTGCCTGACCCTGTTCGAGCGCGGCTACTGTGACGGCCATGGCCAACGCAGAGAGCGCACAGCGCGCGGAGATCGGCGTCATCGGCGGCTCGGGCTTCTACTCGTTCCTGGAGAACGTGACCGAGGCCGAGATCGCGACGCCGTACGGCAGCCCGAGTGATTCCCTGTTCTTCGGCGAGATCGCGGGCCGGAAGGTCGCCTTCCTCCCCCGGCACGGACGAAGCCACCGCCTCCCGCCGCACCGCATCAACTACCGCGCCAACCTGTGGGCCCTGCGGTCCGTGGGTGTGCGTCAGATCCTCGGGCCGTGCGCCGTCGGCGGCCTGCGGCCGGAGTACGGCCCCGGCACCCTGCTCGTCCCCGACCAGCTGGTGGACCGCACCAAGTCCCGGGCCGACACCTACTACGACGGGGAGCCGCTGACGAACGGCGAGGTGCCGAACGTCGTCCACGTCTCGCTCGCCGACCCCTACTGCCCGGCCGGACGGGCGGCGGCGCTGGCCGCGGCGCGCGGGCGGGACTGGGAGCCGGTCGACGGCGGAACCCTCGTCGTGGTCGAGGGGCCGCGCTTCGGCACCCGCGCCGAGTCCCGCTGGCACGCGGCGATGGGCTGGTCGGTGGTCGGCATGACCGGGCACCCCGAGGCCGCGCTCGCCCGTGAGCTGGAGCTCTGCTACACGTCCATGAACCTGGTCACGGACCTCGACGCGGGGGCGGAGAGCGGTGAGGGCGTCTCGCACGAGGAAGTTCTGAAGGTCTTCGCCGCGAACGTCGACCGGCTGAGGGACGTCCTGTTCGACGCGGTGGCCGGGCTGCCGGCGGCCGAGGACCGCGACTGCCTCTGCAAGAGCGCCCTGAACGGCTTGAAGACGGGCATAACGCTGCCGTAGCGCGTGGTCGTGTCGGCGGATGGTCACCCTGGGGAGTGAGGAGTTTTTCCACACTCCCCGAGCCGTCCACAGGCCGGAGCGGGCCGCCGGGTGAACGGGGATCGTGAGGGGCGTCGGGCGTACGCCGCCCGCCTCACGGTCCCTCAACACGAGAGGCGGTCCCACCATGACGCTGCTCTCCTCTTCCCCGTCCCACGGGCACGCCCCGTCCCCCGGGCATCCGCCGTCCGGCGGCCATGCGCCGTCCCACGGGCACGCCCCGTCCCACGGGCATCCGCCGTCCGGCGGCCATGCGCCGTCCCACGGGCGTGCGCCGTCCGGCGGCCATGCGCCGTCCCACGGGCGTGCGCCGTCCGGCGGCCATGCGCCGTCCCACGGGCATGTGCCGTCCCACGGGCGTGCGGCCTCTCCCGGACATGGGCCGTCTCACGGACACACGCCGTCTCACGGACATGGGCCGTCCGGGCTTTCGGGCTCATGGGGGCCTCCCCGGTCCGCGGACGCGGGTGGCTCCTCCGCGGGCTGGGGAGGTGCCCTGCCGCCGGCTCCGGCGCCGGAGCCCTGCGGAGTGCCCGCCTTCGCGCCCCTGAGGGTGCCGGGCGGGCTGCCATGGCAACGAACCCGGCTGAGAAGGGTGCTGCGGAGGAGGCGGCGGGCACTGGCCGCGGGTCTGGCCGTCACCGCCGCCGCGCTGGCGGCCTGGTTGCCGAGGGCGCAACCCGGTCCGGCCACCACGGCCCACGAACCGGCGGCACTGCCGCGGCACGCCCCGCCCTCGCACGGCGCTTCAGCGGGCGGAGGTGCGGCAGGCGAGGAGACGGGAGCCGCTGTCCCCGCGGGCGACGCCGCGCCGCGGCCGGGGGACATCGTGTCCGCTCCGGTGCGCATCGCGGACGCCGAGACCGTCCGGCTGCTGGAGCCGGGCGACCGCGTGGATGTGATCGCGGCCCCCGGGGCACCGGCGACGGGCACGGCTTTCGGCCGGGGCACGGGCGGTGGCGGGTCGCGCACGGGGCCCGACGCCCGGATCATCGTGACCGGCGCCCGAGTGGCAGAGGTGCCCGGGGCGGAGGGGTTCCAGGACGGCGGCGCGCTGATCGTCCTCGCTGTCCCGCGCCCCGTCGCCACGGCGCTGGCCGGCGCCGGCGCCACCTCACGTCTGGCGGTGACGCTGTGCTGAGCCGCGCCCGAGCGGCCGGCCCGTCCGGAGCGCCGTCGGCACGGCCCCGCCGTCAGAGGTGGTGCGGGGGCTTCTCGTCGAGGAAGCGTGCCAGGTCCGCGGCGCTGTCGCCGCTCGCCGGAGGCCGCTCTCCCCACCCGCGGTCCGTGTCGTCCGCGGACTGCTGGTCCAGCGGATCGTCGAAGATCAGCCCCGGCCTGGGGAGGGGCTGCTGCCGGGGCTCCTCCGCGTCGTGCGGGCCGGTGGTGGGGGCGGCACTCATGGAACCAGCGTACGCGGGGGCAGGCGGGCTCCTCCGCGGCCGGGTCCGGCCGGTGGTCGGAGTGCCGGACCGGTGGGCCGTCCGCCCGGACCGGAGGGCGGCATCGTGCGGGATGCGGATCAGGCGCCTTCTGCTGTGCTGGTTCCATGACCTCCTCGAGCTCATCCGCACCCCACGGGCACCTCGGTTTCGGAGCCCTGCGCCACATGCACGCCCGGCGTCGGGACGAGGCGCATCGCACGGCGACCCCGCTGGAGCTCTTCTTCGACCTCTGCTTCGTCGTCGCGGTGGGGCAGGCCGGGGTGCAGCTGGTGCACGCGATCGCGGCGAACCACGTCGCCGAGGGCGTCGTCGGCTATCTGTACGTCTTCTTCGGCATCTGGTGGGCCTGGATGAACTTCACCTGGTTCGCCTCCGCCTACGACTGCGACGACGTGCCGTACCGGATCGCGACACTGGTGCAGATCTGCGGGGTGCTGATCTACGCGGCGGGGGTGCCTGCGGCGTTCACCGGGAACGACTGGACGATCACCGTCATCGGCTACATCGTGATGCGGATCGCGCTGACCGCGCAGTGGCTGCGGGCCGCCGCGTCCGAGAACCGGGGTCCCGCTCGGAACACGGCTCTCTTCTACGCCGCCAGTCTCGTCCTGTGCCAACTCGGCTGGCTCTCCCTGCTCTTCGCGCCCGAGGACTGGAGACGGTGGCTGTTCCTGATCCTCGTCGCGGCAGAGCTGCTGGTGCCCGCCATGGCCGAGCGTCGCCACCAGACCGCCTGGCATCCCCACCACATCTCCGAGCGCTACGGCCTGTTCACGATCATCGTTCTCGGCGAGACCATGTTCGCGACCACAGTGGCGGTCCAGTCGGCCCTCGGCCACGCCAAGGACATCTCCGAGCTGGCTCCCATCGCGGCCGGCGGCATCCTGATCATCTTCTCCGCCTGGTGGATCTACTTCGCCGTGCCCGCCCACGAGCGGCTCAAGGGCAACCGCGAGGCGATTCCCTGGGGTTACGGCCACTACCTGATCTTCGCGTCAGCCGCGGCGATCGGCGCGGGACTGGAGGTCGCGGTCGAGCAGTCCGTCGGCAAGGCGCACATCCCGACACTGACCGCCTCGGCCGCCGTGACCGTGCCCACGGCGATCTACCTGCTGACGGTGTGGTTCCTGCATGCGCGGCACTTCAAGGAGACACTGGCACAGCAACTGGTCCTCCCGGTCGCGGTGCCCGCGGTCCTCCTCTGCACCTTCGCCGGCCACTGGGCCGTGCTCGCCACCGGACTGGTGGCGGCGCTCACGGTCGCGCTGGGAGTCGCCCTGGCGAGCCGCGCCCCCGGGGCGAGGCGGCCTTCCGGCACGCCCCCGCCGGCCGCACCGCCGTGACCGGGTCGTGCCCCCCGTCGGCGGCCGCGTGATACGCAGAAGTCATGGCACTCAACGACGCATTGACCGATGTGAGCGGCATCCGGGTCGGCCACGCCGGGCTCACCGGAGAGGGTGCGCTCAGCGGCACCACGGTCGTCCTCGCGCCCGAGGGCGGAGCGGTGGCCGCGGTGGATGTACGAGGCGGTGGGCCCGGCACCCGCGAGACCGATGCCCTCGACCCCCGCAATCTCGTCCAGCGCATCGAGGCGGTCGTACTGACCGGAGGCAGCGCCTACGGCCTGGACTCGGCGTCCGGCGTGATGGCGTGGCTGGAGGAACAGGGGCGCGGGGTGCCGGCGGGAAGGGAGCCGGGGCAGGTCGTGCCGGTCGTCCCCGCGGCGTGCGTCTTCGACCTCGGCCGCGGCGGTGACTGGCGGGCGAGGCCGAACGCGTCGACGGGGCGCGCTGCGGTGGAGGCGGCGGCGAGCACGGAGGCCGGTGCGCCGGTCGAGGAGGGCTCGGTGGGGGCGGGCACCGGCGCGGTGGTGGGCCGGATCAAGGGGGGCGTCGGTACCGCGAGCACGGTGCTGGGGGACGGGACGACGGTCGCCGCGCTGGTGGTGGCCAACGCGGCGGGCTCCGCGCTCGACCCTGACACCGGTGTGCTCTACGGGCGCCACTTCTTCGGCACGACACCGGTGGCACCGCCGCCCGAGGTCCATGCGGCGGCCCTGCACCGGCTGGCCGAGGCGTCCGAACGCAATGGGGCGCCCCCGCTGAACACGACCCTCGCCGTCGTCGCCACCGACGCCGAACTCTCCCGCGCCCAGGCGCACAAGCTCGCCGGCACCGCCCACGACGGCATCGCCCGCGCCGTCCGCCCCGTCCATCTCCTCAACGACGGGGACACCGTCTTCGCGCTCGCCACCGGCACCCGTCCGCTCGACGGACATCCGCTCGCCCTCAACGCGGTGCTCGCCGCCGGCGCGGACGTCGTCACCCGGGCGATCGTCCGGGCGGTGCTGGCCGCCGGGAGCGTGCGCGGTCCGGGTGGGGAGTTCCCCTCGTACACCGAGCTGTACGGGAATCGGGGCGGGGATCGTACGGGCGCGGGGCGGGACATCGGGCGCGCGGACTGACGCACGGCGCAAGGGAGTTGGAGGGGCGCGCGGACGAGGCGGAACTTTGGCGCGTGCGCCGTTCGTTTTCCCGAACCCGGGACGCGATGTCAGCCCCAGGGACTACGTTAAGCAGTCATCAAGTGACGTGTGGCGACGGCCTGGAGATCCGGGAGATCCACCTTGAACGATCCGTACGAGACAACCGAGACGCACCTCGAGCGACTCCTGGGTCGGGCTCTCAATTCCTTCGACCTTCCCGACAGCGTGGTGGAGCGGCTCGACTCGGCGCTGGCCCATGACAGTTCGCTGCACTCCTCCCACCACAGCGCGGCCCTGCACCGTTCGACCTACCGGCACGCGTATCTGCTGGCCGACGGCTCCTCGCTCACCCTGTGGGAGCTGGTGCACAACTCCGGCCGTGACGGCGCCCGGCGGCACGAGCTGTACGCGGACGAGGCGGAGGCCCGGCTCGCGGCGTCCCGACTCCGTCCGGCGCGCGGCGGGCGACCCGACGGCGCGGACGGCACGGGCAGTGCGGACGACGGGCGGACCGACGAACTCGCGGCGATATTCGGCGCGGCGTCCGAGGGCGCCGCGCCGAACAGCCCGCACACGGTGCCGGGCGACGAGCTCGAAGCCGATCTGGAGCTGTTGGGCCGGCTGCTGGCGACCCCGCCGATTCCGCCCGCGCGTACGTACGTCCCCGACGACTCGGCTGACCATGCCCGGCGACTGCTGCGCCGCGCCGAGAACCCGGACCGGCCGGGCGAGGCGACGGCCGGGCGGCTGCGGGCCGCGTTCGCGCACCACATCGGCCAGGCGTTCGGCAGGCAGTGCCCGGCCGATGTGCGGGACGCCGCCTTCACGCTGTACGAGCACGCATTCCTGCTCCTCGACGGCACCGAGTTGAGTCTGTGGGAGGTGGAGCACACGGCCACACCCGACGGCCGCCACATGTGCGAGGTGTACGAGGACGAGCGCGCCGCCCGCGAGGCCATGGAGCTTCGCGCCCGGGTGCGCTGACCGGCCGTTCCCGGCCCGGTGACGCGGCCTCGGCGGACGTGGCCGGACAGAGGTCGTGCGAGGCCGACCTGCACACGGCCCGACCGTGCACACGGTCCTACCGTGCACACGGTCCTACCGTGCACACGGTCCGGGGCCCCGAGCGGTTCAGACCGCTGCGACGACCTTGGGCTTGTCGGGCGAGGCCGTCGCCGGCACCGACGCTTCGGAGGGCTTTCGCAGGCCCTTCAGAAGGATGACCAGAGCCGCGCTGATGACCGTGCCCACCAGGATGGCGAGCAGGTAGAGGAACGCGTTGCCGATCAGCGGTACGACGAAGATGCCGCCGTGCGGTGCCCGCAGCGTGCACTCGAAGGCCATCGACAGGGCGCCGGTGACAGCGCCGCCCACCATCACCGACGGGATCACGCGCAGCGGATCGGCCGCGGCGAACGGGATCGCGCCCTCCGTGATGAACGAAGCACCCAGCACCCAGGCCGCCTTGCCGTTCTCCCGCTCGGCCTTGGTGAACAGCCTGCCGCGGACGGTCGTGGCCAGGGCCATCGCGAGCGGGGGGACCATTCCGGCCGCCATCACGGCCGCCATGACCTTCAACGAGCCCTCGGTCGGGCTGGCGAGGCCGCCGACCGCGAAGGTGTACGCGACCTTGTTGAGCGGGCCACCCAGGTCGAAGCACATCATCAGGCCGAGGACCGCGCCGAGGATGACGGCGTTCGCACCGCTGAGACCGTTCAGCCAGTCGGTGAGGGCCTGCTGGAGCGAGGCGAGCGGCTTCCCGATCACCAGGAACATCAGGAAGCCGACGATCGCCGAGGAGATCAGCGGGATCACGACGACGGGCATGATGCCGCGCAGCACGGCGGGCACCCTGACCTTCTGGATCGCGAGCACCACGGCACCGGCGAGGAGTCCGGCGACCAGGCCGCCGAGGAATCCCGCCTTGATGGTGATGGCGATCGCGCCGCCGACGAAGCCCGGGACGAGCCCGGGGCGGTCGGCCATGCCGTAGGCGATGTAACCGGCGAGGACGGGGATCAGGAAGCTGAACGCCAGCCCGCCGATCTGGAAGAGCAGCGCGGCCCAGCTGGACTGGTCGCCCCAGACGAACGCGTCGGCGACGGACTTGGCGCCGGCGATCTCGTAACCGCCGATGGCGAAGCCGACCGCGATCAGCAGACCGCCGGCGGCGACGAACGGGATCATGTAACTGACGCCGGACATGAGCCACTTGCGGAGCTTGGTTCCGTAGCCCTCACCGGGCTCGCCCGCTTCCTCGACGGGGGTCGGCCCGGCAGCGGTCGCCACCTCGCCGCGGGCGGCCTTGTCCTGCGCCTCGGCGATGAGCGCGGGGGCCCGGCTGATCCCGGCCTTGACGCCGACGTCCACGACGGGCTTGCCGTCGAAGCGCTCCTTGTCCCGTACGGGGACGTCGTGCGCGAAGATCACGGCGTCGGCCGCGGCGACGACGTCGGGGTCCAGCCGGGCGAACCCGGCGGAGCCCTGGGTCTCGACGGTGACCTCGACCCCCGCCTCCTGCCCGGCCCGCTCGATCGCCTCGGCCGCCATGTAGGTGTGCGCGATACCGGTGGGACAGGAGGTGACGGCGACGATCCGGAAGGGCGGGCCCGAGGGCCCTCCCCCACCCGGCCCGGCCCCGGCCTCCACGGCCCCGCTCTTCTCGGCCCTGGCCTGCGCTGCGCCGTCCTTCTCAGCCCTGGCCTCCACGGTCCCGCTCCTCCTCGCGTCGGTCTGCGCGGGCTCGGTCACCGCCGCACCGGCACTTCCGGTCGCGGTCGCGGCCGACGCGGTCGCGGCATCTTCGGTCTCGGCAGACACAGGCGCGACGGGCTCGTGCTCGACGGGCCCGGCGTGCTCGCGCTCCGGCGACACCGCCGCCCCCGCGCCGACGGGAGCCGCCGCGGCCTCGGTCGACGCAGGTTCGCCGCCCGGTGGCTGTCCCTGCCCCTCGGTCACCGTCTCCGCGGGCCCCGTCGCGGCCTCGGTCGGAGCCCCCGCAGACACGCCCGTGTCCGCCGTCGCGTCCGTGCCCGCGGCCGTCCCGACCGCCGACGGGTCGACGTCCCCGCGCACCAGTGCCGCAGCGGTCGCCGCCGAGGCGGTCCCGCGGAGGGCGGTGGTGAACCCGGTGTCCATCAGCCGCCGGGCGAGGCTCGAGAGGATCGTCAGATGCGCGTCGTCGGCTCCGGACGGGGCGGCTATGAGGAAGACGAGGTCCGCGGGTCCGTCCGGCGCACCGAAGTCGATGCCGCCGGGAGCCCGTCCGAACGCCAGGGTGGGCTCGGTGACGTGCGCGCTGCGGCAGTGCGGAATGCCGATGCCGCCGTCGAGCCCCGTGGGCATCTGGGCCTCGCGCGCGGCCACATCGGCCAGGAAGCCGTCGAGGTCGGTGACGCGCCCCAGCGCGACCATGCGCCGGGCGAGCGAGCGGGCCGCCTCTTCCTTCGTAGCGGCGGCCAGGTCGAGGTCGACCAGGTCCGCGTTGATCATGTCGCTCATCGCGGGCTCCCTTGCTGGGTGAGTGCGCGGTCCAGGGGGATGTCCGCGGTCACCAGGACCGCGGCGGGATCGAGATCGGAGGGCGTGGGCATCACGCTGCCCGGGAGCTGGACGGCGGCCGCGCCGTGGGCGACGGCCGCCGTCAGGGCGTCCTCGCCGTCGCCGCCCGCGGCCAGGAACCCGGCCAGGGACGCGTCGCCGGCCCCGACGTCGCTCCGTACGGCGGCGACGGAGGCGGCTCCGTAGAAGGTGCCGGCGGCGGAGACGAGCAACTGCCCGTCGGCCCCGAGGCTGGCCAGCACCGCGCCCGCGCCGAGCGTGCGCAGTTCCTCCGCGGCCTTCACGGCGTCGCCGACGGTCGCCAGCGGACGGCCGACGGCCTCGGCGAGCTCGGCGGCGTTCGGCTTGACGACGTCGGGTCGCGCGGAGAGCGCGGCCGTGAGGGACGGCCCGGAGGTGTCCAGCGCGACGCGGGCGCCCGATTCATGCGCACGGGCGACGAGTTCGGCGTACCAGGACGGCGTCAGGCCGCGCGGCAGACTGCCGCAGCAGGCGATCCAGTCGGCGGTGCGGGACTGCGCGGCGACGGCCGAGAGCAGCGCCTGCGACTCGTCCGGCGTGAGTTCGGGCCCGGGGGCGTTGATCTTCGTCAGGGTGCCGTCGGATTCGGCGAGCGCGATGTTGGAGCGGGTCACTCCGGTGATGGGGACGGCCGCGGTCTCGATGCCCTGTCCGGCGAGGAGTTCCGCGACGAGTGCTCCGGGGGCGCCACCGAGCGGCAGGACGGCGACGGTGCGGTGTCCTGCCGCCGCGACCGCCCGCGACACGTTCACGCCCTTGCCGCCGGGGTCCATGCGTTCGCCGGTGGCCCGCAGCACGTTGCCGCGCGCCAGTTCGGGGATCTCGTACGTCCGGTCCAGCGAGGGGTTCGGGGTGACGGTGAGAATCATGTACGTACTACTTCCGTGCCCGCGGCCTCGACGGCCGCGGCGTCCTCGGGGCTGAGCCCGCTGTCCGTGATGAGCAGATCGACGTCGGCGAGTCCGGCGAAGCGGGCGAAGTGCTCCTCGCCGTACTTCGCGGAGTCCGCGAGGAGCACGACGCGCCGCGCGGCGGCGACGACGGCCCGCTTGACCGCGGCCTCGGCCAGGTCGGGTGTGGTGAGCCCGCTGCCGGCGGAGAAGCCGTTCGTGCCGAGGAAGACCACATCGGCCCGGATCTCCCCGTACGCCCGCAGCGCCCACGCGTCGACTGCGGCCCGGGTGCGGTGCCGGACGCGGCCGCCGACGAGGTGGAGGTCGATGCCGGGGTGGTCGGCGAGCCGCGCGGCGGCGGGGAGGGCGTGGGTGACGACGGTGAGCGAGCACTCCAGCGGGAACGCGGCGGCCAGTCGCGCCACGGTGGAACCGGCGTCGAGGATGACGCTGCCGTCCTCGGGGAGTTCGGCGAGGGCGGCCCGGGCTATGCGGTCCTTCTCGTCCGCGGCGGTGGACTCCCGCTCCGCGAGGTCGGGCTCGAAGTCGAGCCGGCCGGCCGGGATGGCCCCGCCGTGCACCCTGCGCACCAGACCGGCCCGGTCGAGCGCCTTCAGATCGCGCCGGATGGTCTCGGCGGTGACCTGGAACTCGTCGGCGAGCGAGAGCACCTCGACCCGGCCGCCTTCACGGGCGAGACGGAGGATCTCCTGCTGGCGCTCCGGTGCGTACATGCGGGTGTACGTCCCTTCTATGCCCGAACCTGTGGTACCGGCGCCAGCCTACGCCCCGATTTCCCCAAAGTAAACATACTCGGACTTGAAACGGGCACAGTCGGGCGCCCCGGCCGGAGATGGCTCCCGAAGCTCCCGGCCACCGGACCGCAGCCGACCGGGCATGTGCCGGAGTGCGCACGGCCGTCGCCGCCGCGCACCGGGCCTGCACCCGTCGTACGGGCCGGGCCGTGGACGACGAAGGCCCGGTCCCGGGTTTCCCCGGCACCGGGCCGCGCGGGGCGCAAGCGGCAGCGCCCTCGGACCGGACGGCTCAGTGCGACAGCGCCGGCTGCTGCCGTTCCCCCTCCGCCCCCGCGTCCGGGCCCCCGTCCGCCGCCGTACCGGAGTCCGCCCCGGAGGCGCTCTCCTCCGTCCCGGCCGTGCTCCCCGCGCCTTCGAGGTGCTGAGCGGGGCGCGCGGGCAGGGCGAACATCATCAGGAAGATCACGGCGAGCACCGCCACGACCCACCACAGCGAGCCCTGGAAGGCGTCCGCGAACGCCCGGCCCACCGCGCTCTGCGAGGTGAGCGGCGTCTTGTCCACGACCGTGAAGAAGACGACCGAGACCAGGCCGAGGCCAAGGGCGTTGCCCATCTGCCCCGTGGTGTTGATCAGCCCGGACGCCGAGCCCGCGTGCTCACGCGGCACGTCCGACAGGACCGCGTCCGTCAGCGGCGCCACGATCAGCCCCATCCCCAGGCCCATGATCACCAGCGGTGCCGTCATCTGCCAGGGCTCGATGCCCGTGCCGTACCGGCCGGCTTCCCAGATGTAGAGGAGCAGCCCGGACGCCATGGTCAGCGCACCCGCCTGCAGCACCTTCCGACCGAAGCGCGGCACCAGCTTCTGCACGGAGATCCCGGCGGCCAGCGAGACCGCTATGGAGAACGGCACGCCGGTCAGTCCGGCCTTGAGCGGGCTCCAGCCCAGGCCGATCTGCATGTACAGCGTCCACACCAGGAAGAAGATGCCCAGGACCACACCGAAGGTGAGCTGCACGGCGACACCGGCGGCGAAGCTCTTCACCCGGAACAGCGACAGTTCCACGAGCGGGGAACCGTCCTTGCGCGTCTTGTGCCGCTCGTAGGCCACGAACGCGGCGAACACGAGCGGGCTCGCCGCCATGCACAGATGACCCCACAGCGGCCAGCCGAGCTCCCGTCCGCGCGTGAGCGGGTAGATCAGCATCAGCAGTCCGGTGGTCACGAGCGCGACACCGACGAGGTCGAGCCGGAGCGCCTTCTCGGCACGGGACTCGGTGATGAACTTCCGGCCGAGCAGGAGGCCGGCGACACCGACCGGCAGGTTGATCAGGAAGATCGGCCGCCACTCCAGGCCGAACAGGTTCCACTGGGTCAGCAGGGCGCCGAGCAGCGGACCGGAGACCGCTCCGAGACCGACGACCGCCCCGAACATCCCGAAGACCTTGCCGCGCTCGTGGGCGGGGAAGGTCACATGGACGATCGCGAGGACCTGGGGGACCATCATCGCGGCCATCGCGCCCTGCAGAAGCCGCGAGGCGACCAGCATCTCGGGTCCGGCGGCCAGTCCGCAGAGCGCCGAGGCGATCGTGAAGCCGCTGATTCCGATCAGGAAGAGCCGCTTGCGGCCGTAGATGTCACCGAGCCGCCCACCAGTGATCAGGCCGGCGGCGAAGGCGAGTGCGTAGCCGGCGGTGATCCACTGGATCGCGCCGAACGACGCACCGAGGTCGTGCTCGATCGACGGGATCGCGATGTTGACGATGGTCACGTCGACCAGGTCCATGAAGGCCGCGGTCATGACGATGGCGAGGGCGGTCCAGCGGCGCCGGTCGGGAGCGGCCGTGAGGTCGGGAGCCGTATCCGGTACGGCGGCGTGGGAGCTCATGCGGAGGAAGCTAGTGCGGATGTAGGACAGTCTGTGTCCTAGAAGCCTGGCAGTCTGGCACCCATGACGGATACGCCGGCACGACTGCTGAATCTGCTGTCCCTCCTCCAGACGCCGCGCGAGTGGCCGGGCAGCGAACTCGCCGAACGGCTTCAGGTCAGCCCGCGCACGATCCGCCGGGACATCGACCGGCTGCGTGACCTCGGCTATCCCGTCGAGGCGACGAAGGGAGCGGTGGGCGGGTACCGGCTCGTCGCGGGAGCCGCGATGCCGCCGCTGCTCCTCGACGACGAGGAGGCCGTCGCGATCGCCGTGGGGCTGCGGGCAGGCGCCGGCCACGCCATCGAGGGCGTGGACGAGGCTTCCGTACGGGCCCTGGCCAAGCTGGAGCAGGTGCTGCCGGCCCGGCTGCGCCACCGCGTGTCCAGCCTCCAGAACGCGACCATCCCGCTCACCCGCGGCGACGGAGCCACCGTCGACCCGCGCACCCTGACCGCCCTCGCGGCGACCGTGACCGGACGGGAGCGGCTCCGGTTCGACTACCGCTCCGGGGAGGGCGCGGAGTCGAAGCGGCTGGTCGAGCCGTACCGGCTGGTCTCGACCGGGCGTCGGTGGTACCTGGTGGCGTACGACCTGGGTCGCGAGGACTGGCGGACGTTCCGGGTCGACCGGGTCCGGGACCCGTTCGCGACCGGTGCCCGCTTCACCCCGCGCGAGCTGCCGACGGGCGGCGACGCGGCGGAGTTCTTCTCCGCCTCCATGGCCCGCAACCAGCCCGAACTGGCCCTGGACATCAGCTTCGCGGCACCGGCGGAACGCGTCTCCTCCCGGCTGCCCGGCTACCTCGGCACTCCGGAGCCGACGGGGCCGGACACCTGCCGGCTGCGCAGCCGGTCGCAGGACTCACTGGAGTGGATCGCGCTGCGGCTGGCCCTGGTCGACTGCGAGTTCACCGTCCACCACCCCCCGGCGCTCTCCGAGCACCTGAGGGAGATGGGTGCGCGCCTCACGCGGGCGAGCGCCTAGGGAGTGCTGCGGAAGGGGATCGCCTGTCAGACCCGCCTGGGATGCTCCGAGCATGGAGATGACCGTGCAGCTGACGATCGACTGCTCCGATCCGCAGAGAATGGTGGCTTTCTGGGCCGAGGCCCTGGGCTACGTGCCTGAGCCTGCGCCGGGCGGGCACGCCACGTGGCGTTCCTACTGGGCGGCAGTGGGGGTGCCCGATGCAGAGTTGCCGGCCGGTGCCGGGGACATTCCGGAGTCGATCATCGATCCCGCAGGACGTGGACCGAGGGTGTGGTTCCAGCAGGTCCCCGAGCCGAAGGTCGCCAAGAACCGGTGGCACTTCGACCTGAAGGTCGGTGGGGGCCGTGACGTCCCGCTGGACGTCCGCGCACAGCGGGTCAACGCTACGGTGGAACGGCTGGTCAAAGCTGGTGCCACCGTGCTGCGGATCAAGGATGAGCCGGACATGGGGCTCTACGCCGCCGCCATGCAGGACCCCGAGGGCAACGAATTCGACATCGTCTGAGGGCCGTTGCAGCGGCGCTGGTCACAGCCGCTCCATGAGGGCTGCGAGCAGCACGGTCGCTTCGTGGCGGACGGCGGGTTCGTCGTACCGAGTGGCAACGGCCCGTCGGCGCTCGAGCCGGTTGGTCCCGCACTCGACCGCGTGCCGCTGCTTGGGCCGGCAGACGGTGGAGTCGACGTTGACCTCCCACGTGGTCACGCCCTTCGCGCCCGCCTCGGCCTGGAGCTGGGTCAGGATCCTCGCCCAGGTGCCGTCCCGCTGCCAGCGCCGGAACAGGTGGCGAAGACCCGCGGGAAAGCAGCGGGAGAGCACGGGAGCGCGAAGGCCGCCGGGGCGGCGGCAGGAGTCGACGGGATCCGGACGGGAAGACCCCGACACCGGGCATTCGGACAGCGGAAGACCCCGGCACCGGGGGGGAAGGGTGCCGGGGTCGTTCAGGGGGTGGCAGGGGCACGGCCCCCGCCGCCGTCATGCCGCTTCGTCGAAGCCCGTGTCACGGGCCATCCGCTTCAGCTCCAGCAGAGCGTGCTTCTCGATCTGCCGGATGCGCTCACGCGTGAGGCCGTGCTCCTTGCCGACCTCGGTCAGCGTGCGCTCGCGGCCGTCCTCGATGCCGTACCGCATCCGGATGATCGAGGCGGTGCGGTGGTCGAGCCGGTCGATGAGGTCGTCGAGCTCCTCACTGCGCAGCAGCGTCAGCACGGACTGCTCCGGGGACACCGCGGAGGTGTCCTCCAGCAGGTCGCCGAACTGCGTCTCGCCCTCGTCGTCCACGGACATGTTGAGCGAGACCGGGTCGCGGGCCCAGTCCAGTACGTCCGTGACCCGCTCCGGAGTCGAGCCCAGCTCCTCCGCCACCTCGGCCGGCTCGGGCTCGCGGCCGTGCTCGCGGTTGAACTCGCGCTGCACTCGACGGATCCGGCCCAGCTCCTCCACCAGGTGGACGGGAAGCCGGATCGTGCGGGACTGGTCCGCTATCGAGCGGGTGATGGCCTGGCGGATCCACCACGTGGCGTACGTGGAGAACTTGAAGCCCTTCGTGTAGTCGAACTTCTCCACCGCGCGGACCAGGCCGGCGTTGCCCTCCTGGATCAGATCGAGCAGTGGCAGTCCACTGCGCGGATAGCGCCGCGCGACGGCCACCACCAGGCGGAGGTTCGACTTGATGAAGATGTCCTTCGCGCGCTCGCCCGCGGCGACGAGCGCCTCGAGCTCCTCGTGCGTGGCACCGGCCGCGTCGCTCTCCACCTCACCGTCGAGGATCTGCCGGGCGTAGACACCCGCCTCGATCGTCTGGGAGAGCTCGACCTCCTTGGCGGCATCCAGCAGCGGCGTACGCGCGATCTCGTCGAGGTACATGCCGACCAGATCGCGGTCGGCGATCTCCCCGCTCGTGGAACGAACGCTGTCTGCTCCATCAGCCCCGGTCCCCTTGGCGGGCTTACGACGGGCGACGGCACGGGTTGCCATGCGTGCTCCCTTGCTGAGTAGGTCGCGACACCCTTCCGGGTGCCCTGCATCCGAGGGAAACAACGACTGGAATCCGGACAGAATTCCCACGGGTGCATGGATTTTTGTGATCTTGCAGTACCCTGCCCCCGCCGCGGCGCTCATCCGTGCCGTCGCCCCTCCGGCAGACCCATCGCAGGCGCAGGTCAGAGGCACCTCTCGCCGCCGCATCCCCCACTCGTCAAGACGACGCGGGCCGCACTCCTGGTTGCTCCGTATACCCAGAAGGCCGGGATCATTCCGCCACCCGGGCGATCGCCCGCGCCGCCGCATCGGAACGGTCGCTCAGCCGAACTGGACCGAGCGCTTCGCGAGCCCCATCCAGAACCCCTCGATGACGCTGCGCCCGCTCGGAAGATCGCCCTCGGAGGCGCCGAGGGTGACGAACAACGGGGCGAAGTGCTCCGTACGGGGGTGGGCGAGCCTGCCGGCCGGCGCCTTGCGCTCGAAGTCCAGCAGGGCGTCCACGTCCGCGGCGGCCAGCGCCCGCTGCCCCCAGTCGTCGAACTCGGCCGACCAGCCGGGCACTCCCGACTGCCGCAGCGCCGCCAGGTTGTGGGTGAAGAACCCGCTGCCGACGATCAGCACACCCTCGTCGCGCAGCGGCGCGAGCCTGCGCCCGATCTCCAGGAGCCGCTGCGGGTCGAGCGTCGGCATGGAGACCTGCAGGACGGGAATGTCGGCGCCGGGAAACATCTCGACGAGCGGGACGTAGGCCCCGTGGTCGAGGCCGCGGTCCGGGACGTCCTGCACGGGCGTACCCGGGGCGCGCAGCAGCTTGCGCACGGACTCGGCGAGCTCGGGCGCGCCGGGCGCCTCGTACCGCACCCGGTAGTAGTGCTCGGGGAAGCCCCAGAAGTCGTACACGAGCGGCACGGTCCGCGTCGCGCCGATCGCGAGGGGCGCCTCCTCCCAGTGGGCGGAGATCACGAGGATCGCCGTGGGCCCGGGCAGGGACGCCGACCAGTCGGCGAGCTCACCGGGCCACACCGGGTCGTCGGCGAGGGGCGGTGCGCCGTGCGAGAGATAGAGGGCGGGCATCCGTTCCGCGGGGGCGGCGGCGGTGATGCCGGCGGTGTCAGCAGCGTTCACGCGGGAGCCTCCCGGTACATGGACCGTAAACTTGAACCTTCAAGTTCCTCACCATGCACCCTACGCCGAGCTAGTTCAATATTCAAGAATTGGCCGTACGATAGATGCATGACCACGGCACCGAACTCGGGCGAACCCCGCTGGCTCACCGACGAGGAGCAGCGTGTGTGGCGCTCGTACCTGCACGCCACCACTCTTCTCGAGGACAGTCTCGACAGGCAGCTCCAGCGGGACGCGGGCATGCCACACGTCTACTACGGCCTGCTCGTCCAGCTCGCCGAGGCCCCGCGTCGCCGTTTGCGCATGACGGAACTCGCCAAGGACGCCAAGATCACCCGGTCCCGGCTCTCACATGCGGTCGCCCGACTGGAGAAGAACGGCTGGGTACGACGCGAGGACTGTCCGAACGACAGGCGGGGGCAGAACGCCTGCCTGACGGAGAAGGGCTTCGAGGTCCTGCAGAAGGCGGCGCCGGGTCATGTCGCGGCCGTACGGCAGGCGGTCTTCGACCGGCTCAGCTCCGAGCAGGTGCGCCAGCTGGGCGAGATCACCCGGATCATGGCCGAGAGCCTCCAGCCGGACGGCACCGACGTCGACCTCCCCTGGCTGCGCTGACCGAGGGAAGGACCTGGTCCGTACCGGACCGGGGTGTTTGACCAACGTGGCCCTCGGGGCCGTTCACTCCGTACGGGTACGGACGGAGTGAACGGCCCCGAGGGAGCGGCCCCCGCGCACCGTCGGCACCCAGCCTCAGCACGCGGCTCAGCGCTCGGCGCCACGGCGGCGTCTCACGACTCCGTGTCACGGGTCCGTGTCACGGCTCCATGCCACGACTCCAAGCCACGGGTCCGTGTCACGGCTCGGCGTCAGTGCGCGATCACCGGGATCTTCACGTCGTCCTCGGAAGCCGCTCCGGAGGACGCCACGGTCGTGGAGCCGGGGCGCCCGGAGTTGATCAGTGTGAGGGCGATGACGGCCGAAGCCGCAAGGATGCCGACCGCCCACCAGATGGCGCTCGCGTAACCGTGCACGATGCCCTCCAGCTGGAGGAGCCGCTGCGCCTCGGCACCGGTCACGCCGGCCGCGTGGGCGGCGAGGTACGAGGTGGTCGCGGAGGCGGCGACGGTGTTGAGCAGGGCCGTGCCGATCGCGCCGCCCACCTGCTGCGAGGTGTTCACCATGGCGGAGGCGACTCCCGCGTCCCGCGCCTCGACGCCGTGCGTCGACAGCGACATCGCCGGCATGAAGGCCGTACCCATGCCGAGGCCGAGCAGCAGCTGCGCCGGGAGGATGAGGCCCGCGTACGAGGTGTCGACCTCCAGCTGGGTCAGCAGCAGCATGCCCGTCGCGGCGACCAGGAAGCCGGGGCCCATGAGCAGCCGGGGCGGCACCCGGGTCATCAGCCGGGCGCCGATCTGGGTGGAGCCCGTGATCATGCCCGCGATCATCGGCAGGAAGGCGAAGCCCGTCCGCACCGGCGAGTAGCCCTTCACGATCTGCAGGTAGTAGGTGAGGAAGAGGAAGAGGCCGAACATCGCGATGACGGCGAGCCCCAGGGAGAGGTAGACCCCGCCGCGGTTCCGCTCGGTGAGCACGCGCAGCGGCAGCAGCGGCGACGCCACCCTGGCCTCGACCGCGACGAAGGCGGCGAGCAGTACGGCGGAGGCGACGAACAGCCCGACGGTCGTCGCGTCGGTCCAGCCGTGGGACTCGGCGCGGGTGAATCCGTAGACCAGCGCCACCAGGCCGAGGGTGGACAGGAGGACACCGGGGACGTCGAGCGGCGAGCGGTTGCGGCCGCCCGCGGGCTCGCGGATGACGAGCCAGGCGCCCACGGCGGCGACCACGGCGAAGGGGATGTTGACGTAGAACGTCCAGCGCCAGTCCAGGTACTCGGTGAGGAAGCCACCGAGGATCAGACCGACGGCGCCGCCGCCGCCGGCGATCGCACCGTAGACGCCGAAGGCCTTGGCCCGCTCCTTGGCGTCGGTGAACATCACGGCGAGCAGCGACAGGGCGGCCGGGGCGAGCAGCGCGCCGAAGGCGCCCTGGAGGGCGCGCGATCCGAGAAGCATGGCCTCACCGGTCGCGGCACCGCCGAGCGCGGACGCGGCGGCGAAGCCCGCCAGACCGACGACGAAGGTGCGCTTGCGCCCCCACAGGTCGGCTATGCGGCCGCCGAAGAGCAGCAGCCCGCCGAAGGCCAGGGCGTAGGCGGTGATGACCCACTGCCGGTTGCCGTCGGAGATGCCCAGGTCCTGCTGGGCGGAAGGGAGGGCGATGTTCACGATCGTCGCGTCGAGCACGACCATCAGCTGGGCGAGGGCGATGAAGACGAGCGCTCTCCAGCGGCTCGGATCGGGCCCGGTGGAGCCGTCGGGAAGGCGTGTCTCGGCGGTTTTCGACATGGAGGTAGCCACCTAGGTGTGCGAAGCGGAGAAGACGAAGAGAAGGAAGGAAGGAGTGGAACGACGGTGAGGCGGCGACGCGGCCGGCTCCGGCAGCCCTCGCCCCCTTCAGCGGACGGTCAGGGGGTCACGAGGCAACGAGTTCACGAGTCGCACGGGTCGCACGGGTCGCACGGGTCACGTGAGTTCACGGGTCGCACGCGTCCACGTATTCACGAACGCATCACGAGCACATGAAGTAACGAGGACACCGAGTCACGAGGACGCGAAGTCATCCGTCTCACGGCGAGCGCCTCAGATCCTCCAAGGTCACGGCCGTACCCGGCAGTTCGGAGCGCGCCGGCGCTTCGAGACCGTCGAGGAACAGCTGCAGATGGCGGTGCGTGAACTGGTCGATGGACAGGCAGGCGGTGCCCGGGAGCGGCCGGGTGAGCTGGGAGAGCATGACCATCAGATCCCCGACCGCGACGTCGGCGCGCAGCCTGCCCGCCTCGTGAGCCTCGTCGACGAGCGTCTGGACGGCCCCTTCGAGCCGGTCGCGCTGGGCGACCAGGTCGGGATGGTCCTTGTCGAAGTCGCCACTGAGCAGCGGGCAGAGGGCCGCGACCCGCTCGTCGGCGGCCGCGTGGGTGAAGCGGCTGAGCGCGGCGAAGGGATCCGCCTCCGTCACGGCCGCCTCCTCGGCGCGCTCGGCGGTGCGCCGGAGGACGGACAGGACCACCTCGTGGACGAGGGTGGAACGGTCCGGGAAGTTCCGGTACAGGGTCGCGTTGCCGACGCCGGCGCGTCGGGCGATCTCGTCGAGCGGCACCTCGGGGCCGAACTCGACGAACATCTCCCGGGCCGCCGTCACGATCCGCTCCCGGTTGCGCAGGGCGTCCGCCCGCGGCCGGGTGGCGCGGCGCGCCGCGGTGTCGGTGGCGGGGCTCACGGCTCCACGTCCTCTCGGTCGACTGGGTGACACGGCCCCTGACTGCGGCCGCGTTCCGGTGCCCGCCGGGAACCGGGGAACGCCTCCCCGTTTCCTGCGGACATCCACGGCAAACGGGGAACCAGTCCCCGGTTATTTCCCGTACCCCGAATGACCCAATGTGATCTGAATCACGCTGCCGTTCCGGCGTGTCCCACGATCGGACCTCCCGGCGCGCGCCCCGTCACACCTCCGAACAGGCTGAACAGCACGAGCGCAGCCCGGGCCCGGCCGGCTGCCGCCGAGCCGAAGGCGGACGACCGCATGCAGCAGACCCGCCGACGGATACGCAGACCCGGCACGCTCGGCGCCCTCGCCGTCATCACCCTCGCCACCCTCACCTCGGCGAGCTCGATGCTCCCCGGCGGCTCGCGGAACACAGCGGGCCCCGTCGCCACGGCAGAGGAATCGGCGCTCGAACCGTGCCGTCTCACCTCCACGACCGGCGTCCAGATGTCCGAGGGCGTTCCGACCCCGTCCGGGTACGTGCGCTCCACGGGCGAGATCCGCGCCCTCAACCTGATGATCGACTTCCCCGACGCGGAGGGGGCGGGCTCCGCCCTGGACCGGTTCGCGGAGTTCTTCCCGCAGACCGAGCAGTGGTTCGCCACCAGCTCCTACGGGAGGCTCGTCTACCGGCCCGAGACGCCACTGCCGGGGTGGCTGCGGATGCCGATGGCGTTCAGCGCGTACGGGATCGACCGCGGTTCACCGTACGAGCCGGGCTACCGCCAGCTCGTGCAGGACATCGTGGCCGCCACCGACCACCGGGTGGACTTCAGCTCGTACGACCTGGTCAACGTCCTGGTCACACCCAACGCCGGGCCGTCCGCGCTGGACACCGTGCTGTCGGTGACGTTCTCGGGCAACCACGAGGCGCCGTACGCGGACGGGGTGCCGCTCGCCAACACGAGCTTCGTCTACAGCCGCCAGGACGACGGCTCGGGCAGCTACTCCGAGACGGGTTACCGGGTGCTGCCGCACGAGAACGGCCATGTGTTCGGCCTGCCCGACCTCTACACGGCCGAGGGCGGCGGGGCGGTCGGCCACTGGGACATCATGTCCGAGGACTGGGGGGCGAACAACGACCTCCTCGGCTGGCACAAGTGGAAACTGGGCTGGCTCGACAACAGCCAGATCCAGTGCGCCGCCGCGACCGGCAGCAGCGAGTACAACCTGACCCCGCTGGCCCTCAAGGGCGGCCGCAAGCTGGTGGTCGTCCCGCTGGACTCCGAGTCCGGCTACGCCATGGAGGTCCGTACCCGGGCCGGCAACGACGAGGCCGTCTGCAAACCCGGCGTCCTCGTCTACCACGTCAAGACCGACGTCGACACGGGCCAGGGGCCGGTCGCCGTCGCCGACAGCGACAAGAACAGCGGGGGCTGCACCCGCCGGCCCAATGTGCACGCGGAGCTGTCGGACGCCCCGTACCGGCCGGGCGAGACGTTCGTCGACCAGAAGCACAGGGTCCGCATCACGGTGCTCTCGGAGAACGCGAACGGGACCTACCGGGTGCGGATCACCCGTACCTGACCTCGCGAGCACCCCGGCACGGCCCGGGTGACCACCCCCGCGGCATCCGCCCTCCCGCGGGTCGGCGCGACCACCGCCACGACCCTGGGGCGGCCCGCCGTCATCTCCGGACCGCGCGCCTCATCCGCCCCGTACGCCACGTTCGCCGCACGAACGCCACACCGTCCCCGTACGCGCGTCGGCGCGGCTCACCCCCGGCTGCTGCTCCCGGCCTGCCGCGTCAGCCGCCCGCGCAGCTCCCGCTTGAGGATCTTCCCCGTGGGGTTGCGGGGAAGTGGTTCCTCCCGTACGAGCACGTGGGCGGGGACCTTGAACGGGGCGAGCGTCCGCCCGACGTGCGCCCGGAGCTCGTCGGCCGTGACCGCGGCGCCCGGGCCGAGCTGGACCACGGCCGCCACCTCCTCACCGAGGACGGGGTGCGGCACGCCCAGCACGGCGGCGTCGACCACCGCGGGGTGCTCGTGCAGAGCGGCCTCGACCTCCACGCAGTACACGTTCTCGCCGCCACGGACGACCATGTCCTTCAGCCGGTCGACGATCGAGACCCGGCCGTCCCGCAGGGTCGCGAGGTCGCCGGTCATGAACCAGCCGTCCGCCGTGAAGGCCTCCGCCGTGGCGTCCTCGTCCCGCCAGTAGCCGCGCACCAGGGACTGGCCGCGCAGCCACAGCTCGCCGACCTCCCCGTCCGGGAGCGGTCCGCCGTCCGGACCGGCGATCCGCGCCTCGACGGCCGGGGTGGGTCGGCCGACGCTGTCCGGGAACTCCCGGTACGCGGCACCGAAGTTGGCCGTCACGCCGCCGCAGGTCTCGGTCAGGCCGTAGCCGTTGCGGGGCTCCACGCGCTCGCCGAAGCGCGCGGTGAGCCGGGCGACCAGACCGGGCGGGGCGGCCGCGCCACCGGTGTTGAGATGGGTGAGGCTCGGCAGCGGGCTCCCGTTCCGCTCGGCGGCGTCCAGCAACTGGAGCGCGGTGGTCGGCACTCCGGAGTAGTGGGTGACGCCGTGCCGGTCGATCAGCGCCGGGGCCTGCTCGGCGTCCCATTTGCGCATGAGGACGAGCGTGCCGCCGACCGCCATCACCGAGTAGACCGTGGTGAACGCGGCCACGTGGAAGAACGGGAAGGTCATGAGGCTCACCGGCGCCGGCCCCTGCCCGGGGAGGACGCCCCTGGCGAGGGCGGACGCGGCGGCCGTGTAGCGGGGGTTCATCGCTGCGCCCGCCTGGGCGAGCTGGGTGGCGACGGCCCCCTTGGGCCGGCCCGTCGTGCCGGAGGTGTAGATGATCGTGGCGTCGTCCTCGGGGCGCACGTCCACGTCCGGCGGCGCGGTGCCCGGGTCCGGTACGGGCAGGTCCCCGTAGCGCTCGACGCCCGGGGCCGGCTCGCCCGCACCCTCACCGGTCGGCCCCTCGTCGTGGAAGACCACCACGGGGACCCGGTGGCGTGACGCCCACGCCCGGACCCTGGGCAGCCGCTCGCCGTCGACGAGCAGCACCCCGGGCTCGCAGTCGTCGAGTGCGTACGTGAACTCCTCCTCGGTCCACCACGCGTTCAGCGGAACCGACACCAGTCCGGCCAACTGCGTCGCCCAGAAGGCGATCTGCCACTCGGGGTGGTTGCGCATCCCGACGACGGCGCGGTCGCCGGGACGGAGTCCGTGCACCTCGACGAGACGGTTCGCCAGCGCGGAGGCGGCCGCGAAGAACTCCCCGTACGTGTACGTGCCGGTCTCCGCGACCAGGAACGGCCGGTCCCCGAACGCCCAGGTGGCCTCGACGAACTCACGCAGCGTGCGCGGGCCCGACACGTACACCCCGCCGTCGACCGCGAACGGGGCGCCCGGCGCCGTGAGACGGTCCGAAGGGTCCCCGGAGAACGGCATGTACGGTCCCTCCCCAAGCGCCTGCTCAGCTCGCGGGCCGACGCTATGCCGCGCCCCGCGACCCGTCAAGGCAGGCCCGCCCCGCGCCGGGACGCCCGTACCGGCCGGTGCCCCGTCCGTCCTCGCCCCGCCCACCTGCGGTGACGTCGATCACCCACACCTCGGCGTCCTCGTACGGCCCCGCACGACGAGGCCCGCCGACAGCTCCGCAGGGGCGCGGTCAGGGCGACGGGCACCGGGGCGGCGATCACCATTCCCCCGCACGAAGGACTGACGTTTCATCAACTCCTGCCGTTAGCTTGTCCCTTGCATCCGGACAGGCCGACCGACCTGGAGACGAACCCGTGACCGAGCCCCCGGCAGGCCCCGAAGTCCTGCGCGACAGGGTCAACACCGCACAGCCGCACACCGCCCGCATCTGGAACTACTGGCTGGGCGGCAAGGACAACTACGAGATCGACCGCGAGACCGGGGACCAGATCCGCACACTCCACCCGGGCATCGGCGACTACGCCCTCGCGGACCGGCAGTTCCTCGGCCGCGCCGTGAGCCACCTGGTGAGCGAACGCGGCATACGCCAGTTCCTCGACATCGGCACCGGGCTCCCCACCGCCGGCAACACCCACGAGGTCGCCCAGCGGCTGGCCCCGGAGTCCCGCGTCGTCTACGTCGACAACGACCCGCTGGTGCTCGCGCACGCGCGCGCCCTGCTCACCAGCACCCCCGAGGGCAGCACGGACTACCTCGACGAGGACCTGCGCAACGTCGACAGCATCCTGGAGCACGCGGCGAAGACCCTTGACCTCAGCCGCCCGGTCGCGCTCATGCTGCTCGGCGTCGTCATCTTCATCGGCGACCACGAGGACCCCCACGGCCTGGTCCGACGCCTCATGGACGCCCTGCCGCAGGGCAGCCATCTGGTGCTCTCCCACACGATCACCAGCCCCGCCATGCCGGACGTCGACGAGGCGGTCGCCTTCTGGAACGAACACGGCACCCCGAGACTCACCCAGCGCACCCCGGCCGACGTCACCCGCTTCTTCGACGGCCTGGACCTCCTGGAGCCGGGCGTCGTCTCCTGCAACCACTGGCGCCCGGACGGGGCCGACGAGCCGCTGCCGGACGAGGTGGCGATGTACGGCGGGGTGGGCCGGAAGGCCTGACCGGCACCGGGGTTCCCTCACCCGAAGCCGGCCCCACTCCACCCCGCACCGACCCCGTACACCCCCTGAACAGGCGAAACGTGAATCTTGCCGGGCGGCTGCCGGGATCCGCTAGGCTAGACGCCGGATCTCACGGAGATCCACGCCTTCGTAGCTCAGGGGATAGAGCACCGCTCTCCTAAAGCGGGTGTCGCAGGTTCGAATCCTGCCGGGGGCACAGCGCATTACATCGCTGACCTGGGTTTCCTCCCCAGGGAGGCGCTCTATTCGGCCTCGGACTCCTCGTCCGGGGCCGTTTGTGTGAGCGGTGCGTGAGCGGACGGGGAGTTGATCTCCCGAATATCGCCCAACGCATCAGCATCATCCGGCGCGGACACCGGGTCGGGCTTCTTCGCCTCGTCGGACTCTGGCTCCGCTTCGGGAGCGGTGTTCTCGGAGGTGGTGCGGGCACGCGGTACGAGCCGGGCTGCGGCCTCGGCGATCGCCAGATCCGCCTCGGGCAGCAGGCTCGGTGGATCCGGGTTTTAGTACTCGACTTCGCGGAGCCGCTCTGGGCGCACCTTGGACTCCACGAAGGCCGCGAGCCGGCCGAGGGTGTCGAAGGTGTCACCGACGATCTCCATCTCGATCTCGATCCCGAACCGTTTCTGCAATGCGACGATGAGCTTGACGACGGTGAGCGAGTCGAGCTCAGGAAGACTGCCGTACAGTCCCGTCTCCGGCCCGAGGTCATCGGCCTGGTCCTCGATGTCCAGCGTGACCACCACGACGGCCTTGACGTCCTCGAAGATCGCCTGCGAAATCTCTGGCGAGCGAGTCATATGGCTTCTCCTCATCGGTCGTGCAGACCCGGCGGCCTGCGATCTACACCAACACCTCCGTCGGTGTCGGATGCCCGAGGAACGCTGTGGGACTGGCCGTCATCCCGTAGGCGCGGGCCTGAAAGACCGCCACAAGGTCGCCGATCTCGCCACGCGGGAGGCAGACATCACGTGCGAGCCGCCGCCGAGGCGCACGCCCGAGCCCTTGACCTGGAAGTCGGGGTTGACGCGGACCGCGACGCGGGGCCGCACACCCAGCCACTCCCCGATGGCCGCCACCCGCAACGCTTCAGTCTCCGATTCGAGGCTGATCGTCACCCTGGCCGCCACGGCGCGACTCAGCTCCGCAGGAGTCTTGCCTGGTTCTGCGAAGCTCACTCGGTCAGCGGCGAACGGCGTGTCCAGCGCGACAGCCTTCTCGCCTGCCGATGCAACATCGAAGCCGTCGACCTGCCTGCTGAAGTGCTGCACCCCGGCGGGCATCGGATCGGCCTTGACCGCGTGTCTGAGGTGGATGCCGTCCGGCAGGGCGCGGCGCAGTTCCTCGACACGCCGGGTGAGGCCGGTGCGCTCGTAGGTGAAGAACGGGGTGGCACCGGCGCGCTCAGCGAGCAACCCCACCGGAAGGCCGCCGATGCGGAGCATGCCGTCGGCGATCGCGAACCGGCTGATCGTGGGGTGCGCGTAGGCGCCTGCGGTCATGCGGGCTCCTGAGGGCGGGAGGCGGTGAGCTCGTGGCGAAGGAATGCCCGGTCGAACTTGCCGTTCGGCGATCGGGGCAGGACACCAAGGACCACCACCTCGGCGGGCACCATGTAGCCGGGTAGTTCCTGCCGCAGGCGTGCGGTCACCGCGGCCGGGTCGAAGCCGGCGGGATCGCAGGGTGTCACGACGAGGACGACCCGGTGGCCAAGTGCCTCGTCCTCGAGGCCGAGCGCGACGGCATCGTGGACCAGGCCGGTCTCGTACGCCACTTCCTCGATCTCTTGCGGACTGACCCGATATCCCGATGTCTTGATCATGTCGTCACGCCGTCCGATGAAGTACAGGAAGCCCTCCTCGTCGCGGACGACGACATCGCCGGACCAGACCGCCAGTTCGGGCGTACACAGCTCGACCGGACGGTTCGGCGGCGGCCGGAACCGCTCGGCCGTGCGCTCCGCGTCATTCCAATAACCCAACGTGACAAGCGGACCTCGGTGCACCAGCTCACCCGGTTCTCCCGGACCACACAGGCCGCCGTCCTCCCGGACCACGAGGATCTCGGCATTCGGGATGGCCTTGCCGATCGAATCGGGCCGTCGGTCGACCTCCCGGGGATCGAGGTAGGTGGAGCGGAACGCCTCTGTCAGGCCGTACATCAGGTATGGCGTTGCGGTCGGGAAGATCGCTCGCAGTCGTTGCAGGGTAACGCGCGGGAGTCGCCCCCCAGTGTTTGCGAAGTAGCGCACCCCGGCCACGGCCTCGGACGGCCACGTCTGGGCTGCGAGCTGGATCCACAGCGGCGGTACGCCCACCAGCCCGGTGATGCGGTGCTTCGCGCACGCCCGGACGACATCCCCCGGCAGCAGGTAGTTGGCGAGCACCACATGGGCGCCGACGCAGAAGCCGGTCGTCAATTGGCTCAGTCCGGCGTCGAAGCTCAGCGGGAGAACGGCCAGGATTCGGTCCTCCGCCGTGTTGTTCAGGTAAGTGCTGACGCTCTCCGCGCCGACGACGAGGTTGCGGTGCGACAGCACGACGCCCTTCGGGGCCCCGGTGCTCCCCGACGTGTAGAGGATCGCGGCCACATCCGTGTCGACGCCGCCCGTCGGAGGACACACGGCCTGGCTCGCGGTCTCGGCGACCTCCGACCAGGGGAGCACGCGGTAAGGGGCTTCCTCGTCCTCAACAAGCGAGTCGCCCTGCACGAGGACGTGGGAGAGTGACTTGCAGGATGCGAGCTCGGCGCGCAGGGTCCGCAGCCGGTCCGTGGAGGTCACCAGTACCTGCACCGCGCAGTCGTCGAGGATGTGCCTCACTTGCCTGGCCCGCAGCACGGGATTCACCGGGACGAACACGCCACCGGCCCGCGAGCAGGCGAGCAGCGCCACGACGGTCTCGATCCCCTTGTTGAGGAAGACCGCGACGCGCTCGCCACCATCGAGGCCGAGACCGCGCAGGCCGGCGGCCGCGAGCTCCGTCCGCTCGTGCAGTTCGGTGTAGGAGATCGTGGTCGTCCGTGCGGTCAGGGCGGGCGCGCCAGGGTTGCGTTGGGCGGACCTCGCAACGAGGTCCGGCAATCGGGTGATCATTTCGGCGGATTCCTTTCTGCCGCTTTTGCCTGGCAGCCGACGAATCCCAGCCCTGTGCCCTGCGCCGGCTCGTCTCCGAGGGCAGGGCCAAATACGGCTCGATCGGTAGACACGTGCCACCGGCCTTGAAGATCGAGATGACGGAGGCCATCCAGTCCAGGCTCCGCTCGGTCACCACCGCGACCACGCCCTCGCGGCGCAGGCCACGCGCCAGCAGCGCCCGCGCCAGCTGGTTGGCGTGCGTTGAGCTCCCGGTAGGTCCACTGCTGCTGGTTGCGGTGCACGGCCGCGACGGCGTCCGGGTGCATCCGCACGCGCTGCTCGAACAGCTCGTGGAACCGGCGGTCCGGCAGCTCCCGGCGCGGCCCGGCCAGCCGGTAGAGCTGGAAGCGCGGCTCCTCGTCCGACGGCAGGCTCGCCCGCCCGTGCTCGGCGCCCGGGTCGGCGACCATCAGCGCGAGGGCGGTGAGGTGGTAGCCGGCGATCCTCTCGGCGCTGCCCGCGTCGAGCGCGTCGGTGCGGTAGTGCAGGTGCAGCGCGAGGCGGCCGCCGGGGGTCGCGAGCGCCACCCGGAGCACGGCGTCCTCGGCAAGGTCAGTGCTGATCTTGCCGCCGGTGTCGAGGCTGCCGATCCGGTCGAACTCGGTCTCGAACGCCGGCCCGGCCACGCCCAGCTCGCGCTTGAGCTCGTCCACCGCGAAGTCCCTGTGCTGGAGCAGGTCCGACTCGACCTGAGCGGTGTCCTGCAGCAGCGACCGCCGGGAGCGGGCTTCGGTCGTGAGCGGGCAGGGCAGCGGCCGCCCACCGGGCCTGGCCGCGTAGCCGATCACCACGTCCTGCTCGCCGGACAGCGCCGCCAGCACCTTCGAGTGCGCGGCCAGCGCCACCGAGTGCAGCGGCAGCTCCAGCTCATAGGCCAGCCGGCGCACGCCTGCCGCGAGGTCGTCATCAAGGGTCGCGACGTGCTCGGCGACGCCCGGTGCCGGGTCGAGCGTCCACCGCGGGATCGCGGCCGCGCCGCCCGCCCGCAGGACAGCCCGCCAGGACTCCCGGCCGGTTTCAACCCGATTGTCCATCGAATCGTCCCTACGTTCCACGTTTGCCCGGTGTCAGTCGCCGCGGACGAGCACGGCGGCGCAGTCGTCGAGACTGATCCCGCGCACCTGAAGGTCAGCCGACTGCTCGCGCATCTTCTTGGCGGGGTTTCCGCCCCACAGTTCGTGCGGTGGCATTTCCTCGCCCTTCATGAGGAAGGAGGCGGTGGCCAGCACCGCGCCGTCGCCCATCGTCACGCCGTAGTGGACCCATGCGCCGACGCCGAGCGTGCAGCCGGCACCGATCGCGGTGCGGTCGGACTTGAATCCGCCGTCCTCCTGCGAGTGGCACTGGATGACGCTGTCCGCATTGAGGGTGCAGTCGTCGCCGACCGTGGCGAACGTCCGCTCGGGCGCGCGGAAGCCGTCGTCGAAGACTCGGCGGCCGATTCGCATACCCGCCAGCCGCCAGAGCACGTTCTTGAGCGGGGTGCCGTTGAAAACGTTGAGATAGTTGTTGTTAGACAGCTTCCAGAAGCGTTCGTGCCGCCAGAAGGCGCGGTCGTAGATCGAGCAACCCTGCGGCCGCAAGGCCTGCAACGGCCGGATCAGCTGTTCGATCAGGACGTTGTAGGCGACAGTGAAGACGAAGATCCCGGCGGTGGCCAGTGCGAACGCGAGCACACCCAGGGAGGCCCAGAGGTCGATGGCGGCCAGGTAGAGCACCGTGCCGACGAAGAACAAGATCCAGCGCATCAGCAGCAACAACGCCATGGAGATGCTGTTGTGGACGTTCTTGGCCCGGAGGCGGTCGCGCAGCTCGTCCTCGCTATCCACCTCCAGCTGCTGGTCGCGCTTGACCGACCGCGGGATCTCGAAGCTGGGCGCGCCGAGCAGGCCTACGCCTTCCCGCAGCTGTCCGTCGAGGGGAACCAAGACCTTCGTCGCGAGGAGGCAGTTGTCGCCCGTCTTGCCCTGCGCGGTATAGGTGATCATGTTCCCAAGGAAGTTCTCTGCCCCAATCGACACGCGGGACAGCCGGAACGACGTGTTCGAGAAATCGGCATTGATGAGGGACAGCCCGTCCGCGACCTGCGTTCCGCTGCCGACCGCGCTGAGGAACGGGGTGTCGTGCTTGACCATTTCGCCGAAGTTCGAACCGGTCTGCCGCACCCCGCGAAGGTCGTAGCCCAGCCAACGCAGGTAGTGGACGATGTAGGAGGTGCCGCCGAAGAGAACGTTGTAGAACTTGACGTTCGTCGTGCGGGCGATCGCGCGGTGGATCCAGTAGTGGAATCCGTACAGCGGGTAGACCTTGTCCGGCTTGATGAAGAGGTTCAGCACGCGCGGAACGGTTCCCACGAACACGAGGCCGACGAGCAACGCGCCGAAGAAGGACACGGCGGATATGACCAGCGCGTCGTCGCGGTAGAACGCCCAGCTCGTGAAGGAGACCGGTCCCGCGGCCAACAGCGTGACGAGCTGCGGGATCTTCGTGAGCGCGCGGACCACGACGAACGTCAGCGGCGTACCCACCAGAAGCAGGTTCACCAGCTGCAAGGTCGCGAAGACGACCCGTCGCCGGGTGCTGACGTCCATCGTGGGGATCCGCTGGCAGTCAACGTCGGTCGGCTGCGCGGGGGAGCCGTGCCAGCGCTCCCCGTCGGGCACGGTCTGTCCGGCGTGCAGCGAGGAGGAGTGCCCCAGCTGGGCCCCGTCACCCAGCGAGGTCCAGATGTCGAGCACCGTCATCTCGCCGACAAGCGCGTCCTTGCCGAGGCTGACCGCGCCCGTCTGAATAATGCCGTTGTGGGCCCGGTAGCCGTTGAAGAACGAATCCTTCCGGATCACCGCGCCGTCGCCGATGCTGAGCAGGTCGGTGCACACGGGCACGTTCCTGGAGAAGATGACGGCGCCGCGCCCGACCTTCGCGCCCAGTGCCCTCAGGTAGAGAACGTAGAGCGGTGAACCGACGAACAGCGCCATCGGGTTCCGCTGGACCAGGGTCTTGACGAGCCAGAAGCGGAAGTACGCCATGCTCCAGACGCGGATCTGCTGCCGCTTCCACCGGCCAATGAGCACCCACTTGAGCAGGATCGGAAGGGCGCAGAGGCCGAGGAACATCGCGCCGCCGTACGCGACCGCCCGCAGGTAGGTGTCGACCAGGTTCGGGCTGGCCGAGACCCATTCGTAGCCCTTCACCGCGACGCTCACGGTAAGGGCGGGATAGCCGAGGAGGAACAGGAGCTGCAACGCCCCGCAGAGGACGTACTCACCATTGCGCGCCCGCCTCGGCGGCTCACTGAGAGCCACCGGAGTTGCTGGCTGCGAGGCAGGCCTGGTTTTGGTGTCGGTTTTGGGGTCGGTTTTGGTGTCGGTTTTGGTATCGGCGAGGGCGGCCGCAAGCCCTCGAATCGTCGGGTGCTTGTAGATGTCCGGCATCGACACCGAAGGCAGATCGGCCTGCTTGCGCACCCGGGCGCAGAAGCGGGCCATCAACATCGAGTCGGCACCGAGATCATCAAAGAAATGGCTGTCAACCGACACGTGCTCGGTGCCCACGATATCGGTCAGCACCTCCGCGAAGCGTTGCTCACATTTGGCGAGAGTGATCAGATTGCCAGCCGGATCAGCGATCAAGACGTCGCCGGCGAGGGCGGCCGCAAGCCCTCGAATCGTCGGGTGCTTGTAGACGTCCGGCATCGACACCGAAGGCAGATCGGCCTGCTTGCGCACCCGGGCGCAGAAACGGGCCATCAACATCGAGTCGGCACCGAGATCATCAAAGAAATGGCTGTCAACCGACACGTGCTCGGTGCCCACGATATCGGCCAGCACCTCCGCGAAGCGTTGCTCACATTTGGCGAGAGTGATCAGATTGCCAGCCGGATCAGCGATCAAGACGTCGCCGGCGAGGGCGGCCGCAAGCCCTCGAATCGTCGGGTGCTTGTAGACGTCCGGCATCGACACCGAAGGCAGATCGGCCTGCTTGCGCACCCGGGCGCAGAAACGGGCCATCAACATCGAGTCGGCACCGAGATCATCAAAGAAATGGCTGTCAACCGACACGTGCTCGGTGCCCACGATATCGGCCAGCACCTCCGCGAAGCGTTGCTCACATTTGGCGAGAGTGATCAGATTGCCAGCCGGATCAGCGATCAAGACATCGTGGGAGTTCCCCATCAGCTGGGTCCCTTGCAAAATCAGAGTGGTCGATGCAGGCGCGCTGAACTACATGAAAGAGGTCCACGCACTTACATGGACTGCTATGGGAGCTGGGGCCGGAACACAGCTAAGTGATCGCCCACCTTGACCGTGGCGGTTTTGGCTGGCCTTACTCAACGGTCTGATCCGGCCGACTAGATCGACAATCACAACGCTTCCCTCGGCCGCAGCGGAAAGGGGCTGGCCATGCATCTTCCGCCCCCATCGGCAACCGCCGCTGCCGTTCATCCAGGTGCGGAAAGATCACACCGAACTTCGCGGCCAGTCCCGCCTCGATCTGCCCCGTCCCCGTAGCCAATCCTGGTCTCCTGAACAGTGGCCGCCAAACAGAAAACCACGGTCTTTGTCTCAGGGTACGACTGTGTGCGGTACGCGCAAGAAGGCGAGCTGACCCCCGCCGAGCAGGAGAGGCAAAAGCGGGTGCGGCTGGAGGCGGCCGAGCGGTTCGATGCCGCGGAACCTGTAACCGGGTGATCGAGGTGCCGCCTCGTCAGGCTGGCATGTAGTCAGCCCGTAACCTCGGGGTTTCCACCCCGGCCTATGAGCCCAATGCCGGAAGGTTACGGCCTGCGGATCATTGACTCGCTGTCTTGATCTTTGATGGGAGGGCGATGCCGGTCGCGCTCGCGTGGTCGTAGAGGTGTTCCAGGGCGGTGAGCTGGCAGTCGGCGGGTTCGGCCCTCGGCTGTGCGGTGAGACACATGAGGGGCAGGGCGGGTCCACTCCACGGCTCGGCCTGCGGTGCGCATCAGTTCACGGATCTTGTACCCGTAGGTCTCGGCGAGACCCTCCACGGCGTAGCACAGCACCTCGTCGCCGTCGTAGTCGCCTTCGCAGGCGTCCAGGCCGTCGAGTACGCCGAGGGCCACGGCCTCGGCCGCGTCAGGCATGCCCAGCGCCGGACGGCGACGGACATCGGCCTCGTACTGCTCGATGATCGGCTCGATCAGACGGCTCACGGCCTCGTATCCGTCGGTGTACCCGAAGCCCGGGCGATATCCGGTGCCCAGATGGTCGCTGTCCAGCGTGCGCAGGGCCTGCTCGACCTCGGCCGCCGTCCCCTCCTGAAGAGCGGTTAGTTCGACGCGGGCACGCGGGGCGAGCAAGTGGACGGCCAATCCGTCGGGATCCCGCCGTACCTGACAGGCGGCCGGGGCGCATCACCTGTCCGCCGTGAGCCGACTGCAGGGAACGGCTGCGACGTTCGCGACCAGCGAGACAGCGATGCCGGTTCGAACACTGGCGGGTTGGCACTTCAAAGGTGTAGACGGCCTCCACGGTGATCCGCGATCGCAGTGACCACCGCACACCACCGCCACCCCGCCCCGATCCCTGCCCTCGCGACCGTCCGGGGCCAACGCCGGGCACGCACGCACGAATGAAAGCCCACTCTTGAATAAGTCCAGGTTGGCGCGCCGGCTTATGACGGGGCGGATCGCGGTTAGCTCACACGGGTCCCGCCGCCGGGCCGGCCCCCGGGCGCCACGGCAGTATCTCCAGTTCGAGCTGAAGACTCAGCGCCAGCTGTGCGGTGCCCGGAACCCGGGCTCGCGCTCCAGGCGGCGCCAGCCCGCCTTCGCGCGGCCCCGGTGGGCCGGGGTCGGGGCGGAGGGCCGGACGGCCGCGCGGGCGAGCAGGATCGCCGTGATGGCGGCGACTTCCTCCGGCTCGGCGTGACCTTTCTCGACGCGAATGTCAGGGAGGTTCATGGGTGTCAGTCTCCGTGGACGAGGTTTCCGCGGGGGTACCGCGAAGGATCCGCTGGGTTACTGCGGGGGGTTGCCGTGCTTGCGGGACGGCAGGTCGGCGTGCTTGGTGTGGAGCATCGCGAGGGACTCGACGAGGACCTCGCGGGTCTCCGCGGGGTCGATCACGTCGTCCACCAGGCCGCGCTCGGCCGCGTAATACGGGTGCATGAGCTCGGACTTGTACTCCTTGACCATGCGGGCCCGCATGGCGTCGGGGTCGTCGGCCCCGGCGATCTGACGGCGGAAGATGACGTTGGCGGCGCCCTCCGCGCCCATCACGGCGATCTCGTTCGTCGGCCAGGCATAGGTCAGGTCCGCGCCGATGGACTGGCTGTCCATGACGATGTAGGCGCCTCCGTACGCCTTGCGCAGGATCAGCGAGATCCGCGGCACCGTCGCGTTGCAGTAGGCGTACAGCAGCTTCGCGCCGTGCCGGATGATCCCGCCGTGCTCCTGGTCGACACCCGGGAGGAAGCCCGGCACATCGAGAAGGGTGAGAAGCGGGATGCTGAACGCGTCGCACATCTGCACGAAGCGTGCCGCCTTCTCGGACGCCTCGATGTCCAGCACACCGGCCAGCACCTGCGGCTGGTTGGCGACGATGCCGACCACCTGGCCGTCCAGCCGGGCCAGCGCGCACACGATGTTCCGCGCCCAGCGCTCATGGACCTCCAGGTACTCGCCGTCGTCGACGATCTCCTCGATCACCCTCGCCATGTCGTACGGCCGGTTGCCGTCCGCCGGGACCAGGTCCGGCAACACCTCGCTACGACGGTCGACCGCGTCCGTGCACTCCACCCGGGGCGGGTTCTCGCGGTTGTTCTGCGGCAGCAGCGACAACAGGTAGCGCACCTCGGCGATGCACGTCTCCTCGTCGTCGTACGCGAAGTGGCACACACCGGAGGTCTCCGCGTGCACGTCCGCGCCGCCCAGGCCGTTCTGGGTAATGTCCTCGCCCGTCACCGCCTTGACCACGTCCGGGCCGGTGATGAACATCTGCGAGGTCTCGCGGACCATGAACACGAAGTCCGTCAGCGCCGGGCTGTACGCCGCGCCGCCCGCGCACGGGCCGAGCATCACGCTGATCTGCGGGATCACCCCGGACGCCCTGGTGTTGCGCTGGAAGATGCCGCCGTAACCGGCCAGCGCCGAGACACCCTCCTGGATACGGGCACCCGCACCGTCGTTCAGCGACACCAGTGGCGCGCCCGCCGCGATGGCCATGTCCATGATCTTGTGGATCTTCGTGGCGTGCGCCTCGCCCAGCGCACCGCCGAAGATCCGGAAGTCATGGGCGTAGACGAAGACCGTACGACCCTCCACCGTGCCCCAACCGGTGATCACACCGTCGGAGTACGGCTTCTTGGCCTCCAGGCCGAAACCGGTCGCGCGGTGCCGGCGCAACTGCTCGACCTCCCGGAAGGAGCCCGGGTCCAGGAGCAGCTCGATCCGCTCCCGGGCGGTCAGCTTGCCCTTGGCGTGCTGCGCCGCGGTCGCCTTCTCGCTCGGGCCGGCCAACGCCTGCGCACGGATCTCGTGCAGCTCGGCGATCCGTCCGCGCGCGTCGGCGGGCATCGTTTCCGTGGTCACCGCGTCGCCTCCATGTCCTCGTCCGTCGTCGTCGGTGGGTCGGTCAGGTGACGACGGCGTGCAGTCCGCCGTCGACGTGCAGCACCTCACCGGTGGTCATGGGCAGCCAGTCCGACAGCAGGGCGACGCACGCCCGGGCCGCGGGAGCGGGATCGTGCACGTCCCAGGGCAGCGGAGGCCGGCTGCTCCAGATGTCCTCCAAGCGCTGAGAGCCCGGGATGGCCCGGGCGGCCATGGTGCGGACGAAGCCGGCCGCCACGAGGTTGACGCGGATGCGCCGCGTGCCCAGGTACAGCGCGAGATAGCGGGTCACGGACTCCAGCGCCGCCTTGGACACCCCCATCCAGTCGTATCCCGGCCACGCCTGCCCGGCGTCGTAGTCGAGCCCCACCACCGAGGCCCCCTCGGACATCACCGGCAGGCAGGAGGTGACCAGGGACTTGAGGGAGTAGGCCGAGATCTCCAGTGCCGTCGCCGCGTCGGACCAGGAGGTGTCGAGGAAGGCCCCGCCGAGCGCGGTCTGCGGGGCGAAGGCCACCGAGTGCAGGATGCCGTCCAGGCCGCCCAGTTCGGCGCGCACCGCCTCGGCCAGTCCGGCCAGGTCCGCCTCGTCGGTGACGTCCAGCCGGAGCACCTGCGGTGGCTGCGGGAGCCGTTCGGCCATGCTCTGCGTGATGGACATCGCGCGCCCGAAGGAGGTGAGCACGATCCGTGCGCCCTCCTGCTGGGCGAGCCGGGCCACGTGGAAGGCGATCGACGTCTCCGTGAGGACACCGGTGATCAGCAGCCGTTTCCCGGCGAGCAACCCGGTCACGAGCCCATCCCCAGGCCGCCGCCGACCGGGATCAGGCCGCCCGTGACGTAGGACGCCTCCTCGCCGGCGAGAAAGCGGACCACGCTCGCCACCTCCTCGGGAGTGCCCGCGCGTCGCAGGGCCGTCATGGAGATCAGCTCCTCGCGCCGACGGTCGCTGACCCCGGCCGACATGTCGGTGCTGATGAATCCGGGGGCGACCACGTTGACGGTGATCCCGCGTCCGCCCAGTTCGTGGGCGAGGGACCGGGCCAGCCCGATCAGCCCGCTCTTGGACGCCGCGTAGTTCGCCTGCCCGGGGGAGCCGAGCGTGCCCATGACGGAGGAGACGAACACCATCCGCCCCCAGCGGTTCGCGAGCATGCCGGGAACGGCCCGCCTCGCCACCCGGAACGTCCCCACCAGATTGGTGTCGAGCGGGACGGTGAAGTCCTGGTCGGTCATCTGGACGGCCAGCTTGTCGTGGGTGACTCCTGCGTTGGCGACCAGCACGTCGACCGGCCCGTGGACCCGCTCGACCTCGGCGAACGCGGCGTCCAGCGAGGCGGCGTCGGTGACGTCGCAGCGGACACCGAGGACGCCCTCGGGCGCGGGTCCGTCGCGGTGGCTCACCGCCACTTGGTCGCCCTGCTCCGCGAAAGCCCGGGCGATGGCCAGGCCGATGCCCCGGTTGCCTCCGGTGACGAAGACCGACCGGTCGCTCATGACGCGCGGAAGGCCGTCGTGACGGCGTCGTACAGGTCGGCGACGGTTCCGCTGGTCTTGAGGTCCTCCGTCGGCACGTCGAAGCCGAACTGCTTCTTCACCGCCAGCGCGACCTCGATGAGGGCCAGGGAGTCCAGCTCCATGTCCTCGAGCACGGCGTCGGAGACGATCCGGTCACGGGGCACGTCGAACTTCTCCACGATGATCTCTGCGATCTGCTCGAACGTCGGCTGCGTGGCGTCACTCATGTCGGTCGCCCTTCCAGGTGGCGTGAACGTGTGGGATCAGTGGGTTTTCAGACGGTTCTCAGGGAGGGCCAGGTCAGTGCCGTGGCTCCCCAGGTCGCGCCACCGCCGAAGGCGGTCAGCACCACGCGGGCGCCGGGGAGGAGTTCGCCGGCGGACTGGCCATGGGCCAGGGCGAGCGGGATCGACGCGGCCGCCGTGTTGCCGACCTTGTCGAGATGGATCACGATCCGGTCCCGGGGGACGTCCAGCTGCTCCCCCACCGCGTGCAGGATGCGCGAGTTGGCCTGATGGCCGACGAGCCGGTCCACTTCCTCCGTGCGCCATCCGGCGTCCGCGAGCGCCGTGCGGGACGCCTCGGCCATCCGGGTCACCGCGTGGGCGAAGACCTCCTGCCCCGCCATGGAGAAGTGGGCGTCGGCACGGGTGGGCGGCACGTCCGTCGAGCGTGTCTCGGAGCCGCCGGCGCGCACGGTGATCAGGTCGGTGAGCGACCCGTCGGCGCCCAGCTCGACCCGGCCGACCGCGCCCGGTTCCGCCGACTCCCCCGCGCGCAGCACGACCGCGCCCGCGCCGTCGCCGAACACCACGGCCGTGGACCGCTCTTCGGGGTCGACGATCGTGCTGAAGGCATCGGCGCCGATGACCAGAACGCTGTCGGCCGAGCCGGCGGCGATCAGCCCCGACGCTGTGGAGAGCGCGTACAGGAATCCCGTGCACACCGCCGACACGTCGAACGCGGGCCGCCCCGTCAGGCCCAGGCGGTGCGCGACCAGCGGAGCCGTGGCCGGGCACGGCCGGTCCGGGGTGGTGGTGGCGAGCACGACGGCGTCCACGGTTTCGAGCCCGGCCGACGCCAGGGCGCGCGCGCCGGCCTCCGTCGCCAGCCGGGAGGTCGGCATGCCCGGGGAGACGAAGTGCCGGGTGCGGATTCCGGTGCGCGAGCGGATCCATTCGTCGGAGGTGTCGATACGGGCGGCCAGCTCGTCGTTGCCGACGGCCCGGGGCGGCAGCCACGCGCCCAGCCCGCAGATCACCGCGGCCCGTCCGCCGCCGGAGGGGGAAGTACGCATGCCGCGAGCATCACCAGCGGCGCTGAACGGGAACTCGACATCCGCTCGAGGCCCCTGCCGCCGGACGCCACCGCGGACCGCGAACCGAGGTGCGTCGAGCGGCCCTTGAGCGCGACTTCCCACTCTCGGTCCTCATGGCACCCGAGAAGGGGCGGGGCCGACCCATCGATCGAGGCCCTGACGGGCACCGGGAGAAGAACGGGATGAAAGTACTCAACTTCGCACTGTCCACCGTGGCCTACGGGGACACACTCATCGGCATCGGCCTCACCAATCAGCTCCGCACCGCGGGCGTGGAGAGCCATTACGTGATCTCCCGCGCGGCGGAGGCACTGATCCGGCACCACGGCTATCCCTACACGGTCGTCGAACCGGAGCAGGGGCGGAAAGTCCGGGACGTCATCGACTCGGTGGTGCGCGAGGTCCAGCCCGACGCCTTCGTGCTCGCCGACTACCTCAACTACTGGGGCACCCTGATCCGCCGGTTCCACACCGATCCCTGGTTCCTCGACGACTACCAGCTGCCCGTGCTGCCCATCGACATCTGGGAGTGGGAGAACACCTCCTTCCGCTTCGATGTGTGCGGCCGGGAGTACGAGCGCGAGGTCAGCCGGCGCATCCTCGACATGCCCGCCCATCTGCGGCCGGTCCCGGTGTGCCACCTGGACGCGGGGGCCTCCGGGCGGGGCTTCCCGTACCGGATCCTGCCTCCCGAGCAGCGGTTGTCCGAGGCCGGTCGGCGGGCGGTCCGTGCGGAGCTGGGCCTTGCCGCGACGGACCGGCTGCTGATGGTCCCGGTGTCCGCCTGGCAGCAGCCGGGCAAGGACGAGCCCGGCATGACGGAGATGATCACCCGGCTCGCGGACGGCGTGCCGGGGCTGCTCGCCTCCTATCTGCGCCGGCTGCCCTCGAACACGCACTTCCTGTTCATCGGGCAGCATGTGCCGGCCCCGTTCCGGGCGCTGCCGGCCGAGCAGTTGCACCTGCTGCCGCTGTGCCCGCCGGACCGGTACCACGCGCTGCTGTGCGCGTCGGACGCGGTGCTGTCGCTGACCACCAACGCGGTGACGGTGATCAGGGCGCTCCTCATGGACATCCCGGCCATGCTCCTCACCAACCGCTTCCATGTGCCGGACGCGGCGGCGATCGAGGCAGTGGACGGCGAGCTGGGCGGGCTCGGCCCTGCGGCCCGGACCTGGCTCGGGCACACCGTGCCGATCGAGCCCTTCCGGCTGTGGCCCAAGGGCCTGCACGCGTTCATGGAGCCGCTGCTCAAGGGCAACGGCTATCCGGACGCCATCGCGCGCCGTGAACTCCTCGACGAGGAGGGGGTGGTGAGCGGTCTGGAGGCGCTGCTGCACGACCCGGCGACCCGGGACCGGCTCGCGCAGGACCGGGCCCGCTACGTGGCGGCGGTCGAGGCGCTGCCGCCGACGTACGAGGTGTTCGCCGCCGCCGCCCGACGGGCGGGCCTGCCGTCGAGGGCCCTGTGAGGGGATGCCGGTCATGAAGACGCCTCTGCGGATCGGGCTGCACGGTCACGGCTGGTGGGCCCAGCGGTATCTGCTGCCGCCGCTGCTGGCATCGGACGAGGTCGAGGTGCGGGCGGTGTGCGGTCGCGACGCCGGTCGCGCGGCCGCCGCGGCCCGGGAGAACGGCATCCCGGAGTCCTTCGACGACCTCGACACCATGCTGGAGAAGACCGAGCTGGACGCCCTGCTGATCGGCTCGTCCCCCGCGGCGCACCCGGCGGCCGTCGCCGCCGCGGCCCGCCGCGGGCTGCACGTCTTCTGCGAGAAGCCGCTGGCCGGGAACGCCGAGGACACCGCACGTATGGTGCGTGACTGCGCCGGCGTACGGACGATGGTCGGTTTCACCCAGCGCTGGCATCCCGCGGTCGGCACACTGCGGCGGCTGGTCGTCGAGGGTGAGATCGGGGAGATCCGCCATCTGCGCTACGTCACCCGGGCCGCGCTGTCGGGGGATCCGTCGGCGCCGTGGACCTGGCGTTACGACGACGCCGAGTACGCGTACGGGGTGCTGAGCGATCTGGGGCCGCACGCGGTCGACCTGGTGCGCTGGCTGGGCGGGGAGATCAGCTCGGTCAGCGCGGACGCCGTCACGGTCGTCGCCGAGCGCCCGGACGAGTCCGGCCGCCCGGTGCCCGTGCGCAACTGGGACGACTGCACCGCCACGCTCCGACTGGCCTCCGGCATCCGGGCGTCGGTCGTGCTGAGCAGGATCCTGCCCCCGACGCCCCACCGGCGCTTCCACCACGAGCTGGACGTCGTCGGCAGCAGGGGCGCGGTCACCTTCACCTCGGACCGGCCCACCGAGGTGGTGCTGGCCAGGGCCGGCGAGGGTCCCGTCGTCGTACCCGCGGACGGGGTGGACACGCGGGGGACACGGCCGGGCTCGTTCGAGGAGCTGATGCTGGTGCACCGGACCGGCTCGGCCCGGCAGGCGGCCGACATGATCGCGGCCTTCTGCGGCCGGGATGTGCCGGGCCTGCCGACGATCGGCGACGGGCACCGGGGCCAGCAGGTGCTCGACGCCGCCGCCCGTGCGGCACGCGAGGGGGGGTGGTCGCCGTGTCCGTGACCAGCACCCGTGCCACGCCGGCCGGGCCGCGTCCGGCGCGGCGCGGCGACGGCCCGGAGCGCCGGTTCACGCTCTCCGCGCTGGCCGACTGCGGCAGGGTGGTGACGGACGCTCAGTTCCACGCGTGGCTGGGTGAGATGGGCCGCCGCGAGGCGTCGCACGTCGAGCGCATCGCGTTCAAGGAACTCGACCAGTGGAGTTTCGACGACGCGACGGGAAACCTGGGCCACGACAGCGGGCGGTTCTTCACCGTCGAGGGCGTGACCGCGCACACCGGCTCGCCCGCCCACGGCGTATGGCGGCAGCCGGTGATCCATCAGCCGGAGGTCGGCATCCTCGGCATCCTGGTGAAGGAGTTCGACGGCGTCCTGCACTGCCTGATGCAGGTCAAGATGGAGCCCGGCAACGTCAACCGGCTGCAGTTGTCGCCGACCGTGCAGGCCACCAGGAGCAACTTCACCACGGTGCACAAGGGGAAGACCCCTCTGTACCTCGACCACTTCACCAGGCCCGGCAGTTCCACGGTCCTGGTGGACGTCCTGCAGTCGGAACAGGGCTCCTGGTTCTTCCACAAGCGCAACCGCAACATGGTCGTCGAGGTGACGGGCGACCTGCCCGTGCACGAGGGCTTCTGCTGGCTGACGCTGGGACAGCTGCGGCGCCTGCTGGCCGTGCCCGACCTGGTCAACATGGACAGCCGGTCGGTGCTGTCGTGCATACGGTTCACCGACCCGTGTGAACTCGGCGACCTTTCCGGCGCCACCGCCCTCCAGGCGGTGCTCCGCCGCTCGCTCGCGCCGGGTGACGCGGGGGCGCTGCACACCACCGTCTCGCTCGCGAGCCGGATCAACGACACCCGGCTGCGTCACCCGCTCACCGCCCGGCGCATTCCGCTGGCCGAGGTCCCCGACTGGCACCGGTCCGCGGACGAGATCGCCCGCGAGGACGGCAGGTTCTTCCGCATCGTCGCGGTGTCGGTGCACTCCGGCAACCGCGAGGTGAGCAGCTGGACCCAGCCGCTGCTGGAACCGAACGGCGTCGGTGTCGTCGCCTTCCTCGCCCGCAGGATCGACGGCGTCCTGCACGTACTGCTGCGCACGACGGTGGAGCCGGGCTGCCGCGACACGGCGGAGCTGGGCCCCACGGTGCAGGCGAACCCGCACGACAACCTCGCCCCACCGGACGACGACCCGCCGTATCTGCGGTACGTGCTCGACGCGCCGCGGGAGCGGATCCACTACGACGTTGTCCAGTCGGAGGAGGGCGGCCGCTTCCACCACGCCCGCAACCGCTATCTCGTCGTCGAGGTGGACGACGCCTTCCCGGCCGAGGTGCCCCCGGACTTCCAGTGGGCGACCCTCGGCCAGCTCATGGAGCTCCACCAGCACAACGGCTACGTCAACATGCAGGCCCGCAGCCTCGTCGCCTGCATGCACTCCCTCTGGTAGCCCGGAGGGGACCACGCGCCCGCCGGCCCGTCCGCGGACCTTGAGGCGCCCGCGAGCCGAGTTCGATCGCCCAGCCCCATCGTGAGGCTGGGAACCGTCACAAGAGAGGCAGGGTTTCATGTCCGAACAGCAGCCGATCGCCGGCGAGCTGGAGACCGCCAAGCTGGCAGACGGCCGGGAGATCGTCGCGCCGAGCGCGGAGCAGGCGGTCATGCTCTGGCACGCGGTGAAGGGCGACGAGTACTACCTCGAAGGGATACGCGGCCTCTCCAAGGGCGATGTCGTCCTCGACATCGGCGGCAACATCGGCCTGACGGCCATGGTGTACGCCGACCTGGTGCCGGGCATCCGCATCATCTCCGCCGAGCCGGCCCCGTCGTGCTTCGCGGCCCTGCGGCGCAACCTGGAGCGGTACGTGCCGGACGCGGTCGCGGTGAACGCGGCCGTGGGCAAGGCCCCGGGGACCATGGAGCTGACGTACTACCCGGAGTCGCCCGCCAACTCCACGCTGTACGCCGATGTCGAGGACAACATCAACATCAGCAAGGCGTACATGCGCACCACCGGGATGCGCGAGGAGTTCATCGAGCTGCACCACGACTCGATCGCGGCGACCTTCGAGAAGGGCATCGTGTCCACCGTGGACGTGGTGACCGTCGGTGAGCTGGCGGAGCGGCACGGGGTCGACGAGGTCGCCCTGCTGAAGATCGACGTGGAGCGGGCCGAGCTGGATGTGCTCGAGGGCGTGCCGGAGCAGCTGTGGCCGAAGGTCCGCCGGGTGGTGACCGAGGTGCACGACGTCGAGGGACGGCTCGCGTACGTCCGCACGCTGCTCCAGGACAAGGGATTCACGGTGAAGGACGGCCAGGAGGACCTCATGGCCGGCACCAATGTGCACATGCTCATCGCCACGCGCGACTGATCGTCCGATCACCGCGCAAGCGGCCCGGCCCGCCGGCTCCCCTTCCCGGCGGACCGGGCCGCTGTGCTCTGCCGTCACCTGCCGCGCAGCATCCGTTCCAGCTCCGCCGGGAAGGGCTCCGCGCACAGCCGTTCTGGATGGCCCGGTGGGGGGCCGTCGAGGCGCTGCCAGAGTGCGGCGACAGCCTGCGGATCGTACGGGTGGAGCCAGTGGGGCTCGCCCGCCATCAGCCGCCCCTGTACGACCAGCCCCGCCCAGAACGGCCGTACGCACCGGTCGATCAGCGCCTCCGCGCACCTCGACCACGTCCTGCCGCGCTGCTTCATCCATGCCTCCTCGTCGAGCCGCGGAACGCTCCGATGCACGGGTGCGGGAGTGTCGGCACCTGCGCATGAGGACAGTGCGCCGGGCCGCTCGCGCGGCGCTCGACGGGGCCAGGGCCCGTCGGCGGATCACGCCGCCGTCGCGGGGCATGGCGCGCCCCTCTGCGGCGTCGCCGCCGGTCACCGGCTCCCCCACTCTCGACTTCGCTCGAGCGGGGGACCCCCTCGCGTCGCCCGCCGCGGCTGCGGCGGATGTCACAGCCTCCTCCGCTTTGCAACCGGACGCACCACGCCCCGCTCACCTGCGTGGACGAGATGCCGTTCCTTTGCGGCCGGCGTGCTCCGCCGGACAGTCCCTGGACCGCTCAACCCAGGGTTGACGCCGGTTCGAGTCCGCAGTGCCACCTTTGACGACCACGTGCCCGGCACCACGGAGGAGATCATGTCCGACACCGATGCCCCGGTCAGCCGTGAGCGGCTGCTCGAGATGATGACGGCCTTCAAGGCGACGTATCTGCTGCGCGCCGCGATCCGCCTGAAGGTCTTCGACGCGCTGGCCGCGGGTCCCGCCGATCCCGACGACGTCGCCGCGATCCTGCGGACCGACCCCAGGGGCACCCGCGTCCTGCTGCGGGCCCTGGCCGCGGCCGGGCTGCTGGTGGCGGAGGGGGAGCAGTTCAGCCTCCCCGAGGGCGCGCGCGAGCTGCTCGTGACCGACAGCCCGCAGTACAGCGGCGGCATCGTGAACGTCGCGGCGAGCGACTGGGAGTGGGACACGATGCGTGACCTCGCCGACGTCGTCCGCCACGGCGGCACGCTCCTGGACACCAACGGGGAGTCGCCGGACTTCCCGTACTGGGTGGACTTCGCCACCCATCTGACCTTCGCGACCCGGCCCGGAGCCCAGTTCGTCGCGGACACCGTCCTGCCGTGGGCGAAGGAACGTGACTCGCTCGACATCCTCGACATCGGCTGCGGGCACGGCCTGTTCGGCTTCACCCTGGCCGAGCAGGACCCCCGGGCCACGGTCGCCTGCCTGGACTGGCCGCAGGTGCTCGAGGTCGCGAAGGGGCACGCGGAGCGGGCGGGGCTGGCCGACCGCGTCCGCTATCTGCCCGGCGACGCGTTCGAGACCGACCCGGACGGGGAGTACGACGTGATCGTGCTCGGCAACTTCCTGTTCCAGTTCTCCGCCCGGCGCTGCATCGACCTGGTGCGGCGGCTGGCCGAGCGGCTCAGGCCGGGCGGCCGGGTGGTGGTGGTCGGCTTCACCACAGGGGATCGGCCGCCCGCCCGGGACTACCACGCCCACATGCTCAACCTGCTGATGCTGGCCTGGACCCGGGAGGGCGAGCTGCACTCCCCGACGATGTACCGGAAGATCCTCGCCTCGGCCGGGCTGACCGGTCTGGAGACCGTCGAGCGGCCGGGGCTCCCGCTGCGCATCGTCGCGGGCCACCGGGCATGACCGCCGACGCCGAAGACACCACCCAGGAAAAGGAGTTGCCCATGACCCCGGACGCGGGGAAGAGCACCGGGGCGGACGCCGCCGCCGACCTCACCACGGACGTCGTGATCGCGGGCGGCGGCCCGGTCGGGCTGATGCTCGCCTGTGAGCTGGGCCTCGCCGGGGTGCGGGCGGTGGTGCTGGAGCGCACCGCGGGGCGGCCCACCGTCGCCCGGGCCTGGGGGCTGCACGCCCGTACCGTGGAGACCCTGGACCGCCGCGGGCTCCTCGACGGGCTGATGCACGAGAAGGCTCCCTGGCCGAAGATGCCGTTCGCCGGGCTGTGGCCGCTGCTGGAACTCGACAGGATCGACGCCGACCATCCGTATCTGCTCAACGTGCCGCAGACGAAGGTCGAGGAGGTCCTGGAGGCCAGGGCGCGGGCGCTCGGTGTGACCGTCCTGCGGGAACACGACGTGGTCGGCCTGGCGCAGGACACGGACGGGGTGATCGCCGAGGTCGCCGCTCCGGACGGCGAGCGCCGGGTGCGCGGCCGCTGGCTGGTGGGCTGCGACGGCGGGCGCAGCACGGTCCGCAAGCTCGCCGGCATCGCCTTCCCGGGCACGGACGCCACGGTGGGCGGGATGCTCTGCGACTGCTCCCTGCCGACGATGGCCCAGGAGCGGCGCGGCATCACCCGCACCGAGGTCGGCACGGTCAACATCAACCCGCGGCCCAACGGTGTCGTACGGATCGTCACCAACGAGTTCGGGCGCCCCCACCCGGACCGCGACGCCCCGGTGACCTTCGAGGAGTTCCGCGGCGCGGTCCGCCGGATCCTCGGCCGCGACCTGGCGATCACCGACCCCACCTTCATGACGCGGTTCGGCGACACCACGCGCCTGGCGGAGCGGTACCGCGCCGGACGGGTGCTGCTCGCCGGTGACGCGGCGCATGTGCACTTCCCTTACGGCGGGCTGGGGTTGAACCTCGGTCTGCAGGACGCCGCGAACCTCGGCTGGAAACTCGCCGCGCTGGTGCACGGCTGGGCCCCGGAGGGGCTGCTCGACAGCTACGAGACGGAGCGGCGGCCGGCCGCCGAGGCCGTCCTGGACTACAGCAGGACCCAGCTCGCCCTGCTGAACCCGGACCGCAATGTCACCGCGCTGCGCACGCTGTTCTCCAGGCTGCTGGAGTTCCCGGAGGTCAACCGCCATCTCGCGGAGCTGGCCACCGGGGCGGCCACGCGCCTGGAGCCGACCGGGGACCACTCCCTGACCGGGACGTTCGCCAGGGATCTGACGCTGAAGACCGCGGACGGCGACACGAGCCTGGTCCGTCTGCTGCACTCGGGCCATGGACTGCTGCTCGACTTCTCCGGCAAGGCGCAGGGCGTCGCCGAGGCCTGGTCGCCCCGAGTGCGAGCGGTGCGGGCCGACGGCGTCGCGGCCCCGCCGGCCGACGCGCTGCTGATCCGGCCCGACGGCTACGTCGCCTGGGCCGCGGGTCCCGGGGACACGGAGCCCGAGGGGCTGCGTGAGGCGCTGACCACCTGGTTCGGGTCTGTCCGACGCCACACATGAAGCCGCAGGGGGTGATCCGGTGACGTGGTCCCGGATCACCCCCTGCACCTACGAGCGGCACGGCGTGCCGGTCAGCCGTCGCGGTCGGCGCCGGCTTGCTTGCGGTGGGCGGGGTGGCGTGATCCCGCCACCCGGCCGGGCCGGAAGATGCCCTCCAGTCGCGCGGTCTGCTCCACGGACAGACGCAGTTCGGCCGCCGCGGCGTTGTCCGCCAAGTGGGCGGGCCGCCTGCTGCCGGGGATCGGGACGATGTCCTCGCCGCGGGACAGCAGCCAGGCGAGCGCGAGGCGGGCACGGCTGACGCCCAGCTCCGCGGCGGTCTCGGCGGCCTCGTCGACCATCGCGCGGTTGTGCCGGAAGTTGTCTCCCTGCCAGCGGGGGTGGTTGCGGCGGTGGTCGCGCTCGCCCAGTTCGCCGGGGCTGCGCAGAGCTCCCGTCAGGAAGCCCTTGCCCAGCGGGGTGTGGGCGAGCAGGCCCACCCCCAGCTCCCGGGCGGCGGGCAGGATGTCGCCCTCGAGGTGCCGCTCCCACAGCGAGTACTCGCTCTCCAGGGCCGTGACCGGGTGCACCGCGTGCGCTCGCCGCAGTGTCTGCGCGGACACCTCCGACAGCGCGATGTGCCCGATCTTGCCCTCGGTGAGCAGTCCGGCCAGCGCCCCCATGCTCTCCTCGACCGGTACGTCGGGGTCGACCCGGCCCAGGCAGTAGACGTCGATGTGGTCGACGCCGAGCCGCCGCAGCGAGGCCTCGCACGCCCGGCGCAGGTAGGCGGGGCTGCCGTCGAGGACGGTGGGCGGCCCACCCGGGGTGCGGGCGCGCACGCCGCCGCGGGTGACGATCACCGCCTCGGCGCGGCGGCCGGCCAGTGCCCTGCCCAGCAGCCGCTCGTTCTCGCCGTCGGCGTAGAAGTCGGCCGTGTCGAAGAGGGTGATTCCGAGGTCCAGCGCGTGCCGGACGGCGCGTACGCACTCGCCGGGGTCGGCGGCGCCGTACCCGCCCGACATCCCCATGCAGCCCAGCCCGATGGCGGACACCTCGGGTCCGCCGGTTCCCAGCTTTCGTTCCTTCACGGTGCTTCCCGTCCCGAGTCGATGGTGTATCGACCCCACGGTCACCGGCCCGTCTCGATCCGGGCTCGAAGCCTGCCGTCCGCCCTGCCGGGCCCGGCAGACGGGCGTCCAGCACGCCTGGAGCCGGTCTCGAGCGGGGCTTGGCAGATTCGCCCTCCGAGCGCCGCATGTTCGTGCTTGCCGTCGCGGCGCCAACGCGTAGAGGAGCGAATCCGTGTCGAGCATCACCAAGGGCTCCGCCCACTCCGTCACCGTCGAGGCTCCGGTCGAGGTCGTCTTCGACCTGGTCGCGGACGTGGAGCAGCACAGGCGGATCTTCAACTCGGTCATTCACACGGCGTACGCGGAGCGCGGCGAGGACAGCGACCGGGTGGAGCGGTGGTCCTGGATCCAGCCGCTCGACTCGGTGCGCACCTGGCGTGCCCACCGGGAACTGGACCGCGCGGCCGGGCGGATCACCTTCGTGCACGAGAACCCCGCCGCCCCGCTGACCGCCGCCACCGGCGAGTGGTCCTTCAAGCCGCAGTCCGGGGGCGTCACCGTGGTGGAGCTGCGCCACGAGTACACCCTCGACGGCACGGCGGCCGGCGGCGAGGAGGCCGTCCAACTGCTCGACCGCGGTGCCACCGCCCAGCTTGAGCAGCTGAGGAGCTTCGTCGACGCCCGCGACGACATCGCCGAGCTGGAGGTCTCGTACGAGGCGCAGTTGGTCATCGACGAGCCGATCGAGGACGTCTACAACTACTTCTACGAGGTGGACCGCTGGAACGAGCGCATTCCGCACTGCCTGAGCGCCTCCGCCAAGGAGGACGTCGAGCACCTCCAGGTCGTGGTGATGGACGTGCAGGTGCCCAGCGGCGCCCTCCACACGACCAAGCAGGCCCGGGTCTGCTTCCCCAACGAGAAGATCATCTGGCGGCAGCTGGAGGGCCTGCCGCCGCTCGACGACATGCTCTACGGCTACATGTACTTCGAGCAGACCCCTGAGGGCGTGCTGGTGCGCACCGGCCAGACCGAGCTGCTCAAGCGCAACGGCGTGGCCAAGCGCGGCTGGACCGTGGAGGAGGCCAAGGGCCATGTCGCCGAGGTGCGCGGCGGACGCAACCTCGATTCCCTCAAGAGCGCCCAGGAGTTCCTCCGGCGCCGGCGGGCCTGAGGCTGGAGGACACAGACGCCATGGCTGAGTCAGTGGCACAGCGCGTCCGGCACTCCGTGACCGTGAAGGCGCCCGCCGAGGCCGTCTTCGCGCTGATCGCGGACGTGGAGCGGTGGCCCTACGTGTTTCCACCCACCGTGCACGCCGAGCGGCTCGAGCTCACCGGCTCCGACGAGCGGATCCGGCTGTGGGCCCTGGCCAACGGCGAGGTGAAGACCTGGACTTCGCGCCGCAACCTGGACCGCGACCGGCTGTCGGTCCGGTTCCGCCAGGAGATCACCCAGCCGCCGGTGGCGGCGATGGGCGGCGAGTGGGTGCTGGAGCCCAGGTCCGAGCAGGAGACCCTGGTCGTCCTGCACCACGACTACCGCGCCGTCGGCGACGACCCCGAGGGCCTGCGGTGGATCCGGCAGGCCGTCGACCGCAACAGCCGGGCCGAGCTGGACCGGCTGCGGGGCGCCGCCGAACTCGACGGCGGGATCGAGGAGCTGACGCTCTCCTTCGACGACTCCGTAAGGATCCGCGGCGCGATCGGCGACGTGTACGCCTTCCTCGCGGACGCGGCGCGGTGGCCGGAGCGCCTGCCGCATGTCGCCCGTCTGGAGCTGCGCGAGGATGTCGCGGGCATCCAGGAGATGGAGATGGACACCCGCACGGCAGACGGCACGACGCACACCACGCGTTCGGTGCGGGTCTGCTTCCCCGAGCACCGCATCGTCTACAAGCAGACCGTCGTTCCCGCGGCCATGGCCGGCCACACCGGCGAGTGGCTGCTGCGGGAGCAGCCGGACGGCACCGTCCTGGCCACCTCGCGGCACGTGGTGCTCGTCGACCGGGCGGGTGTCGCCAAGGTCCTCGGCGACCAGGCCACGGTCGACGAGGCGAAGACGATCATCCGTACCGCGCTGGGCAAGAACAGCCGGACCACGCTGGAGCACGCACGTACGTACGCGGAGGAGCGCGCCCATGGCTGAGTCCGTCACCACCGTCGACGACCTGCTGTCGGCCGCCGCCCGCGCCCACCCGAGGAAGACGGCGATCCGCGCCGAATACGGCGACATCACCTACGCCGAGATCGACCGGGCCGCGACCATGTGCGCCGCGGCCCTGCGGGGTCTGCTGGGCGAGGAGCGCTGTGTGGTGGCGATCGCCTCGCCACTGCACCCCGACTTCATGGCGGGGTTCTACGGGATCATCCGCAGCGGCAACATCGCCGCGCCGATCAATCCGATGCTGCCGCCGCACGTCCTGCACCACCTGCTGTCCGTCTCGGGCGCCCGGCTGGCCCTCGTGACCACCGAACTCTTCGCCCAGCTGCGCCGGGTGCGGGACCGGCTGCCCGAGCTGCGCGAGGCGGTCCTGGTGGGTCCGGGACCGGTCTCGGACGCCAACGACATCCGGACCATCGACGACCTGAGCGCGGCCTACGAGGTGCGCGGCAACGCGATGGCGGCACCACCCGCGATGTCGCCCGAGGACGTGGCGTGCGTGCAGTTCACCAGCGGAACGACCGGTCTGCCGCGCGGAGTTCTGCTCACCCACCGCAATCTGACCGTCAACGCCGCCCAGGTGGCCGAGGCGCACGGACTGGGGCCGGACTCGGTGGTCCTGAACCACCTGCCCAAGTTCCATCTGATGCACATGAACGCGGTGGTCCACGCCGGTGCCGTCCATGTGCCGTGCACAGCGCCGGAGAACCGGGCGGCGATCGAGACGGCGAACGCCGCGGGCGCCAGCCACTTCTACACGATCCCGATGAAACTGAACCGGCTGGCCACGGACCCGGAGCTGCCGGAGCTGCGCCTGGACACGGTCAGGATGATCGCCTCGGGGGGCAGCGCGCTCTCGCCCCGGGTCGGAACCCGGCTCGCGGAGCACTTCGGGATTCCGGTGTTCCAGGGGTACGGGCTGGCCGAGACGTCCCCGCTGACCCACTCGGCGGGGCCCGGCGACCCTCGGCCGGGCTCGGTGGGTCCGGTCGTGCGGGACACCGAGTGCCGGATCGTGGACATGAGGACGCGTCAGGTGCTCGGACCCGGCCGGCGCGGCGAGGTGCTCGTCCGTGGGCCGCAGGTGATGAAGGGCTACCTCGACCCCGAGGAGCCGAGCCCGGTCGACGCCGACGGCTGGCTGGCCACGGGAGACATCGGGTACCTCGACGAGGACGGCTTCCTGTTCGTCGTCGACCGCATCAAGGACCTGTTCAAGTGCGACAACTACATGGTGTCGCCCGCCGAGATCGAGGAACTCCTCGACGCCCACCCGCTGGTGAAGGAGTCGGCCGTCATCGGCTATCCGGACGAGGTCAGCGGCGCGGTCGCCCATGCGGTGGTCGCACTGCGGGAGGTGCCGGACGGGGCCGACGCCCTCGCCCGCGCCCTCGCCGCTGTCGCCGAGGACACCGGCCGGGACGTCCCGCACTACCAGCAGGTGCGCCACATCGAACTGGTCGACGCCGTGCCGCGCTCGCCCAACGGCAAGGTGCCGCGGCGTGAGCTGCGCGCGGAGCTGATCACGCGCAAGGAGCTGACGGTGCGGCCGGCTGCCGGGGCGCCGGGCGGCGCCCGCCGGGGCACGGCGGTCCTGGACGAGACACGGGACCTGAGCGGTCTGATCACCGTGGTCGCTCGGTTCGCCACCAAGGGGAACCCGAAGGACTTCGAGAAGTTCTTCCTGGAGCACGTGGAGTTCATGCGCACCCAGGAGGGCTTCGCCTCCCAGCACGCGCTCACCCTGGCCGACGACCCGTCGGTGTACCTCAACTTCGGCTGGTGGCACAACCAGCGGGCGTTCCAGGGCGTCGTACAGAGCGTGGAGTTCCGTGAGCACCAGGTGACGATGCGGTCGATGCTCGAGGACGCCGCGGTCGATCCGTGCAAGAACCTCTTCCGGGTCCGCCCGCCGGAGCCGGCGGGGGAGCGCGACGAGCCGCGGGCGCCGCTGATCGAGGTCACCACCTACCGGCTGACCGGATCGGCCGAGGAGCTCGAGTCCGCCTTCGTCGATCACGCGAGGACGATGCGGACACTGCCGGGGTTCGGCTACGCGGACCTGAACCGCTCACTGCAGAGCCCCGACCACTACACGGGCATCGGCTACTGGTGGGATCCCGCGGACCGCGACCGGGCACGCGAGGACGCCTCCTGGCACCGCCTGGAGGGCTTCGCCGACGTGCGCACGGAGCGGCTCACCCATGTCGCCCGGAACGCACCCGCATGAACCGGAACACACACACGAGAGGGCGGTACTGATGACCACGGCTCACGAGGACCACGACACCACCGGCTCCGCGCAGGAGGCCGACTCCGACGAGGGAATGGTCGTCTTCTGGCATCTCAGGACCCCGGACACCGACGCCGCCCGCGCCTTCTACGGCGAGCTGTTCGGCTGGCAGTTCCACGAGATCAACTACCTGACCTTCGCGGTGCTGAACCGGGGTCGGATGATCGGCTGCATGGTCGCGGACAAGGACCGCTCAGAGGCGCCGGGCAGTGTGCTCTACGTCCAGGTGGCGGATCTGCCGGGCGCGTTGAAGCACGCGACCGCGCTGGGGGCCGCGGTGGTGACCGAACCGATGAACGTTCAGGGCACCCAGGCCTTCGCCGATCTGCGGGACCCCACGGGCACGGTCTTCGGCCTGTGGACGGAGAACTGGCAGGGCTGACGGCACCCGGGCCGCCCGGCCCGGACCCGCGTCCGGGCCCACGCCCCCGGAGGCCCGGACGCGGTATTGGTTCAGACCTCTTGTGCCGGTACCGGCCTCGTCGGACGCTTGTGACGAGGCCGGACCTCGGCGAGACTCAACCACCACAGCTTGGCGAACGGGGACGAAAGAGATGGACAAACGGGGGAATGCGGTCCGTGTTCTTATTGCCGAAGACATGCACATGCTGCGCAAGGCGCTGGTGTCGCTCCTCGAACTGGAGTCCGCCATAGAGGTGGTGGCCGAGCTGGGGGACGGGGCGCAGATCGTGCCCCGCGCCCAGGAGGTCCGCCCCGACGTGGCCATCCTGGACATCGACCTGCCCGGCATGGACGGACTGACCGCCGCGGCGGCGCTCAAGACCGCGGTCCCGGAGTGCCGCACGCTGATCCTGACCAGTCTCGGGCGGCCGGAGAACCTGCGCCGGGCCCTGGCGGCCCATGTGTACGGCTTCCTGCTGAAGGACAGTGACCCGGAACAGCTCATGAAGGCCATCCACGCGGTGGCCGAGGGCAAGCGGGTCATCGATCCGGAACTGGCGCTCGCCGCGCTCGACGCCCAGCCGCATCCGCTCACCGCGCGCGAGCTGCAGGTACTGCGGCTGACGGCCGAGGGCGAGGGAGCACGGCAGATCGCCAAACTGCTGACCCTGTCGAACGGCACGGTCCGCAACTACCTGTCGACCATGGTGACCAAGCTGGGCGCCCGCAACCGCGTGGACGCGATCCGTATCGCCAGGGAGGCGGGCTGGCTCTGACCGCCCCCTGGCTCCGGCCATCCCCCGCGGGCAAGGCCGCGGACGAAATCCTTGCCGTGCTCGGGCGGCCGGCCGCCCTGCCGCGGCCGGGTCACGTCGCGGGGACCGGTCTGCGCATCACCCGGTCCGAGCCCGTCCGCCCCGTACTTCCAGCGGGAGGCCATCAGGGAGGCAGGCCATGCGCGGGGCGTCGAACCGGCGTCGAAGACGACCAGGATGCCTCGGTCCCCCGTCTCCCACTGGCCACCATGGGTCGGGGCGGTGACGACGCCGCGGACCTGGGCGGCGGTGACCTCGGCGGCATCGTCGTCGGGGCCGACGCGGACGGCGTCCAGCAGCCGGCACCACGACGTACTGCCCGTTTCCAGGGCGGCGACGAACGAGTACGGCCGGCCGGGAACGCAGTGGTCGCTGAAGCGTCCGTTGCGCCCGTGAACAGGGCAGAACAGGCGGTCCGGGCCGGTCGGGGCGTCCGGGCGAAGCAAGTTGCTCACGTCGACGGCGGGCCGGTCGCCGGCGGCTTGGGCCGTGGCGGAACCGTCAGTGCCCGCCGTGACCCGTCCACGTCGATGCGGCCGTGGTCCAAGGCGTCGTCCCCGTCGTTCGCCCGGGGGGCGGGCGCCGCGGCGTCTGGTGCGTGCGTGCCGGGCATCGCGGCACGGGCGGGGATTTCCTCACGGGCTCTCAACGGCCCTTGAGCGAGGCTCGACCGTCGCCCAGCACGCTGCGCAGGCAGGCGGACAGGACCGGTAGGGGCGGACGGGGAGGAGGCTGCGATGGCCTTCGGCGACAGGGTGGTGGTCTTCGGCGGTACGGGGTTCGTGGGACGCCATGTGTGCACGGCGCTTCGCGCCGCGGGCCACGAGGTGGTGACCGTGGCGAGGCGGCCGCCGCGGCCGACGCCGGCGTACCGGTTCGCCGCGCTGGATCTGGGCACCGCCGCCGTACGCGAGACCGCCGCGTTCCTGGCCGCCGAACGGCCGCCGGCCGTGGTCAACTGCGTCGGCAGCATCTGGGCCCGGAACGACGAGGCCATGTGGGCCGGCGCCGCCGAGCCCACCTTCCGGCTGCTCGACGCGCTGACGCTGCTGCCGCGGCGCCCCCGACTGGTCCACCTCGGCTCAGTGCTGGAGTACGGCACCCTGCCGCCGGGCAGCACGGCGGGCGCGACCACCCCGACCGGCCCGACGACCGCGTACGGCCGGGCCAAACTCGCCGCCACCCGCGCCGTACTGGAGCGCGCTCGGGCCGGGCAGCTCGATGCCCTCGTGCTGCGCATCGCCAATGTGGTCGGACCGGGGACACCGGCGGTGAGCCTGCTGGGCCGGGTCGCCGAGCGGCTGCTCGCCGCCGACGCGCACGCGAACGGCCCGGCGGTCGTCGAACTCGCGCCGCTGCGCGCGCATCGCGACTACGTCGACGTACTGGACGTGGCCGACGCGGTCACCGCGGCCGTGGCGGCCTCGGTGACCGCGGAGGTGCTGGACATCGGCCGTGGCGAGGCGATTTCCGTCCGCTCCCTGGTCGATCTGCTCATCGAGGTGAGCGGGGTGCCCGCCCGGGTGGTGGAGCGCGAGGAGCCGGCCGGGGTGCCGTCCGGCGGCCGGGCGGAGGACTGGCTCCAGGTGGACGTCCGGCCGGCCGAGCGGCTCCTGGGCTGGCGGCCGCGCCGCACCCTCACGGACGCCGTGCGCGCCCTGTGGCAGGACCTCGCCACCACCACTCCGACAACCACAGCGCATTCGAACCGCATTGGAGGCTGAGGCCCGCATGCCCACCTATGTATGGGACTACCTGCCGGAGTACCACAACGAGCGCAAGGACATCCTCGACGCGGTCGAGACCGTCTTCGCATCCGGACGACTCGTGCTCGGCGCGAGCGTGCAGGGGTTCGAGGAGGAGTTCGCGGCGTACCACGGTGCAGGGCACTGCGTGGGCGTCGACAACGGGACCAACGCCGTCAAGCTCGGGCTGCAGGCGCTCGGCGTCGGTCACGGCGACGAGGTGATCACCGTCTCCAACACCGCGGCACCCACCGTGGTCGCCATCGACGGCTCCGGCGCCACACCGGTCTTCGTGGACGTCAGGGCCGACGACTTCCTGATGGACACCGAGCAGGTCTCCGCCGCGATCACGCCCAGGACCAAGGCGCTGCTGCCGGTGCACCTTTACGGCCAGTGCGTGGACATGGCGCCGCTGAGGCGCCTGGCCGACGAGCACGGGCTGCACATCCTGGAGGACTGCGCCCAGGCGCACGGCGCCCGTCACCACGGCAGCCCGGCAGGGACCCTGGGCGACGCGGCCGCGTTCTCCTTCTACCCGACCAAGGTCCTCGGCGCGTACGGCGACGGTGGCGCCGTGCTCACGGACAGCGCGGACGTCGAGCGGGCCCTGCGCAAGCTGCGCTACTACGGCATGGACAAGGTCTACTACGTCGTCACCACGCCGGGCCACAACAGCCGGCTCGACGAGGTGCAGGCGGAGATCCTGCGCCGCAAGCTCACCCGGCTCGACGCCTACATCGAGGGCCGGCGAGCCGTGGCCCGCCGCTACGAGGAGGCGCTGGCCGACCTCACCGGCGACGGCGGTCTCGTCCTGCCGTCGGTCAATCCGGGCAACACCCACGTCTACTACGTCTATGTGGTGCGCCATCCGCAGCGTGACGAGATCATCGAGCGGCTGAAGCGGTACGACATCTCGCTGAACATCAGCTACCCCTGGCCGGTGCACACCATGACGGGCTTCGCCCACCTCGGCTACGCCAAGGGCTCGCTGCCGGTCACCGAGGCGCTCGCCGACGAGATCTTCTCGCTGCCGATGTACCCCTCGCTGCCCGAGAGCCTCCAGGACCGGGTCATCGAGGCGCTGCGCACGGTGCTCACCTCGCTGTGACGGCGGTCCCCGGGCATGGGCCGGCCCCGTCTCCACCGCACGGGCGGAGAGACGGGGCCGGCTCGTGTCAGGGATCAGTCAGTCCGGGGCGTTCAGGACGGGGATGAGCTGCTCCTCCTCGTAGGTGAAGTGCTCCTCCAGATCGGCGGTCAGCCGTATCACCTCCTGAAGCACCGCCTCCGGCTCGGCCTCACCGGCCTCGAACGAGGCCACGAGGGCCCGCAGTTCCGTCAGGGACCGGGCCACCACCTCGTGCTCCTCGGTCAGGCGGTCGATGGCGGGGCCGAGCTGCGGGAACTGCTCCTTGAAGTAGCCGAAGGCGCCGTCCTCGTGGGTGTGGTGGCCCGACAGCAGATCGCACACGGCAAGGCAGTGGAAGGCGAGCTGCGCCCGGATGCCGGGCTGTGGCGCGGGCTTCACGGGTCGGCCGGCGACCACGTCCTCCAGGTCCCGGCGGATCGTGGCGAGCTCGCGCCGTAGATCGGCGTGGACACGCAGGAGGAAGTCACCCGCGGCCTGAGCGCGCTCCCCCGTCTGTGACTCTGGCATGAGGGCTCTCTCTCGCAGGATGAGTGGTGAGTATCCGTTGGGGCGTATCAACCCGTGGTGCTGTCCACCACGAGGACCGGGGTGTGCCCGGCAGAGTCGGCCGGACAGCCCCTGGGGCGGGTGGCGAAAGTCCCTCCTGGCCCGCGCCGCCCGGCTCGCACGCTCGCTGCGTCGCCGGAGTCATCCGAGCACGTCCAGGACGAGGACGTGCGCTCGCACGCACCGGACGCCGCAGGCCCCGCCCTGCGGGCGGACGGAGCTGCTTTCGCCACCCGCCCTAGGCGGAGCGCTCGCCGCTCCCCAGCCGGGGGAACGGCGAGGTCGAGAAGACGACCTCGACCGGCACCTCGAAGTACTCGGCGATGCGCAGGGCGAGATACAGGCTCGGGCTGTACTCGCCCCGCTCGAGGTAGCCCACCGTCTGGTAATGGATCCCCAGGGCCTCGGAGAGCTGCCGGCGCGAGATCCCGCGTTCCGCGCGCAGCATGGCGATCCGGTTGTAGACGGTGTCACTCATCGTGGTTCGTGCGTTTCTCTTTCGTTCAGCCGACACGTTGCATGGCCTGCTGCCGTCGCTGCTCCATCACCGACCCGGATTCGCGGCGGGCCATACGGCGCAGGATCGTGGGTGCCAGCAGGAGCCCGACGACCGCCCACGCCCCGATCACGCCGAGGGTCTCCAGGTGCCGCCAGGAATCGCCGATCTCCGCCGCGGCGGCGGAGTCCGGCAGCAGGGCCGAGCGCGTGCCGAGCCCGAGCCAGTAGATCGGGAAGATCTGGGCGATCACCTGAAGCCAGTCCGGCAGTCCGGAGATCGGGTAGAAGATACCCGAGATGCCGGTGATCGCCATGATCGGCAGCATCGTGAAGCCGAAGGGTGAGGCCTGGGGGCTCTTGGCCAGCGAGCCCATGATCACCCCCCACGGCAGGGTGGCGAGCAGCCCGAGGGCGAGCACCCACACCAGGGTCAGCCAGCCCGTGATGCCGGCCTCCGACAGTTCGTGGACCAGGAACAGGCCGGGGATGAGGATGATCAGCATGCTGACGATCGTGTCCAGCGACACCTGGACGACCCGGCCGACGAGATAGCCGATCATGCCGTTGGGCACGGCCTTGGCGCGCAGGAGCGTGCCGTCCTCCCGGTTCGTCGACAGTTGCGAGGACGCCCCCGCGAAGCCCCCGAAGGCCACCAGCATGCCGAGCATGCTCGGCAGCGTCACCGCGGCCAGCGACACGTCGGTGCCCTCCAGCTCGGCGTCGCGCTGGAAGACCAGCACCGTGACGAAGACGACGGCGATCAGCACGTTGAACATCTGGTCCGCGCTGGCCAGGGTCTGGCGGAACTCGTGCCAGCCGCGGCTGACGCCGACCCGGACGGCGTGCGTGGTCGTGTTCACAGCGACGTCTCCTCCTCCGCCCGGCCGCTCTCATGGCGCTGGACCAGGGCCATGTACGTGTCCTCCAGGCTGCTGCGCCGCACTTCCAGGTCGGCGATCTCGTCGCCGTACTGGGCGAACAGCTCGCGCACGAACCGGGTGGCGTCGTCCGTGGCGTGGGCGAACCGCTCCCCGGCCCGGCTCCACCGCACCTCCGCCTGCCCGGCGACCTGCCGGCTGAGCTGGTCGGCGCTGCCGTTGGCGATGATCCTGCCGCCCGCGAGGATGACGATGCGGTCGGAGAGCTTCTCGGCCTCGTCCAGGTCGTGCGTGGTCAGGAGGATGGTCATGTCCTCCAGGTCGGCCAGCCGGTGCACCAGGTCGTGGAAGTCCCGGCGCGCGTGCGGGTCGAAGCCCGCGGTGGGCTCGTCCAGGAAGAGCACCTCCGGCCGCCCGACGATGCCGATCGCCACGTCGAGCCGGCGGCGCTGGCCGCCGGACAGCGAGCTGATCTTCTTCTGCGCGTGATCCTCGAGCCCCACGGTGCGGATCAGCTCGTCGGTGTCGAAGGGCCGCTTGCGCTGCGGTGTCGAGTACGGCACGTAGTAGCGGCCGAGATGGTCCAGCAGCTCCCGCACCCGCCACCGGCCGTGGTCGCGCCAGGACTGCAGCACGACGCCGATCTTCGAGCGCCAGGCCTCGCCGCCGTTCGCCGGGTCGACACCGAGCACGCTCACCTCACCCGCCGAGCGCATGCGAAAGCCTTCGAGGATCTCGATGGTCGTCGTCTTGCCGGCTCCGTTGGGCCCCAGCAGGGCGAGCACTTCACCGCGGTCCGCAGTGAAGTCCACCCCGCGCAGCACGTCCTGCGAGCCGTAACGCATCCGCAGGTCGCGCACCTCCAGGGCCAGGTCCTCATCCGGTCGGGACTCGCCACGCGCTCCGGCCAGCTCTGTCACCTCGATCAAGTGCACTCACCCCCATTCCTCCAGTGCTCTTACGACAAGCTATCCAACTACCCGTGTGTTCCGTAGTAGGACTACTATCGACTTGTATAGCACACCTCGTACATTCCGTACGAGAGAGACTGAGAAGGGCAGAACAGAAGCGCCGGAACGGCGAGCGTCCCCATGCGGCGCCCGGCCGCATGGGGACACGTCGGTGGCGGCGCGGTCAGGGAGTCCAGGAGAAGACCCCGTCGACGCGCCCGTCCTTGCGGCCGCTCACCCGTGAGGCGACGTCGCGCACGGGCCCCCGCAGCACCGCGGCCCTCTGGTCCCGGGCCCCTGCCGGCGCGACTGCAGGACGATCTCCCGTTGAGCACCACCGGCACGGCGCCGTCGCCGTGGTCGACCCGGACGGCGGCCGCCGTCCGGGTCGACGACCGCCGGCCGGTCGGTGCCGAGTGCCCGTCCGTCGCCGTGGACCGGCCACCGCCCGTCCGGGCCTCCCTGGCACTGCAGCCGGGCCACCTCGACCAGGTCGTGCCCGGACGCGAGGCCGCCCACGTGTCCATCGTTCCGGCACCTACCGTGGCCCCTCGAAGTGGCCGTGCGGGCGGGTCAGTCGCGGGTCGCCTCGATCACGCTCACGGTGGCCTCGCCGGTCCAGGCGGGCCGTGCGGGCACCACGCGCGTCAGGCCGAGTCCGGCGTCCGCCAGCAGCTCGGCGTACTCCCGCTCGCTGCGCTCCGCACCGCCGCCGAGCAGCATGCCGAGGTGGCTGTACGCGGTCAGGGTGCTGGCGACGCCCGTGTCGAACCGGGCCGGGCGCACGCTCTCCACCAGCAGCAGCCGGCTCTCGGGCTTCATGGCGTCACGGATGTTGCGCAGCAGGGTCAGACTGCGTTCGTCGTCCCAGTCGTGCACCACGTTCTTCAGCAGATACGCGTCGTGGCCGGCGGGTACGGCGCTGAAGAAGTCCCCGCCGAGCACCTCGCCGCGTTCGGCGAGCCCCGCGTCGGCGAGGGTCCGCTCCCCCGCCGCCACGACGGACGGCAGGTCGAAGAGCACGCCCCGCAGCGCCGGTGTGGCCCGGAGGATCGCCGCGAGCAGGGACCCCTCACCGCCGCCGACGTCGACGAGGCTGCGGAAGCCGCCGAAGTCGTAGGCGTCGATGACCGCCTGGGCGGTGTGGCGACTGAAGAAGGTCATCGCGCGGTTGAAGATCGCCGCGATGTGGGGTGGCATCTGCGCGAACGGGTTGGCGCCCTCCTCCGCCCCGCGGGTCTTCGGGGCCGACTTCAGCCGCTCGCCCAGCTCGAACAGACGCTGGACGTGCCCGGGCCCGGCGTGCATCAGCGCCACCGCGTGCAGCGAGTCCTCACCGTCCTCGCGGAGCAGCCGGCCTGCCTCGGTGAGGGAGAAACACCCGTCGCCCTCGTCGGTGACGAGACCGGCGGTGGCGAGCAGGCACAGCAGCCGCAGCAGCGACTCCGGATGGGTGCCCGTCCGCTCCGCCAGCACGGTGTGGCTCACGGCCGGCTCGTCCATGGCATCGGCCAGGCGAAGTCCGGCCGCCGTGTGGATCGCGGTCGACAGATAGTGGCCGGTGATCATCTGGAACACCGCGGCCGTCGTGGTCGGCGCCTCGGGAATGGATACGTCCGCACGCGTCATGGTCGCTCGCCCTCAGTCGGAAATCAGCGACCGCACTGTCGGCCGAGCCGCTCGACACCGGGTGGAACGCGTCTCGAAACGCCGCCCGCTCCTCTGGCACGCGGCGCCGGCCGGGCCCCCTCAAGTGGCCCTCGAAAGGACGTTGAGACCGGCCTAGGACAGTCGGGCGAGTTGCCGCATCGCTTGCAGGAAGGCTGAGAATGTCGCAGGAACACTACCCTGTCCTGGTCGTGGGTGCGGGGACGGTCGGCTTGTCCATGGCCGCCGCCCTCTCCCACTACGGCGTGCCCGTGCTGCTCGTGGAGCGGCACGCCGGAACCACCGCACACCCCAGGGCCACCGGGGTGCAGCCTCCGGTGAAGGAATTCTTCCGGAGCATCGGACTCGACGACCGCATCCGCGCGGCCAGCGGCGATCTGTTGCCCAGCAACGGCAAGGTCGATGTCGAGACCCTGGCCGGCACCGACCTGGCCACGGCCCCGCGCATCCCGACACCGCCCAAGGACGTGGCCGAGCTGACGGCGAAGATCAGCCCGACCCCCATCGGCCCCATCGCCCAGGACCGCATCGACCGGGTGCTGTGCGAGGCCGCCACGGAGCACGGCGCGGTGATCCGCTTCAACACCCGGCTCGTCGCCGTGGAGCAGGACGAGACCGGTGTCACGGCGACCCTCGCCGACACCGACGGCGGCGAGCCCCGCACCGTCCGCGCCGACTACCTGGTCGCGGCCGACGGCTCCGCCAGCGCCGTACGACGAGCCCTGGGCATCGAGATGAAGGGGCCGACCGGCCTCGGCAATCCGATGATCAACGTGCTGTTCACCGCCGACCTCGCCGAGTTGGTGAAGGGCAACGAGTTCGCCTTCGCGCAGATCACCAACCCCGACTCGGAGGGGATCCTCCTCACCGTCAACAACCGGGACCGGTGGATCTACCACATCAGCTACAAGGAGGGCGAGGAGGAGCTGTCCGACTACCCGGACGAGCGCTGCGTGGAGCTGATCAAGGCCGCGATCGGCCGCGACGACATCCCCGTCGAGATCGTCAGCACCATTCCGTGGCGCATGTCCGCACGGGTCGCCGAGCGGGTCGTCGAGGGCCGGGTGATCCTGGCCGGCGACTCCGCCCACACCATCCCGCCGATCGGCGCCTTCGGCATGAGCAGCGGTGTGGCGGACGCCTGCAACCTGGCCTGGAAGGTGGCGCACGTCGTCAAGGGCAGGGCCGGTCAGGGGCTGCTGCGCAGCTACGAGACCGAGCGGCTGCCGATCATGCGCTTCACCCGTGACCAGGCGATGCTGCGCTTCTCCCACCTGGACCTGCACTGGGATGCGGAGAAGTACGGCGAGCGCTCCGCGGTCGAGATGGCGGACCCGCTGGTCACGGCGCTGGCCTACCAGTACCACGAGGGCGCGCTGATCGACGCGCCCAAGGAACTGCGCTCGCTGATGCGGGCCGACGAGAACCTCGACGGCTCGCCCGGGACGCGGGTCCCGCACGCCTGGGTCGAGCACCGGGGCAAGCGGATCTCGGTGCTCGACCTGCCCGAGGGCGGCTTCGCTCTGCTGACCGGTCCGCGCGGCGCGGACTGGCTGGCCGCCGCCGAGGCCGAGGCCGCCCGCACGGGCCTGGAACTGCGCGGCTACCGCGTCGGCCCGGGCTGCGAGGTGGACGACCCGGAAGCCGGCTGGCTCGCCGCCGCCGGGCTGGACCCGGACGGCGCGCTGCTGGTGCGGCCCGACATGTTCGTGGCCTGGCGCTCCACCGGGGCGCAGGACCGGCCGCAGGAACGGCTCGCCGAGGTGCTGGACCGCGTTCTCGACCGCGCCTGACCGCCCCGCTCGACCCCTCGTTCCGGCGCTGTGCCCGTGCGTTCCGTGACGCACGGGCACAGCCCGCCCCGGGGGCCACCACCCACCAACCAGGAGCTCGATGTGACGACCACTCCCTTCCTCTCCGACGCACAGGGACGGACCGCCGTGGTGACCGGAGCGACCCGCGGTGTCGGCCTCGCCGTCGCGCGCAGGCTCTGCGCGGCGGGAACCCAGGTGATCCTCGACTACGCCCATGACGACGACGCCGCGGCGCAGGCGGTGCGCCTGCTCGGCCACCTGCCCGGCAAGGCGGTGGCGGTCAAGGCCGACGTCTCCGACCCGGCGGCGCTGGACGCTCTGCTGGACGAGGCCCAGGAGCGTTTCGGCGGCCTGGACTTCTTCGTGCACAACACCGCCTTCTTCACGCCCTCCCCGACCCTGGACACCGCACAGGAGGCCGTCGACCGCTCGCTGTCCGTCGCGCTGGCCCCGCTGCTGCAGGGCGGCAGGCGGCTGTCCGAGCTGATGGCGGGCCGCGCCGGCCGAATCGTCGCCGTGTCGAGCCTGGGCGCCCACCGGGTCGTACCGGGCTATGTCAGTGCCGGTGTGGCCAAGGCCGCCCTGGAGGCGCTGGTCCGCTATCTGGCGGCGGAGCTGGCCGGCAGCGGCATCACCGTGAACGCGGTCTCCACCGCGAAGATCGACAAGGGCAACGGCAGCGCCTCGCCCGAGGCGCTGAAGGCACTGGCCGCGCGGACCCCGGCGGGACGGCTGACCACCCCGGACGACGTGGCCGGGGTCGTCGCGCTGCTGTGCGCCGACGAGGCGGCGTGGATCCAGGGGCAGGTCATCACCGCCGACGGCGGCTTCAGCCTGTCGGCCGCCTGAGACGAGGGAGGCGTACCGACATGCACGTCATCGACCTTTCCTCGCCGGTCGACGCGAAGGCGTGGGAGCCCGACCCGATCGTCCACGAGATCCTGACGCCGGCCCAGGGAGCCGTGCACATGGCCGAGGAGATGAAGAGGCACCTGGGGGTGGAGTTCGACCCGGCGGTGCTGCCGGGCGGCGAACTGCTCTCCCTCGACACCTTCACCCTGACCAGCCACACCGGTACCCACGTCGACGCGCCCTCGCACTACGGCTCGGTGGCCGAGTACGGCCGTCCGCGTCACATCGACGAGATGCCGCTGGACTGGTTCCACCGCCCGGGCCTCCTGCTCGACCTGCGGGACCAGCCGACCGGCGCCGCCGGTGTCGAGGTGATCGAGAAGGAGCTGTCCCGCATCGGCCGTACCCCCGAGCCGTACGACATCGTCCTGCTGCACACGGGGGCCTCCGAGTACGTCGGCACGCCCGGGTACTTCAGCGAGTTCACCGGGCTGGACGGCGCGGCCGTCGACTTCCTGCTGGACTTCGGAGTGAAGGTGATCGGGACCGACGCGTTCAGTCTCGACGCGCCGTTCGCCCACATGATCGGGCGGTACCAGGAGACCGGTGACACCGGGGTGCTGTGGCCCGCCCACTTCGCCGGGCGCCGCAGGGAGTACTGCCAGATCGAGCGGCTGCACAACCTGGCCGCGCTGCCCGGCCCGTACGGCTACACGATCTGCTGCTTCCCCGCCAAGCTGGTGGGCTCGGGAGCGGGCTGGACGCGGGCGACCGCCCTCGTCGACGAGTGACACGGGAAGAGAAGAGGTGTGTGCGGGCGGCCCGGGCCGCCCGCACACACCTCTTCTCTTGTCCGCCCCGTGGGGTCAGCCGGCCGCCCGCACCCGGCGATCGGCCAGGAAGCCCATGTCCCGGGCGATGTCCTCCAGCCGGCCCACGGGACGGCCCAGCCGCTCCTGGGCGCGGACGAACACCGAAGCTTGCAGGAGGCTGTCGTGCGTCCCGGTGTCGAACCAGATCGCCTCGCTGCCCAGTGGCACGAGCCGGGCGTTGCCGGTCTCCACGAACGTACGGTTCAGATCGGTGATCTCCAGCTCGCCGCGGTCCGACGGCTTCAGCTCCGCCGCCCTGGCGACCGCCTCGTTGTCGTAGAGGTACAGCCCGACGACCACCAGGTTCGAGCGGGGGTTGTCGGGCTTCTCCTCCAGCGACAGGATCCGGCCCGAGGCGTCGAGTTCGGCCACGCCGAAGCGGTGCGGATCGGGCACGGTGCAGCCGAACAGGGTGCAGCCGGCGAGCCGTCCGCGCTCCTCCTGCAGCAGCGCGCCGAGGCCCGGGCGGTGCAGCACGTTGTCGCCGAGTATCAGGGCCACCTGCTCGCCGCCGATGAACTCGGCCCCGATCAGCAGCGCTTCGGCGAGTCCGCGTGGCTCGGGCTGGGCAGCGTACTCCAGCCGCAGGCCCAGGTCGGCTCCGGTCCCCAGCAGGCGGCGGTAGGCGTCGAGATGGTGCGGATTGCTGATGATCAGGACGTCCCGGATGCCTGCCTGCATGAGCACGGACAGCGGGTAGTAGACCATCGGCTTGTCGTAGACGGGCAACAACTGCTTGGAGACGGCCCGCGTGACCGGGCTGAGCCTGCTTCCGGATCCCCCGGCCAGGATGATGCCGCGCATGGCATTCCTCGTTTCACGGTCGTTCAGGGCTCACGGTCGGTTCTCGGCGACCTTCGTGGCGATGTCCTTGAGCGGTTCCCACCAGGAGCGGTTCTCCCGGTACCAGCGGACCGTCGCGGCAAGCCCCTCCTCGAAGCCGATGCGCGGGGTGAAGCCCAGGTCCCGGAGCTTTCCGCCGTCGAGCGAGTAGCGGTAGTCGTGCCCGGGCCGGTCCGGTACGTGGCGGATGCTGTCCGCCGGGCTTCCGCAGGCCTCGATCAGCTGCCTGGCGATGCTCGTGTTGGTGAGTTCCCGCCCGCCCCCGACGTTGTAGACGGCGCCGGGCTCGCCCTTGTGGAGGACGAGCTGGACGGCACGGCAGTGGTCCTCGACATGGATCCAGTGCCGGACGTTCTCCCCGTCTCCGTACAGCGGGACCGGTCGGCCCTCCAGGAGGTGGGTGATGAACAGCGGGATCAGCTTCTCCGGATACTGCCGGGGGCCGTAGTTGTTGCCGCAGCGGGTGATGGACACGTTCAGGCCGTGCGTACGGGCGAAGGCGCACGCCAGCATGTCGGCCGCGGCCTTGGTCGCCGCGTAGGGCGAGTTGGGCTGCACCGGGCTGTCCTCGCTCCAGGAGCCCTCGGCGATGGAGCCGTAGACCTCGTCCGTCGACACCTGGACGAATCGCTCGACCCGCGCGTCCAGAGCGGCCTGCAGCAGGGCATGCGTGCCCACGACGTTGGCGTGCACGAAGTCCTGTGAACCCGCGATGGAGCGGTCGACATGGCTCTCCGCGGCGAAGTTGACGATGGCGTCGTGGCCGGGGACGAGCCGGGCGAGCAGGTCGTCGTCGGCGATGTCCCCCTCCACGAACGTCAGCCGCGGATCGCCGGTGACGGGGTCCAGGTTCGCGAGGTTGCCCGCGTAGGTGAGCTTGTCGAGGACCGTGACGCGTATGTCCGGCGGCGCGGTCAGCGCCCCGGACAGCAGTCCGCACACGTAGTTGGATCCGATGAAGCCGGCGGCTCCGGTGACGAGTAGACGCACGGGTTTCCCTTCCCGTCGGGTGGTCGCGGGATGTCAGCCGCTGTTGTGGAGGGCGGAGCGCACGGGTGTCCCGGGACCGAGCGGGCTGCGCCGCGGCTGCCCGGTGGCAGCGGCCAGGGCCGAGCCGAGCAGCGCCCGGTCCGTGCGCCTGCCACGGGCGCTCACATAGCCGTCCGGCCGCACCAGGAGCCAGCCGCCCGCGGACAGTCCGAGGGCGTCGGCGAGCGGCGCGTCGGTGCCCTCCAGTGCCCGGATCCGCAGCCAGTCACCGGCGCCGTCGGCGAGACTGCGCACCTGCTCGCCCGGCGTACCGGCGGTGAACAACGTCCATACGGGCTGACGGAGTTGTTCGATCAGGGTTCGGTGCGCCGCCGCGTCCCCGGCGAGCGGGACCGCGGTGACGCGCTGCCCGGGCGCCGGGCCGTTCCCGGGCGCGCTCCCGATGTGGGTCAGCACGCTCTGCGGATAGCCGATCCGCAGCCCGGAGACGCCGCCGAGCACCTTCCGCTGGATCTTCACGCGCAGCGCCGGGACGGCGCGGACGACCGAGAAGACCACGGGCAGCGCGACCCCGGCCAGCGCGTTCTTCAGCTGCACGAGGAAGGTCGCGCCCTTGGTGGACTGCAACAGCGCCCGGCCGATCGGCACCCGCTCCTGCGAGTAGCTGTCGAGCAGCCGCTCGTCGGCCTGGCCCCGCAGCACCATGGTGAGCTTCCAGCCCAGGTTGAACGCCTCCTGGATGCCGGTGTTCATCCCCTGCCCCGAGGCCGGGCTGTGCACGTGCGCGGCGTCCCCGGCGAGCAGCACGCGGCCCTTGCGCATGCTCTCGATCATCCGCTGCTGGAAGGTGAAGACCGACACCCACACGGGTTCGGCCACCTTGACCGGACGGCCGAGGCCCCGGCTGAGCTCGCGGCTGAAGCGCTCCGCGACCGCGGCCGGGCGGCCGTCCCTGGAGACCGTGTCCAGCAACCGCCACCGGCCGGGCGTGCTCATCGGGACCATCATCATCGTGACGCCGCCCGCGCGGACCCAGTGGATGCTGTTGCGCGGCAGGTCGACGTCGATGTCGGCGTCGGCGATCAGCCAGGTGTCGCTGGACTCGCCCAGCAGCGGCATCGCCAGCTTCTTGCGGACCGCACTGTGCCCGCCGTCGCAGCCGGCCAGCCACGCGACCCGTACGGACTCCACGCCGCCGTCCGCAGCGGTCAGGTCGGCGGTCACACCGTCCCCGTCGTGCGTGAAGTCGGTCAGCCGCACACCCCATTCGACCTCGACGTCGAAGGCGCGCAGCGCGGCGCGCAACACCTCCTCGGTCTTGACCTGGTCGATGCAGAGCGTGAACGGATAGCGCGTCGGCATCTGCGTGTAGTCGGCGTCCAGCCGCGCGAGCCGGCGCCCGTTGTGGTGCAGGGTGAAGGCCTCGATGCGCTGCCCGCGGGCCAGCATCTCGTCGACCACGCCCATCTGGTCGTACGTCTCCAGCGTCCGGGGATGGGTGGCGATCGCCCGGCTCGTGGTGGCGGGCGCGTCGCTCGCGTCGACGACCCGGACGCGCACGCCGCGGCGCAGCAGCTCATGGGCCAGGGTCAGCCCCACGGGCCCGGCTCCCACCACGAGGACCTGCGGGCTCGCGGACGGCGGATCGGCTGGGTTCGGCATGTCTGTCTCTCCTCATCGAGAACGACGGCAGGATCGTTCGGCGGGGACGGGGGCGCGGGTCAGTCGGTCGAGCAGCCCAGCCGGGCGCAGGCCGCGTGGAATCGGGCCACCTCGTCGCCGGGGTCCGCCGTGCGGGGCCCCAGCAGGGCGAGCACCTGGGCGTCCCCGGACCGGACCGCCGGGTGGCGGCGGGCCAGCGTGACCAGCCCCTGGCCGGGGCCGCACTCGACCAGCAGGCGCGCCCCCGAGGCCAGCACCGACTCCAGGGCGGGCCAGAACAGCACGGGGTCCACCGGGTGCCGCGCCCAGTAGCCCGGGTCGGTGGCCGTGGTCGCGTCGAGGAGGGTCGCGGTGTAACCGGAGACGACGGGTATCGCGGGCGGACGCAGCGGCACGCCGGCCAGGCTGCGGTGGCCGGTCTGCACCGCGCTTTCGAGGGCCGCGCTGTGGAACGGGGTCAGGGAGGGGACGGGGGCGCAGGTGAAGCCCGCCGCCCGCAGCGCCTCCGCGGTGGCGGCCAGCGGTTCGGCCGGGCCGGCGAGGACGGTCTGGCGCGGGGCGTTGACCGCGCCCACGTCCACGCCGGGGCACAGCTTTCCGGCCAGCTCCGCCCGGGAGGCGGCGACCGCGAGCATGCCGCCGGGGGGAGCGGACGTCAGGTGGTCCACGCGGTCGAGCACGAGCCGCACCGCGTCATGAAGGCGGAAGACTCCGGCGAGCGTGGCCGCCGCCACCTCGCCGATGCTGTGCCCGAGCAGCAGGCCGGGCCGCAGCCCGCGGTCCAGCAGCACCCGGCCCAGCGCGTGATCGAGGGCGAAGAGCAGGGGCTGGGAGCGGGTGACGTCGTCCATCGGCATGGCGGGCCGCTCGGCGAGCCAGTCGGCCCGCAGCGCGGTACCGGCCGGCCCCATCGCGGCGAACACCTCGTCGACCGCCGCCGCGAAGCCGGGCTCGGCCCGGTACAGCCCGGTGCCCATGCCGGGGTACTGCGCTCCCTGCCCCGGAAGCAGCAGTACCGGCGAGGCGACCGGCAGGACGGTCCGCTCTGCGGCCTGCTCCCCGGCCGGGTCCCGCGCTGTGTCGAGCATGGCCTGTCGTCCCCTCGGATTCTCGGCGGCGTACGAAGTGTGCTCTCAGCGGCGTACGAAGTGGTCCTCGGCGACGGCGATGTCCGGGTCCCCGTAGGCGACGTGCCGCAGGATCGTGCGGAACAGCGGGGTCCGGGAGACGACTCCGGCGAGCCTGGGCCTGACCCGGGCCGCCACCGGGTTCTGCGAGAGCATCGCCTTGCTCTGCAGCGCCTGGAACCGCATCACCTTGCGCACGGCGGGGCGCCGCCTGCGGGTGAACTCCTCCAGCGTCTGCGCCGAGGCGTCGCCGCCGCGCAGGGAGGCCATCAGCACCGGGTGCAGCACCACCGCGTCCTGGATGGCGAGGTTGATCCCCTGCGCCCCGATCGGGCTGTGGGTGTGGGCGGCATCCCCGATCAGCACCAGCCCGTCGGCGGTCCAGGAGCGTGCCTCCTGGGTGAAGACGTCCAGCAGGGTCAGGTCCGACAGCCGGCCCAGGTGCGCGGCGATCCGGTCGGCGTACGGCGGCAGGGCCTTGGCGATCTCCGCCTTGACGTGCTCGATGCCGCGCTCGGCCACCGCCTGGTAGCCGCCGTGCGGCAGCGTCCAGCCCACCTGGAGGGTGTCCGGGAAGGACCGGTAGACGAGCACCGGGTTGCCGCCGGCGCGGAAGATCCGTACCCGGGGATCGGCGTCGTCGTCCGCGGGCAGCCTGAACCAGAGCACGTCGTGGTCGAAGGCCTCCGCGCGGTCCACCCCGATGTTCGCCAGTCGGCGGATCTTGGAGTACCGTCCGTCGGCGCCCACCACGCAGTGGGCGCGCACCTCGACGCGCCCCGCGCCGGTGGCCACCACGCCCCGCACCACCCCGTCGGCATCGCGCAGCAGTTCGCTCGCCCGGTGCCCCGGCAGACAGCTGAACGCGGTGAACTCGCCGCACAGCTCCAGGAGTTCCTCCAGCAGATGCCGCTGGGGCAGGCTGAGGAGGTGGTTGTACGGCCCGGGCAGCCGACCGTAGTCGGCGTCGAGCAGAACCCGTCCGCGGTCGGTGAGCTGGAAGCCGGGGTGCTCGTGCGCGCCCCGCTTGCGGGCGCCCGCGAGAACGCCGAGCCGGTCCAGCAGGGCCGCGCCGCCGGGCTGCAGGATCTCGCCGCGGTACTCCCGCTCCAGCGACCGGCTGCGCTCCAGCACCGTGACCGAGGCTCCGGAGCGGAGCAGCAGCAGGGCGAGGGTCAGCCCGGCGGGTCCCCCGCCGACGATGCAGAAGTCGCTCAGCGCGACGTCGGCTCCGGTGTCCGTCACTGTCGGTCGTCCTCTGCTCCGGGTGCGCGGTTCCACGCCAGGTGCTCGACACGCTCCACCGTCACGTCGGCCAGCTCGGCCAGGGCCTGATAGGTCGGGTGCGCGGTGGCCGTGGGGTAGGCGGCCGGATCCCACCAGTAGCCGATGCCGGTGTAACGGCCCGGCTTCTGCAGGGACTTGTTGAGATCGGCGTAGCCGAAGCCGTGCAGGGACTTGACGTGCTCGGCGTGGGCGGCGAACGCCTCCTCGAAACGCTGCTCGTCGCCGTCGACCTGGAAGACGGTGATGTTCATCAGCGGCTTGTCGAAATCCTCGCGCTTGCCGGCGGAGTCGGCGGCGTTGACCCGGAAGAGGTTCTTGCACAGGTCGAGTTCGGCGCCGTCGAGCATGCTGTGCATCACGCCCTGGTGGGCGCGGAACTGCTCGCTCCGCACGACCTTCTGGAACGCGTCCTTGGACGTCCACCAGCCGAAGTTCACGTAGACCGAGGGGTTCTCGGAGAGCGTGACCGCCTGGTGCGCGCCGAAGCCCTCCTGGGCCCGCATGTACTCGACGTGTTCCAGGAAGAAGCGCTCGAACTCCTTGGGGTCGCCCTTGGTGGTGAAGCGGGCGATCACGGTGATGAGGTTGCTGAGATCCTTCTCGTTGCTGCCAGTCATGGTGCGCGTACCTCCGTCGTGGTCCGGACCCGGCCGCCTCCCGGCCGGAAGGCGGTCAGTAGTTGCCGAGTCCGCCGCAGACGTTGATGGCCTGCGCGGTCACGGGGGCGGCCGCGTCGGAGACGAGGTAGGCGACCATCGCCGCCACCTCGTCCGGCGCGGTGTAGCGGCCGAGCGGGATCTTGGCCTGGAAGCGCTCGAGCACCTCCTCCTCGGAGGTCCCCCAGTGGGCCGCGTAGCCGCGGCGGACCTGCACCGCCATCGGGGTCTCGACGTAGCCGGGGCAGACCGCGTTGACGGTGATGCCCGTCTTGGCCAGCTCCAGCCCCAGAGCCTTGGTGAACCCGACGACGCCGTGCTTCGAGGCCGAGTAGGGGGCGCCGAGGGCCACGCCCTGCTTGCCTCCCGTGGAGGCGATGTTGACGATCCGCCCGCTGGGGAGCTCCCGCATCCGGCCGGTGGTGAGCACCGCGCGGGTCATCCGGAAGACGCTGTTGAGGTTGGTGTCGATCACGTCGTCCCACAGCTCGTCGGGGATCTCGGCGGTGATCCCGCCCCCGCTGCGCCCCGCGTTGTTGACGAGCGTGTCCACCGGGCCCATGCGGTCCACGGCGGCCTCGACGAACGCCGTGATCTCGGCACGGTCCCGGATGTCGCAGGTCCTGCCGTCCGCATCGAGCCCGCGGCCGGTCAGATCCTTCACGACCGAGGTGAGCTCGCCGCTGTCACGCGCGCAGACGAAGACGCGGAATCCTTGCTCGGCGAGTGCGGTCGTCACGGCCAGGCCGATCCCCCTGGTGGCCCCGGTGACGATCGCCGTACGTGACTTCGGGTTCATCCCATCTCCTTGTCGCGCGGTGGTGCCCGGCTCGGCGAGAGACTGCGCGGCGGTGCTCGAACCCCGCTCAAGGAGCGATGGACGACCCGACGGCCTCCCGCCCGTCCGCCCGAGCCGCCCGCCCGGCCCTCGCCGGCGACGGCCGGAACTCGGACACCGAGCCCCCCGCCCGGCTCCGCCGCACGCTCGGCGGCCTCGACCAGAACCCGGCGGCGGGGCTCTCGACGCCGTCTTGAGCGGGCCTCTAGGACGTGTCGCGAAAGTGGCTCCGCCCGCCCGCAGGGCGGGGCCTGCGGCGTCCGGTGCGTGCGATCGCACGGCGGAGGATCATCCTCGTACTGGACCTACCTGGACGACTCCGACGACGCAGCGAGCGTGCCTGGCGTCGCGGGTCAGGAGGGACTTTCGCAACACGGCCTGGACGGCGTGGCGAGGCTCGCAGGTGCGGTTCACCCCTGACGCGGTGGGCCGGCAACAGCCGAGCAGGCCCGTAGAAGGAGCCGAAGGGAGCCGGTATGACGCTGCCGTTGCAGCAAGCGGCACACGCAAGCCACGCGGACGGCACGGCACAGTCCGTGACGGCCGGCCTGTACCACGAGGTCCAGGGCTTCTACGCCCATCAGATGCAGCTGCTGGACTCCGACGAGGTCGACGCCTGGGCCCGGACGTTCACCGAGGACGGTGTGTTCAGTGCGAACGCGCACCCCGACCCGGTGCGCGGGCGCACGTCGATCGCCGCCGCGGCCAGGGCGGCCCGCGCGGCCCTGGCGGAGAAGGGGATCCGGCACCGGCACTGGCTGGGCATGGTCGACGTACGCCCCCTGGGAGACGACCGCCTCCTGGTGCGCTCCTACGCGCTGGTGCTGGCGATCCCGCGGGGCGGCCAGGCCACCGTGCACGTCCACACCACCTGCGACGACGAACTGGTCCGCAGGGACGGGCGGTGGCAGGTGGCCACCCGTCACGTGACCCGCGACGACCTGGAACCGGGGACCGAGTGATGACCGAGGTGCTGCGGGTGCAGCTCGCCGAGAGCCCGATCGCCGTGGCCGATCCCTACCCTGGTCTGGACCGGCTGCGGGAGGCGGGGCCCCTGGTGCGGGTCGAGACCACGTTCATGGGCGAGGTGTGGCTCGTCACGCGGTACGACCTCGCCCGCGAGCTGCTCGCCGACATGCGGTTCAGCAGGCGCCGCGCCGATGACAGCGAGGTGGCCGCCGTCGACTCCGACCCGCCCGACCACACCCGGATCCGGCGTCTGGTGCGCAAGGCGTTCACCCAGCGCCGGATCGAGGACCTCCGCGCCTGGGTGCAGCAGCTGGTGGACGGCATGCTCGACGGTCTGGAGACGGACCGCCCGGTCGATCTGCTGGACCGGTTCGCGTATCCGCTGCCCATCGCCGTCATCTGCGAGATGCTCGGCGCCCCGGCCGGGGACCGCGCCGATGTGCGGGCCCGCACCGAGAAGATCCTTGCCGGTGAGGTGGCGGAGAACCGCGAGGAGGTCTACGAGCGGACCAAGGAGTACATCGTCGACCTCATCGCACTCAAGCGGCGCGAGCCGGGCGACGACCTGATGAGCGCGCTGATCGCCGCCCGGGACGGCGGGGACCAGTTCACCGAGCCCGAGCTGGTCGAGCTGGGGATCGCCCTGATCGCCGCCGGGTACGCCACCACGACGAACCTGATCGGCAACGGTGTCCACGCCCTGCTGACCAACCCCGGTCAGCACGCCCTGCTCAAGGAGCGTCCCGAGCTGATCAACTCGGCGGTGGAGGAGTTCCTGCGCTACGAGAGCTCCTTCAGCGCCGCCGGCCAGATCGCCAAGGAGGACGTGAAGGTCGAGGACCTGGTCATCCGTGAGGGCGACGTCCTGCTCGTCTCCTTCTGCGGCGCGAACCGGGATCCCGCGAAGTTCCCCGACCCGCACCGCCTCGACATCACCCGTGACGCCAGTGGGCATCTGGCGTTCTCCCACGGCATCCACCACTGCCTCGGGGCGCCGCTGGCGCGGATGGAGGCGCAGGTGGCGATCGGCACGCTGGTGCGGCGCTTCCCCGGCGTCAAGCTCGCCGGCCCGACGCGCTGGCGCGAGAACATCATGCGCGGCCTGCACGAACTCCCCGTGATCCTCGGGGACTGACACACGCCGTGTGGGGTGCGGGCCGGGAGGAGTCCTCCCGGCCCGCACACACGTCGACGCACTCAGCGCTCCCTCGGCTCCAGGTCCGGCTCCAGGTCCAGATAGGCGGCGGCCTGCAGGGTGAACAGCGCGGCGTAGTCGCCGCCGCTTTCCATGAGCCGCGTGTGCGTGCCCTCCTCCACGAGCCGGCCGTCGCGCAGCAGCAGGATGCGGTCCGCGCGGCGCACGGTCGAGAAGCGGTGCGAGATGTACAGGGTGGTGCGCTGCGCCGCCAGTTCGCGCAGCCGGGTGAACAGCTCGTGCTCCGCCTCGGCGTCGAGCGCGGAGGTGGGCTCGTCGAGCAGCAGCACCGCGCTGTCGCGCATGAAGGCACGGCTGAGCGCGATCTTCTGCCACTCGCCGCCGGACAGGCTGACGCCGTCGGCGAACCACCGGCCGAGCGTGCTGTCCAGGCCCTGCGGCAGCCGGTCCACGATCGTCCTCGCCCCGCCCCTGTCCACCGACTCCTCGATACGGGCGCGGTCCTCGACCGCCTCCAGGCTGCCCAGCCCGACGTTCTCCGCGGCCGTGCCCTGGTACATGACGAAGTCCTGGAACATCGCGCTCATCCGGCGCCTGAGGTCCTCGGGCTCGTACTCGGTGACCGGTACGCCGTCGAGGAGGATGCGGCCCTCCGTGGGTTCGTAGAGCCGGCACAGCAGCTTCAGCAGCGTCGACTTGCCGGCGCCGTTGCGGCCGACGACGGCCACCGTCTCACCGGGACGTATCTCGAAGCTGACGTTGCGCAGTGCGGGGCGCCGCGTCCCGCGGTAACGGAAGGAGACGTTCTCGAAGACGACGTGGCCCCGCACCTTCTCGGGCACCGGCCTGGGGCGCTCGGGAGCGGTGATGGCGGGCCGGGTCGCCAGGAACCGGTCGAGGTTCGTGAGGTAGAGGGAGTTCTCGTACAGGCCGGTGATCCCCTGGAAGATCGACTGGAGCGAGGACTGCACGGAGCTGACCGCCATGGTGTACAGGGCCATGTCGCCGAGCGTCATCCGGCCGTGCATCGCCTCCAGCGCGATGTACAGATACGCCAGGCTGCCGACGAGCATCGACAGCAGCCCCCAGGTCACACCGACCAGGTTGCGTGCCCGCACCAGGCGCGCCTGCCACTGGTAGTAGACCTCGCCGAGCCTGCGGTAGCGCTCGACGAAGTACCCGCCGAGCCCGGAGAACTTGACCTCTTTCGCATAGGTGTCGGTCGTCACCAGCGTGCTCAGGTAGTCCATGCGCCGTGCGACGGGCGAGCTCCACAGGGTCATCATGAACCCGCGCTGGCTGTACTGGGACTCGGCGAGGAACGCCGGCAGCGGGGCCAGTAGGGCCGCCAGCACCAGCACGGGGCTGATCACCAGCATCAGGCCCAGCATCCCGACGAAGGTGATCAGCGTCCTGATGAGGTCGAACACTCCGGTGACCATGGACACCGGCCGGGTCGCCGTGCCGTCCCTGGCCTGTTGGAGCAGGTCATAGGAGTCCGACGCCTCGAAGTAGGCCAGGTCGAGGCCGACGGCGTGGCTCATCACCCGATGCCGGATCGTCAGGGCCACCTTCTCCTGAAGCAGTTGGCGGCAGATCGTGGACAGCGCCGTGCACAGCGCGTTGAGCGCGAAGACCAGCAGCTGGGCCCCGGCCACCACGACCACCTTGGTGGCCGGAGTCACCGTCGCCGACCAGCCGGTCAGCGGCACCTCCAGCAGGAGCCGGGCCCCGCCGTCACCGGCCCGGGCCCGCACCCCCTCCACCACCGTGTCGGTGAGCAGCTTGGCGACGTACGCGGCGGCCGCGGGCGTCAGTCCGCCGAGCACGGTGGCGGCCATCAGCCCCAGGGTCAGGCCCCGGCTCGTGCTCCAGGTCAGCCTGAGCACCTGGGGAAGCCCACGCACCGTGCCGACCAGGGCGGTACGGAACGCGCGCAGACGTTCCGCCGCCCCGCGCCGGCGTCGCGGCCGGGGAGGCTCACCGATCTCCAGCGGGCCGGTCAGGCCGCTGTCGCCCACGGTCACCGGTTCGTCGAACGGTCCGCGCCGCATGCCGCGGCCCTCCGGTCTCCCCCGGTTCACGGGGCCACCCCCACGCGGCGGCACTGCCCCGGACGCCCCCTCACGCCGCGTCGAGCACGAGTCCGTTGACGTGCTCCACGAGTTCCCGTGGCGTCGTGACCTGCTCGAAGGTGTCGTCCGGGAACTTCACTCCGTACTCCCGCTCGATCCGGCTCTGCGTCTCCAGCAGCGCCAGCGAGTCGTATCCGAGATCGGTGAAGAGACGGTCGGCGCCGTCCTCCAGCGGCAGGCCGGAGTCGTCCTCCCCGGCGCACTCCCGCATGATGTCCTGCAACTTCGACAGCGTGATCTCTCGCATGGCCACTCTTCTCCTCACTGTTGTCGTCGGCTCGATCCGGCCCAGGACCTCAGGCCGCCCGGCGCAGGACGAGCGCGGCGTTGAACCCGCCCGCGCCCCGGGCCAGCACCAGCGCGGCGCCCGGCCGCCACGGCCGGGGTGCTCCGGTCACCAAGTCGATGTCGTACTCCGGCGCGACGGAGCCGATGCCCGCCGTCGGCGGGATCACCTCGTCGCGCAGGGCCAGCAGGGCACAGGCGGCATCCACCGGCGCCGCGCCCGAACTCATGCGCCCCGTCAGGGTCTTGGGAACGGTCACAGGCACGCCACCGGGCCCGAACACCGCGGCGACGGCCTCGGCCTCGATCCGGTCGGCCGCCAGGTCGCCGGCCCCGTCGGCGAACACCACACCGATGTCCGACGGGTCCGTCCCGGCGTCCTCGAGCGCACCCTCGAGGGCACGCCGAAGAACGGGGGTTCCACCGTGCCGGGGGGCGGCGTCGAACGTCGTGGCGTAGCCGGCGATCTCGCCGTAGACCCGGGCCCCCCGGTCCCGGGCGCGGGCCGCGTCCTCGACGACGAGGATGGCGCCGCCCTCGCCGGGCACATACCCGTCCGCCCCGGCGGTGAAGGGCCGGTAGGCATCGGCCGGGTCCTGCCGGGCGCTCATGTGACCGCCCTTGATGCGGGCCACCCAGCCGTACGGGCTGAGGGAGCTCTCCATGCCGCCGGACAGGACCAGCGGGGTGCCCTTGCGGATGTTCCGGCGGGCCTGGGCGAGGGCGTCGAGACCGCCCGCCTGGTCACCGACGAATACCCCGGAGGGGCCGCGCATGCCGTGCCGGATGGAGATCTGGCCGGAGTTGACCGCGTAGAACCATGCGAAGGACATGTAGACGCTGACGTGCTCCGGACCGGAGCTCCACAGGGCGGTGAGCTCGCGCTGGCCGTACTCGAAGCCGCCCGAGGCCGCGGAGGTGGCCACGCCCATCTCCGTCGTGTCGTACGTCCCGGGCGTCACCTCGGCGTCGGCCAGGGCCCATTCGGAGGCGGCGAGGGCGAGCTGGGTCATCCGGTCGGTCTGCGGGATCAGCCGGCCCGGCACATGCTCCTCGGGGACGAAGTCGTCGATCTCCCCCACCAGTGTGGCGGGGTACCGGCTCGCGTCGAACCGCCGGACCGGCCCGATGCCGGACTCCCCCCGCAGCGTCGCCTCCCAGAACGGCCCGACCCCCAGGCCGTTCGGTGCCGCGACGCCGATTCCGGTCACCACTGCCGATGTCACGCTTCTCCCTTCTCCGGGTGGGTCAGCACCATGGCGCTCTGGAAGCCCCCGAATCCGCTGCCCACGCTCAGCACGGCCGACAGGTCCCGGTCGCGCGCGACCAGCGGCACATAGTCGAGGTCGAGCTCCGGGTCGGGTTCGTTGAGGTTGGCGGTCGGCGGGACGACGCCCTGGTCGATGGCCAGGGCACAGGCGGCGATCTCGATCGATCCGATCGCCCCCAGGGAGTGGCCCACCATCGACTTGATGGAGCTGACCGGCGTGCGGTACGCGTGGTCGCCCAGACTGGTCTTGATGGCCGCCGTCTCGTGCCGGTCGTTCTGCTTGGTGGCGGTACCGTGCGCGTTGACGTAGTCGATGTCCTGCGGGTTCAGCCGGCTCTCGTCGAGCGCCGCCGTGATCGCGGCGGCCAGCTCCGCGCCGTCGGGCCGCAGCCCGGTCATGTGGTACGCGTTGCTGCGGGACGCGAAGCCGGTGATCTCGGCGTAGATCCGGGCCCCGCGGGAGCGCGCGTGGTCCAGCTCCTCCAGGACGAGCATCGCGGCCCCCTCGCCGAGCACGAAGCCGTTGCGGGTGCGGTCGAAGGGCCGCAGCGCGTGCTCGGCGTCGTCGTTGCGCGGCGAGGTCGCCTTGATGGCGTCGAAACAGGCCACCGTGATGGGCGAGATGGGCGCGTCGGTACCGCCCGCCAGCATCACGTCCGCCCGCCCCTCCCGGATCAGCTCGCAGGCGTGGCCCAGGGAGTCCAGGCCCGAGGTGCAGCCCGCGGAGACGACGGTGACCGGTCCCTGGGCGTTCGCCTCCCAGGCCACCTCCGCGGCGAGCGAGCTGGGCACGTAGTAGTCGTAGAGGTGAGGAACCGCGTAGCCGTCGTCGACCAGCCAGTCCTGTCCGGCGTCGCTGAGGACGACGTACTCCTCCTCGAGCCGGACGGTGCAGCCGACGGCGCTGCCGACGCTGACGCCGACCCGTGCGGGGACGAGGCCGTCCGTTTCGAGGCCGCTGTCCCCGAGGCTCTCGCGGGCGGCGACGAGCGCGAACTGCGCGGCCCGGTCCAGCCGCCGGATCTCCCGTGCGGAGAGCCCCTGCCGGACCGGGTCGAAGTCGACCTCGGCTGCGATGCGCGAGCGGAAGGCCGACGCGTCGAAGGCGGTGATCAGCCTGGTCGCACTCCGCCCGGCGGTGATCATCTCCCAGAACGCCTTGGTGCCCACCGCACCCGGAGCGACCACGCCGACGCCGGTGATCACGACCCTCCGGCTGCTCATCGCCGCCTCCTGGCGGTTCTCCTGCTGCTCTGCATTCCCATCGGTCTCTGCTCTCCTGATCGTCCAGGGACGGAACGGGTCGAGCCTGCGCGCCGGCCCTGGAGGGTCACTCGAAGAACGCAGGAGCCCTCGACCGGGAATCGAGCCGCTCCGGGGACGGTGGGGCACCGTCCGGCACCCGGCACGAGAGCCGCCTGAGCTGCCAGGAGGGAATGAGCGGTGTCCGGCTTCGAGACGGACAGCCTCGGTGGACGGACAGGCGCGGGTGGTGCGCGGAGTCGACCTCGGCGGTCGGCGCCCGGACGCGGTGCGACCAGATCCGGGCGCGCTGCCGGAGTACGAGGTCCTGGCTTTCCGGCACCAACGGCTCGACGACGAGGCACCGCTGGCCCTCGCCGGCCGGCCGGGCCCGCTGACGCCGGGCGGGTGCTTCTTCGGTGACCCGGGCGTCAGGGACCAACTGGAGCCGGCGGTGCGGACGGTCGTGGAGCAGGCCGCCGCGGCGGGCATCGCCTGCGGAGCGCACTGCGTGGACGGGGCGCAGGCCGCGCGCGGCGCCTGTCGGAGTGCTTCACCTTCGCGGCCGTCTCCGGCGACGTCACCCGTCTCCGGCAGGTCGCGGCCGGGCATCCGGCCGCCGCGCGAGGGGACGGCGCATGAGCAACGCGGGAAAGCGAGCTCCGCCCGGCCGGCGGCCGCGGTCGGGTCCGTCGAGGATCCCGGGGGCGGGACACCGATGGTCCCGGTGCCGCTGCCCGGCCTGCCCGGAGGGGCGATGCCACCGGGCCCGAGATCCGGGACGCGGTCGGTGCGGACGTCGATGTCCTGGTGCTCGGCGTGGGCACCGAAGGCTCGCTGACGGGCGGGGCGCGTCTTCGGATGGGACGCACGACGTGCTTGTGGTCGCGGTCGAGCCGGCCAGGTCGGGGGTCGTGTCGGGCGGGGCCGCCGGGCCGCACGGCATTCCCGGCATCGGCGCGGGCTGTGTCTCGGAGATCACCGATCTCCCGCTGGTCGACGAGATCGTCGCGGTGACGGACGAGGACTCCGCGGCGACGGCCCGCGAGAGCGCGGCCACCACGGGCGTCCTGGTCGGCGTCCCCTCGGGTGCGGCCGCCCGCGCCGCACGGCTGGTCGCCGGCGCGCCCGTGGCGGCGGACGGCCGGAGCCGGGCGTCGTGACGGTGTTCCCCGACTCCGGGGAGCGCTGTCTGCCGAAGGCGGCGCACCGCCCCGAGGACTGAGCCACCCCCGGGGCGGTGCTCACCGGTCGCCCACGCGCAGCACCCGTACCAGGGCACTGTCCTCGGGGTCGCGCACCGCGGCCTGCCGCACCTTCACGGCGCCGCTGCCCTCGCTCTTGGACAGCAGCGGTACGTGGACGGCCAGCTGGAAGGTCCCCCGCTCCGGGGAGGTGACGCCGAGGCTTCCCCCGAAGGACTCCACCCGGGCGCGGAGGTTGCCGATGCCGCTGCCTCCGGCGTCGTCGTCCGCGCTGAGGACGCCGGACTGACCGCCGGCGCCGTCGTTCCACATGACGAGCCAGACCTGGTCGTTCTTGCGCCAGGCTTCGATCCGGCAGTGGGTCGCCTTGGTGTGCCGCAGGATGTTGGTGAGACCTTCCCTCAGCACGGTGGCGAGCAACGCGTCCACACGGGACGGAAGTTCGCCGGGTTCCACGTCGGACTCCACCCGGATGCCGAGCGCGGCGAGCAGCGACTCGGCCGTCTGGAGTTCGGTGGTCAGGGACATCGCCACATAGCCCTGGGCCACCGCGCGGACATCACCCAGCGCCCGCCGGGAGGCCTGCAGAAGGTCGCGGATCTCCTCCCGGGCGCGCCGGTGCTCCTCCGGAATCAGCCGATAGGCGAGTTCCCCTTTGAGCGTGATCGTGGAGAGGCTGTAGCCGAGCAGGTCGTGCAGGTCACGAGCGAAGCGCAGTCGTTCCTGCGCAATGGCCAGTTCGGCGAGTTCGACCCGTGAGGCGTACACCTCGCCGACCAGTCCGGTCAGCCGCGACATGCCGAAGACCACGATGCCGGTGAGTCCGGTGGCGACCGACGTGTAGGCGACGGCCCCCAGTCCGTGTCCCAGCTCCACGAGGATCAGGTCCGTGGCCAGGATGACCAGGAAGAAGCAGATCCAGGCGGGTAGCGGCCGCAGCCGCAGCAGAGCCGAACCCGCCAGGAAGCCCGGCATGCCGAGCCATGCCTCCTCGAGAAGGACGAACGGGACATAGGTCAACACCGCCTGGATCGCCAGCATCACCCGAACCGGGAAGTACTTGGCCGACACCAGACGGGGGAAGGAGTGTCCGATTTGAAGGGTCAGAAGAAGGCCGAGCAGGACCAGCCCCAGCGCCAGCTGGAGGCGCGTGGGCTGGGCTCGCACGACGTAGGTGACGGCAACTCCGAAGTAGCACAACAGAGTTGCCCCGGTGATCGACACCGCGATGCGTGGCGCGATGTCGTACGCCTCGGTCGAAATCAGGCGCGGCACTTTCATGGTTCCCACGAAACCCCCGCTTCGTGCGCACATTGTTACCAATGCCATCACACATCTTACGGGTTTGTCCGGTCACCCAGCGTGCTTCGAACATATTGAGACAGCGCGGCTGAGCAGCCGGCTGTCACAGGAACAGCGCGATGGGATTGAGCTGCTCGTACGGGGTGGGGACGGAGAGCCGGCCCAGGCGCACCGGCACGTCGAACAGCCGGCCCGGCGCGAACCGCGCCCAGTGCGGCCGCAGCCCGGGAACGATCACCTTGACGACGGGAAGGCCCATGTCCGGACGGGTCTGATCGAGAACGAGCATCTCCAGGCCGCGTTCGCGCAGCAGGCCGACCGCATGGTCGATGTCGTCCAGCAGGTCGTGCCGCCGGGGCTGTGCGAGGCGTGACAGGTCCGACGGTGAACTCGCGCGCAGGTACGGCTGGTTCTCGAGCGTCGCGTGCTGCAACCAAGCCAGCGCGTGCGGATCGCGGCACTCGTATCCGCTGCCGTCGGCCGTGGCCCCGAGGACCGGCGGGAGCAGTTGGTTCAGCTCCGTGAGCGCACGCCGTACGGCCACGGCCGGGTCGAAGTGGGCTCCGAAGCCGAGCATGACGTCCTCGGCCGGCTTGTCGATGCGCCGCGCCAGCGCGGCCACCACGGGGATGCCGAAGTCGGAGGTGAGGTCCAGGGCCCACACCTCACGCCCGAGCTGCGCGTGCACCTCGTGGCAGCGGGTGATCCAGCCGTCGTCGAAGACCGCCAGGTCGACGGCCGGCTGCACCGTGCGGTTGTACCACCACAGGGCGACGGCATCGCGCTCCACCAGCTCCAGGAAGCCCTGGAGCACCGCGTCCTCCAGGCTGCCCCCGGCCGCCGCCCCGTTGGAGTTGGCGAAGAACCACTGCCGGCCCTCGGGCTGCGGCACGTGGTAGTAGAGCAGCGCCGTGGGCAGGAGACGTCGGCGCTGCTCGGTCAGCGACCACACCGGGGTCCAGTCGACCTCGGCGTCGGCGTCGAACGGGTCGCACACGTGGTGGTGCGCGGAGTGCCGGGCGTTCCACTCCTTCCGCTCCGCGAGCTGGCGGGGGTGGAACAGCTGCACCGCGTCCGGATGCACGGCCTCATCGGCCAGGTCACGGTAGCGGGCGCGCACCCGCGGCTCGGTGCCGTGCAGACAGCCGCTGAGCCGCTCGACCGCCTCGCCCAGCGCGCTGACCCGCGCCTGCTCCTCGGTGGCGCCCTTGCCCGAACTGGTGCCGCGCAGCCCGGCGCGCACCGAGTCGAGGCCCGAGTCCGGCCCCAGCACCGGGTTGTACCCGGCATGGAAGCAGTTCAGGAAAGCCGGGCCGCGGGTGTCCCGGCGTATCTCCCGCACGGGCCCGGTGACGGGATCGACCAGATGCCGGTACGTGTCCCACATCTGCTCCGCCGACAGCGCGCGATGGCCGTTTCCACCGGCCTCCGTCTTCGGCCGGGAGCGCAGGACCACGGGCGCCTCGACGCGGGCCCGCTCGATCCGGGGATCCCCGCACGCCTCGCACTGCGGGCGACGCACGACGGCGTGCCGACTCCCTTCCAGCGTGAGCGTGTCGAAGATGAACAGTCTGCCCTGGTCCGCCCCGCGATGGCCCTGGAGCCACTTGGCCGCCTCCAGAAGGGCGAGCTGGAGGGCGGCGGCACGGCTCGCGGGCAGTTCCGCGACGGGCTGCGGCACCGGCCGTTCGAGCCCCAGCCGGTCGCGCAGGTGTGCCTCGACCGGCCTGACCTGCCACAGGCGGACGGCCAGGCAGTGCCGGCACGGCCCGTCCGCGAGCCCGAAGAACGGCCCCAGCCACGCCACGCGTCCGCCGGGCCGCACCGGCAGCCAGGGACGGCCTTCGGCCCGGTGCTCCGCGTCCAGGCGGGCCAGGTCCGGATCCAGGTAGTCCGCGCAGACCACGACGGTGAGTCCCGCGGCCGATGCGTCCGGCACGACCCGCAGCCCGGCGGCACGCACGGCGTCGTGCACACCGGCCGCCCGCGCGGCGTCCTCCCCGGCGCCCGGACCGCCGCCGCCCAACACCCGCACGTGCACCGCGTCGGTCCGCGGCGCCTCGGCGGTCGGTGCCCCTGCCCCGGCCAGCTCCCAGTAGGCGTCCTGGGCCGCCCGTCCGGGATCGACGGCACGCTCGTGGAGCAGGCCGGACGCGACGAGCCGGTCGAGCGTGCGTCCCACGCTGTGCGGATCCAGCCAGGCAGCCGACTCGTTCAGTACGCCGGCCCGGTCCCGGGTACCGTCCAGCAGCGGAACGATCCGCTCGATGTGCGGTCCGCGCAGCGCCACCACCCGGTCGTCGGCGAACACGTAGACGGCCTCGCCCGGCACAGCCGCTGCGCGCAGTGGCGGACGAAGACCGAGCACGGGCCCCGGCGCACCGGAGCCCGTGTTCTCCTGACCCGGGTGGGTCAAGAGCCCGCCCCCGGTGACGCCGACTCGGCCGTGTCCGCCGGTGTCTGTCCGGGGCCGCCCTTCCAGCAGATGCAGATGCAGATGCCTGCGGCCGGTGCGTACTGAAGGTCGGCAGAGAGCTCCTCGATCAACAGCAGGTCGTCGTTGTCGTTCAAGAGATTTCCTCTGGGATGTGAGGGGTGGAGAGGCGGCAACCGGTCAGCCGCCGCACCCGAGTCTGCCGGTGATCGCGCCGTCTGCACAGTGCGCTCTGCACCCCCGCACCGTGAGAATCTCACGGTCGGCCCCCCGCGGATTCCACGGTGACTGTCGGGACGTTGGCACTGGCAGGAAACTCGACGGTGGGTGGACGCTCGATGAGGGACGCCGGCGCGTCGACGTTCGCGGCAGAACGTCGTTCCCCCGAGCGCGGCGGTTCCCCCGGTCTCGTGATGAACCGCACAAGCGCCGGCCGCCGACCGTGGCCAGCACCCCACAGACACGACTCACGGCTGTTGACCACCATCGACCGAACGGAGTCCACCATGAGGTTCAGTCTGCTCGGCCCCTTCGAGATCACCACCGACGACGGGAAGCCGTTCGCCCTGCGCTCACCGAAGGTTCGGCAGGTCCTCGCGCTGCTGCTCGCGCAGCCGGGCGGAGTGGTTCCCGTGGAGACACTGATAGGGGAACTGTGGGGGGAACATCCGCCCCGAAGCTCCCTGACGACGCTCCAGACGTACATCTACCACGCCCGCAAGGCCTTCGGCCGGGAAGGCGTCGCGCCGGGACGCGAGCTCCTGGTCACGGCTCCGCCGGGCTATCGGATGGACGTGTTCGACCACGAGGTGGACAGCATCGTCTTCGAGGACCTCGTCAACCGGGGCCGGGCGGAGCTGCGTGACGGGAACGACGAAGCGGCCTCCCGCCATCTGCGGCAGGCGCTGTCGATGGGCCGCGGCCGGGTGCTCTCCAACATCGAGGTGGGCGATGTGCTCTCGGCCCATGTCGCCTACCTCGAGGAACTGCGGCTGCGTGCCACGGAACTGTCGATCGAGACCGACGTCCGGCTGGGCCGGCACCGCGAACTCATCCCCGAACTGCGCGCACTCGTCAAAGAACACCAGCTCAACGAGTGGTTCCACGGCCAGCTGATCTCGATCCTCAGTGTCTCGGGGCGACGGGCCGAGGCATTGAAGGCCTACCAGAACCTGCGGCGCATCCTGGACGACGAACTGGGCCTCGAACCGTCGGACGAACTCCAGCGACTGCAGTACGAGGTGCTCAACTCCTCCGGCCCCGAGCCCATGCGTCTGCTGAGGCCGTCTCCCGTCCGCTAGAAGGCTGCTGAAAAGGTCGAAGGTCTTGTCCGGCCGTGGGCCGGGCGGCCTTCTGCCTCCGTCTGGTGCTGTCCACGGCGTGCTCGGTGCCGGCGGTCACCCCCCGGCGGCACCGGCTCCCGCCCCGGGGGACCTGCCGCCCAGCCCCGGGATCAGCACCGCCGCCACCGCCAGGTGCATCAGAGCGAGGGAGACCCGGGTGCCGCCGTCCATGCCGTCGCCGATGAGCGGCAGGAAGGACACGGCCAGTACGGCGCCGGCCACACCGGTCCAGACGGCGCGGGCACGCCGTACCCCGAACCGCTCCAGGGCGGCCAGCAGTCCCCAGCCGGAGAGCGACGCGAGCAGTGCGACGACCGCCACGGGCACGGCGCCGATGGCGAGCGTCTGCTCGCCGTCGGCGAGCCGCAGCCGGTGCCCCAGCAGTGGGTCCGCGACCAGCCACACCAGGACGGGGGCCAGGACGGTCAGGGCCGTAACCCTCAGGCGCCTTTTCCGCGCGCTCACCTGGCGCCCCCCGAGAGCGCCCCGTGCAGGAAGACCTCCACCAGTTCCTGCGAGGTCAGGTCGGGCTCGTCCTCCGTACGCGGCTGGGTGAAGAGCAGCCCGATGAAGAGGGCCGCGATCTGCTCCGGCGGCCGACGCAGGGCGGCCTTGTCGGGCTCCAGCAGCTCCGCGAGGGCCGCGCGGATACGGGTCGTCGACTCGTCACGGCCCGCGCCGCGCACCGTGCCGGGGTGCTTGCCGCCGCCGTGCCCCAGCGAGCCGATGATCGCGCCAAGCCGGTCCATGTGCGCCTGCAGCGCCTCGGCCGCCTCCGCGAGCCGGTCGGGCAGCGGCTGGAATACGTCGATCGTGCCCAGTTCGCGAATCGCGTGCTCGGGGGAGAGCGCCTCCGCGATGCAGGCTTGCAGCAGCTCGTCCTTGTCGGCGAAGACGCGGAAGATCGTGCCCTCGCCGATGCCCGCGGCGCGGGCGATCTTCGCGGTCGTCACGGCGGAGCCGTACTCGGTGATCAGCGGGATCGCGGTCTGGATGATCATTTCGCGGCGCTGCTCCGGCGACATGCCGGGGGCGCGGCGGCGCGTGGTCTGGTTCTCCTTCGGTGCTGTCATAACGGCGATAGTACGGAGTGAGGACTCACTCCGTCAATGAGTGAGTACTCACTCCGCCGACTTTCCGGTACTCGCCGCCTGTCGACGGCAGCCCGCCAAACCCACCACGCAGTCATCGGCAACCGCCACGGGAGTGCGCTGTGATGCGCCCGGCACGACACCGAGGTGCCTCAGGCGCGTGAGCGAGCCGACCCGCGGAGGCGCCCCGCTCGGCCCTGCTGGCCCTCGTGTTCGTGCCGGCCCGCGAAGACATCGCCCCGGACGAGGTGGGCCCGCTGCCGACCACCCGCTACGCGGACGATCCGGCCGGTGCCGCGGACCTGGTGCGGCTGGTAGCGCTCCTCGTCCGGGCGTCGGCACGGCGGTCCGGGCGTTGACGTTCCGGTCACGTGCCGCACCGCTCGCCGCCGCGGTCCCCCGTCGCCCGGAGGTTCACCCCCGGCGGGCCGAAGGGGCCGTACGGTGCAGCCGCCAGACCACCTCGACCCCCACCTCGCCGGAGGTGACCGGCCCCTCGGGAAGTGGTCTGCGTGCGATCTCCGTGAAGCCCAGCCGGCGGGGAATCGCCTCGCTCGCGTGGTTGGCCTCGTCATGGCGGATCTCGATGCGGTCGATCCCCGGTAGCGCGAGGCCCTGGCGGACGAGTGCCGTGACGGCCATGGTGGCCAGGCCCTGTCCGGTCCACCGGGGATGGAGCCAGTAGCCGATGTCCAGGCCGCCCGGGCCGATGCGGGGCATCAGTCCGCAGCCGCCGACGAGCGAACCGCGGGTCGTGATCGCGTACTCGTACGCTTCGCCCGCGTCCCACTGCTTCTCGGCGTGGTGCAGGAAGTCCGCCGTCTCCTGCCGTCCCTCGGTCTCGGCCCAGGGCATCCACGGCAGGAGGTGGTCGCGGGCCTCGACGAACGCCCGGTCCAGTGCGTCGACGTCGCCCACCCGCCAGCGGTGCAGTACGGCCTTCTCGTGGCGGAGCGTCTCCGCGGGAGGTCCCATGCGCGGGATGCTCCCCCAGGCCCGGGCCGGCCGCCAGGGCTTTTCTCGGCAGCCGGCACGCGAGCCCGCGCCGCGGGAAACCCGTGTTCCGCGCGTCGGCGTATCGGCGCGTCGACCTGTCGGCCCGTCCGGACGTCGGCGCGGGGGCTCAGCGGCCCTCCGGCTCCAGGTCCCCGATCACTCCGATCCGGATGCCGAGCCACGGGTAGGTGTGCCGGTAGAAGTAGTTGTCCTGGGGCTGGAGTCCCACGGCGGAGGGCCACATCTGGTAGGGCGCCGAGTTCGACACCCCGCCGTGGAGCCGGCGCCAGACCCGGCCGAAGTCCTGGCCGGTCGGGGGCGGGGTGATGGTGTCGGTCCACTCGACCGCGTTGCCGCCCTGGTCGAGGGTCCCCCACGGGGAGGTGGTGCGCGCCTGGCCGACCGTGCTGAGGCTGCCCTGGTACACCTCGGCGTAGGTCGTGGGGTCCAGGCCGAGCGGGTTCACGGTGGTGCAGTCGTCCGGCGGCACCTGGGCCGGGCACCAGGTGGGGGCCGCGCCGCCGGAGGGCCGGTACGAGGCGAGCGGCTGGGTCGACGCGTTGGTGACGTCGCCGGTCGTGGGGTTGAGGACGGTGGGGCTGGGGGCGGTCGCGTCGCCGTCGCCGAAGACCCCGGCGTTGGTGGGGTACTTCCAGTACGCGTTCGTACCGCCGCCGTTGGGGTCGTAGTACGCCGCCTTGACCCACTCGTTCTGGCTGGGCACGACGAAGCCGGAGTCCTCGGTGCGGGTGGTGTCCGGGCGGTCGAGGTCGTACATCCCCCGCTCGGTGCGCGGTGAGAGCCGCACCTGGTAGGTGACGTACGTGAAGCCGCCCTCGTTACGCGTGCTCTTGGACAGGATGCGGCCGTTGACGAGGGAGTTGACGAGGCGGGCCGCGTCGAGGAAGTCGGCGAAGCCGTACGGCTTGTCCGCCCACTCCGGCCGGGCCGGCGCGTAGTGGCGGCCCCTGCGCGCGTCCTCGGAGAACTCGACCTGGCCGTACTTGGGCCAGGACGCGCCGCTCTCGCTCTCGTCGTAGAGGTCGAAGGGGTCGCGTCCTTCGGGGTCGGCGGTGTTCAGGAACGCCACCCACTGCGCGACGGTGATCTCGAGCCTGCCGATCTCGTACGGGTAGCCGACGGCGCCGACCGTGAGACAGCCGCGCGACGTCTCGGGGGCCGCGTCGCAGTCCGTGTAGACGGCGTCGGTGAAGGGGACGACGGCCACCGGAGGGTTGCCGGGGGCGCCGACCCTGGTGGTCGTCACGGAGATGACCACACCGGCCCGGTGACGATCGCCTTCGTCGGCGGGCGTTCCCGCGGCAGCGGCCGGGGCGAGGGGCGCCGACAGCACGCACGCCGCTGCGACGGCCTTGAGCAGGCGGGGGCGGGGGGATGCGAGACGCATGGGCGTACCTGTCCGATCGTGGCGGGCCGCCCCGCGAGCCGGAGGCGGGCGGGACGGCCCGTTGATCACAACAACAGCGGCCGCCACAGTAACCCCACCGGTCGCTCATCGCGTCGGAGGCGGCACCGAACGCATCGAATGGCGGACAGGCAGGGGAGGAGCCGGGAGGGTCCGGTGCCCGAGTCCCGCCCGACGGCGCGCGTCGCCCGGGCTCACACCGGACGCCGTCCCCGCCCGTCCGTACGGCCCGGCAGGCGCGTGGCCACGAGCGCGCCCAGGGAGGCCACCGCGGCGAGGACGACGAGCGCGGTCCCCATCGCGGCCGTGAAGGCCGGTCCGCCGACGGGTCCAGGACCGGCCCCCGGCGCCGCGGCACCCATCAGCATCGTCACCAGCGCCACCCCCAGCACCGGACCGATGTTCATCGCGGTCTGCTGGAGCCCGCCGGACACGCCTTCCGCGCCGAGGGGCGCCTCGCGCACGACGACGGCGGTCGCCGTGACCATCACGAGGCAGAAGCCGGCGCCGACGACCAGGAAGGCCGGCCCGGACGCCCAGGGCGTCGACTGCCCGTCGAGGCGGGACGTGAGGAGGATGCCCAGCGCGAACAGCGCCATTCCCGCCACCGCCGTGCGCCGGTGGCCGTACCGGCGCTGGAGCGGAGCGGCCGCGGGGGCGCCGAGCACCATCACCACCGCCAACGGCAGCATGCGCAGCGCACTCGCGAACGGGTCCAGCCCGAGGACGTGTTGGAGCAGGTACGTGCCGAGGAAGAGGGTCCCGAACAGCGCGGCGGACGCCGACACCAGCACGGCCAGTGACGCCACGAGGGGCACCGACCGCAGCACGGCGGGCGGTACGAGCGGACTCGCGGTCCGCCGCTCGCAGGCCGCGAAAGCCGCCCCCGCGACCGTGGCGGCGAGGACCGCGAGGGTGGTCGACGCCGTCCAGCCGGCCCCGGGCAGTCCCACGAGGGCGTGCACCAGGCTTCCGAGACAGACCGCGAACAGACAGGCGCCCGGCAGACCGAGACCGGCTCGGGAGTCGTCGGCGCGCTCCGGCTCCGGTGTCCGCACCAGGAGGACGAGCACGCCGACGGCGAGTGCGGGTGCGACGCTCAGGAAGAAGACGGAACGCCACCCCAGCCGGACGGCGAGCGCGCCGCCGACGAGCGGCCCCGCGGCGACCGCCAGCCCGATGGCGCTGGTGCGCAGCGCGATGGGCATGGCCAGCCTGCCGGGGGGATACGCGGCGCGGAGCATGCCGAGCGTGGCCGGCTGCAGCAGGGCGCCGAAGACGCCCTGGAGCACCCGCAGTCCGATCACGAGCCCGGCGCTCCCGGCGAGGCCGATCCCCGCCGATGTGACGGCGAAGCCCAGCGCCCCCGCGGTGAAGACGCGGCGGTGGCCGAAGCGGTCCCCGAGCCGGCCCGCGAACACGAGCAGGCTCGCCACGGCGATCAGATAGCCGGTACTGGTCCACTGGACCTGGGTGAACGACGCGTGGAGCTCACGCTGCATCACCGGCTGGACGACGGTGAGCACGGAGCCGTCCACGGCGACGACCACGGCACCGGTGATGCTGCTGGTGAGGGTCAGCCGCTGGAGGCGACGTCGGTCCCCCGGCCCCGTGGTGGTGCCCGTCCGCGCGACGGTCATCGGGTACGCGGACCGAGGTGGGCGTCCAGGGTGGCGCGCAGCAGGGGCCCGACGTCGTCGCCGCCCGTGGCGAGCTGGAGGCTGCCCCAGCCCCACAACTGCGCGATGCCGTGCAGGTTCGCCCACAGCGCCCCGGCGACGACCACCGGCTCGGCGCCGGTCCCGTTGCGGCTGCTCGCGCCGGATTCGGCCCGCGCCCGGCCGACGAGGTCCACGAGGGCCCGGTACAGCGGGAGGCTGGTCTCACGCAGCCCCAGTTCACCGCTCTCCAGCAGATCGTGACGGAACATCAGCTCGTACATGCCGCGATCGGTCCGGGCGAAGTCGAGGTACACCCTCCCGAACACGGCGAGCTGTGCCCGCGGATCCTCCTTCGGCCCGTAGGCGGCGACGGCTTCGGTCGCGCGTGCGGCGAGGTCCTCGAACCCGCGGCGCGCGATGGCGGACAACAGGGACAGATGCGTCGGGAAGTAGCGGCGGGGCGCACCGTGCGAGACACCGGCCCTGCGGGCGATCTCCCGCAACGACAGGGCCTGCATGCCCTCCTTCGTCACGAGTTCGACGCCGACGTCGACCAGCCGGGCGCGCAGGCCCGTGTCCTGTTCACTCATGGGCCCTGTCTACAGGCCGGGAGTAGACACTGTCTACTCGCCGGGCCGGGAGGAACGCGGGACGGGCATCCGGGCCCGGAGGAAGTGGCGGGGAGAAGGGGCGGGGGCGGGGTCTGCGGGCAGCGGGCGTACCGCCCTACGCCGCGCCGCAGGTCAGCTTCATCTGGGCCGCCGCGTGGTGCGCTCCGATGCGTGCGGCGCTGCCCCAGTCCCGGCCGCGGTCGAGGAGTTGCACCGCGAAGACCTTGTCGCCCTTGACCGGGTAGCTCCTGACGGACACGAGCTCGCCCCGGTGGACGGTCTGGCGGACGCCGAAGCCCGTGTAGCCGGACCGCACGTCGTCCGGGTCGGCGAGGACGCGGTAGAACGTGGGATCACCGGCGGATTCGGACGCGCGGTTCGTTTTGGGGACGAACACCTCGAGCGCACAGCTCTTGTAGTCGTCGTCCAGCTCCCAGCTCCAGATCGCCGTGCCACGGGTGTCCTTGGCCGCGCTGCCCGACATGGGGACGGCCGTGAAACTGCCGTCGCAGTCGGAGTTGCTGCGGCCACCGTTGCGCACCGTGTACCAGGCGGCGTCGCCGTTCTCGAACCGGCCCACCTCGCGGTAGGCGCCCGTCGCGCACCCCGGGCCCGCCCACTGCTCGAACTGCCCGCCACCGGGCAGCTCCGTGGGCCCCACCCGGGTCGGTATCGCGCGCCCCGGGAGGTCGGTCTCGGCGGCCTGCGCGTCTCCGCCGCCGCCGCCGTCGCCGTCGGAGCCGGTGAGGAGTGCCGCGGCGGCGACGAAGCAACCCAGCACGACCACGGTCCCGGCCGCCAGCAGCGCCTTGCGGAAGCGGGAGAGCAGGGAGATACGGCCGGCCATCGTCTCGCGGGCGACCCAGGACGGCCCGGCACGCCGCTGGTCCCCGACCACGTAACCGCAGTCGGGACAACTCATACCGGGCAGTGGCGTGTGCCGTTCACTGCCGCACCGTTCGCACGCCATACCAGCCCACTATGCAGGAACCTCGGGCGTCACGGGCGGGAACCGCCATGATCCGCGGTCCCCTCACCATCCGCAGTCGGGTCGTGACCTGCGGTCGGGTCACTGCCCGACCGCGGTCGGGCCCAAGCCGCGCAGTGGGTCACGACCTGCAGTCGGCCCGGATCTGGGCGGCCGCGTGATGGGCGCCGTACCGGCCGTCGTACCCCCAGTCCTGACCGCGGTCCACGAGCTGCACCGTCAACTCGCCTTCCCGCACGGGAACATCGTTCACGACGACGACACCGCCGCGCATCGCCCGCTGACCGATCTCGAAGGCGGCCAGCACGGATCCTGGGTCCCGGTCGTCGGCGAGGACGTGGTACCGCGTCGGTGCGCCGGCGACGTCCTCCTCGCGGTCGCTCCACGGCACGCTCACCGCGATCGAGCACCGCGAGTAGCCACTGCCCGGGTGCCAGTTCCAGGTGACGGTGCTGCCGCGGTCCTGGTCCCGGACGCCGGACATCGGCACGGCGAGGAACCGGCCGTCGCACCCGTTGCCCCGGTGGCCGCCGGAGCCGACCTCGTACCAGCCGTCTCGGCCGTCCGCGTAACGTCCGCGTGTACGGACGCCGTTCGGGCAACCGGGTCCGGCCCACTCGCTGAACCAGGCCGCGTCCCCGCCCGGGCTTCCGGACCGCGGCGTGGACGGCGCCGGCCGGGGCGCGGGTGCGGACGCGGACGCGGACGGCTCCGGCTTCCCCGCTGTGGGACCGGGCTTCGGTCGCGCGGACGTCGTGCTCGGTTCGGGCAGGTCCTCCGGGAAGAACGTCGGACCGATCCTCTGCGGCATTCCACCCAGCGCGATGTCGTCCACGACCGGCCGCGCGTCGTCGGCGCGTTCGCCGTCACCACCACCGCCGGCGGTTGCGAGGAGCGTGACCCCGAGTGCCAGCAGACACAGCGAAAGGGCAACTCCCGCCCCCGCCAGCAGCTTTCGCTCGAGGGGCGGTTCACCCGGCACCCGGTGTGCCGGCACGGGCTCCACGGTGCACGAGTCGAGCACCATCCCCGGCAGCGCGCCCCGGTGCGTCCCTCCGCATCTCTCGCAAACCATGCGGGTCACTATGCAGCGGGCGGAATACCGGCCGGTAGGCGTCGGCGCATATCAACGCGGTATCAATCCAAGATCCGTCCGGTGGACGGACGGCGGACCCGCGGGTCGCCCACCGGCGGCCGGGCCGGCGGACGTTGACCTTGCCCCAGGGGCAGGCCGGATCGTCCTGTTCACCGGGCGGACCTTCCGCCCGGTGACGGAGGATGGGCCCGTGCACGACGACTCCCTGCTCACCATCGGAGCGTTCGCCGCGCGGGCACGGCTCTCGCAGAAGGCCCTGCGCCTCTACGACCGCCTCGGCCTGCTCACACCGGCGTACGTCGACGCGGTCACCGGCTACCGCTGGTACCGCACCGAACAGGTCGACCGCGCCCGGCTCGTCGCGCTCCTGCGGCAGATCGACATGCCGCTGGCGCGGATCGCCGACGTGGTCGAGATGCCGGGGCCGCAGGCCGCCCAGGCGCTGACGGCGTACTGGGCGGAGGTCGAGGAGCGCCGTGCCGTGCAGGGTGCCGTCGTGGCCCATCTCCGTGACCGGCTTTCGGGCAGGAGACAGACGATGTACCAGATCAGGACGGTGGACGTGGCCGAGCAGGCGGTGCTGACCGAGCGGCGCAGCCTGCCGGCGGACGAACTGCCCCGCTGGATCCCGGCGGCACTCGGCCGCCTGGAGCGGGCGGCCGGGGAGTGCGGGGGCGTCGCGGGCCCGCCGTACGTCGTCTACCACGCCGAGGTCGGCCCGGACAGCGACGGCCCGGCGGAGGCGTGCGTACCGGTCGCCGACGTCCGGGCGGCACAGCTCTGGATCGAGAAGCACCGGACCGGTGCGGTCCTCCGCGTCGAGCCGGCTGGCCGGCTCGCGTACACCCGGGTCACCAAGGCGCAGGTGGCCTACCCGCAGATCGGGTCGGCCTTCGACGCCGTCGAACGCTGGACGGCCCGGGAAGGCCTGACGATCACGGGCCCGTGCCGCGAGGTGTACTTCGCGGACTGGGACGCGGCCTCGGCGACGGACGAGGTCTGCGACGTGGCGTTCCCGGTGACCTGACGGCGTCGGCCGGGGCGGCGGCACGGGCGGCGGGTGGCGGGGGCGCCCCGCGGGAGTACCGCCGGGCGTACGGTCGGGCCTGCAGCCGCCCGCCGCCCCGAACCTGCGTCCGCCGGACGCCCCGCCCTCGGGCGCCGCCGACCCGCAGCCGGCGCGATCGGCGGGCAGTCGGCGCGCGGTCGGGGACGTCCTCAGCGGCTTCCGCTCAGTTCCTCCGGGCACGGCGTACCACGCGGGAGCTGGTACGGGGCGGCCAGCCGGTAGACACCCGGGCGCGGGGCGAGGAGTTCCGTCCACTCGTCCCCCGCCGTGTCCTCCTCCGCCTTCATCAGACAGCCGGCGACATTGACGAACACCTTCGGCTCGTCGTCCTCCCGGAGCTTCGAGGCCGCCGTCTCCTGCGGCTGTTCCACGCTCCCGCCCTGCTCGTCCACGAGCCCCAACCACGGCGAGTACGGCACCCGGATCAGCACCCGGCCCGCCTCGCGCACATGGATCCGCAGCTCTCCGGCGCCCGCGCGGTCCACCGTCGCCGGCGGGTCCGCGAGCGGCGTCGGCTCGCGGACGGCGAAGAGCCGCCAGTTCGCGTCCGACCACACCGGCTTGAGATAGGGCTGGCCGCGCTCGACCAGTTCCGCCTCCTGCCGGGCGCCCGAGTCCGGCTTGCCCTTGGGCAGCACCACGTAGTGGACGGCCCAGCGGTCCAGCCACTCCCGGTAGTTCGCGGAGTTGAGCGTGTCGTCGTAGAAGAGCGGATTGCGCTCCATGTCGGCCTGCCGGTTCCAGCCACGCGCGAGGTTGACGTACGGGGCGAGCGCGGACGCCTCGCGGTGGCTGCTGGCGGGGACGACCTCCACCCGGCCCTTCTCGGCGCCGACCTCCTGGAGTTCGTTCACCAGCGGCGCGAGCTCCCGCGTCCAGGACGCGGCCGGCGCGGTGCGCACGATGTCGTCGACGCTCTTGAAGCCGATCCACACGTTGAGCCCGGCGAACGCCACGACGACCGCGTACCACCTGCGCGAACGCGGCACGGCGTAGGGCAGGGCCGCCAGCAGCACGACCCCCGCGAACAGCATCGCGAGCCGTGAGACGTTCGAGCCGATCTGCGAGTCCACCAGGAAGGTCAGCAGCGTCCCGGCGGAGTACACCCCGGCCGCGGTGCGCACGGTGCGCCACTCCCGTGGCACGAGGACGAGGACGAGCACTCCGAAGAGGAACGGCAGCGAGGTCGACCCGAGCGACATCGGCTGCGTACCGGAGAACGGGAACAGCCACGCCGACACCGCCACGACCACGACCGGGGCGATCCCGAGCGCACAGGCACCCGGACGGCGCTTGTTCAGGAACAGGGCCGCCGCGACCACTCCGAGGAACAGTCCGGCGACGGGACTGGACGCGGTCGCGAGACCCGCGAGCGGAGCGGCGAACGCGGCCTTCGCCCACCGTTTCCTCCGCCAGCGGTACGGCCAGCAGAACACCGCGGCGACCGCCCCGAGGGCGAACACCATCCCCAGCCCGAACGTGACCCGCCCCGACAGCGCGTTGCAGAGGAAGGCGAACACCCCGGCCAGTGAGCAGGCCAGCGGGTTGCGGACCGCCCGTACGCGCGTCAGGATCAGCGCGGTCAGCGCGGCGGACAGGGTCCCGACGACCATCATCGTGGTACGCACGCCGAGGAGCGACATCAGGTACGGGGACACCACGCTGTACGAGACCGGGTGCATCCCGCCGTACCAGGCGAGGTTGTAGGCCGAGTCGGGGTGCCGGCCGACGAACTCCGCCCAGGCGTCCTGGGCGGCGATGTCACCGCCGCTGTTGGCGAAGAAGAAGAACCACCCGAGGTGGAGGAAGGCCGCCAGCGCGGTCGCCACGAGCACGGAACGGCGCGACAGCGCCTCGGTGAGGCGCACGCCGCCGGACCACGAGCTGCCGAAGCGCGCGCCGCCGGACCGCGCGGTGCGCGGGGCCGAGGCCGGCGCCCGCGGCGGCTCCAGAGCCCCGTGGGGCACGGCGACCTCGGCGGACGCGGCGACCTCGCGAGCCGCCGGGACCCCGGGGGCCTCCATGGCCCCGGGAGCCGCCGGGGCCTCGCGCGACGCGGGGACCTCGGGGGCGCCGACGGGCCCGTGAGGCGCGGGAATCCCAGGGGACACGGCCACCTCCCCCGACACGTCGGTCTCCCGCACCACCGGAACCACAGCGGACGGAGCACAGGCGGCGGACGGAGCGGACGCGGAGGGCCCGGCGGCTCCGACGGCCCCGGCGGACTCGTGGGGCGCGGCGCACCCGGGGGCGACGGGGCACGCGACGGACTCAGGGGAGCCGGATCCGGGTCCGGAAACCTCCCCTATTCGTGGGTCCTTCGCGGCTCGTGGCCCCCTCACGGCGCTGCTCTCGTCCGCGTGTGTCGGCTCGACGGTGGTCACTGCGGCTCCCGTGGTCGCTTCCCGTGCTCGGGGACGCCGTCCCGGCTTCGCGAGTTGCCCCGGCCCGGGGACGCCGCGATCCGGGGACGCTAGCACGGTGCTGATGCGGCGGACGGGGGCACGGACGTCCGTGCCCCCGTCCGGCTGCCCGATGTCAGCCCAGGCGGGTCAGCTTGGCGCCGAACCCGGGCTCCACGAGCGCCTCCTGGAGGGCCACCGGAACGGTGACCTGGCTGGCGCCCTCGCCGACGGTCAGCGATCCGACCACCGTGCCGGCCGCCGCCTCGTGCGGCGGGACCTTGCCGCCGTTCGTCAGCTCGAGCTTGACGGTGAGCCCGGACCAGCCGACCGCCCGGACGTCCTTGGTGGCCACGACCGGGACCGAACCGCCGAGACCGTCCTCGACCACACCGACGACCTGGCCCTTCTTCACGATCGTCGCGTTCTTCAGGGCGTCCTGGGTCGCGAGCATCAGGTCCCTGCTCGCCTTGATCGCGGTACCGAGGATCGGGGTGTCGTGCTGCGCGAGCACGGCGCCGACGATCAACTGGTCCGTGTCGCCGACCATCTTGTGGGCGGCGAAGAGCAGGTTGCCGCCGGCCTTGGTGGTGCTGCCGGTCTTGATGCCGAGCGCGCCGTCGTACGGCGGCAGCTCGTTGTAGTTCCGCCACTTCTTGCCCGACGGGTCCGTCCACTCGGGCAGCTTGGTGATGTCCATCAGGGCCTTGATCTCGACCAGCTTCAGACCCAGCTTGACCTGGTCCTCGGCCGTGCTGACCGTCGTCGCGTCCAGCCCGGACGGGTCCGTGTAGGTCGTGTTCTTCATCCCGAGCTCCTCGGCGGCGGCGTTCATCTTCTCGACGAACGCCTTCTCCGAGCCGGAGTCCCAGCGAGCCAGCTGACGCGCGATGTTGTTGGCGGACGGAATCATGATCGCCGCCAGCGCGTCCCTCAGGCTGATCTTGTCGCCCTTCTTGACGGTGTTGAGCGTCGACTCGTTGTCCGTCTTGTCGAGCTGACCGTCCGACTCCCCCTTGGCGTCGATCTCGATCATGGGCCCCGCCTCGCCCGGCTTGAGCGGGTGGTTCTTGAGGATCACGTACGCCGTCATCGACTTGGTCACGCTCGCGATCGGCACGGGCTTCTGCTCCCCGGAGGAGCCGAGCGTGCCGAGCCCGGACGCCGCCATGTAGGCCTGGCCCTTGGCGGGCCAGGGCAGCTGCGGTGTCGAGCCCTCGAACGCGTACGTCGGCTCCGCCGTCAGCGAGAGCGCGGGTTCCGGGAGCGGGCGCAAGGACTGTGCGACCGCGAAGACGATCAGGAGCAGGACGACGAGCGGCGTCCAGATCCTGACCCGCCGCACCACCGTGCGGACAGGAGTCTGCGGCGGCGGAGGGGTGTTCGTCAGCTCGGCGAGCAGGTCGAGCGGCGGCTTCGGGGGCAGCGGCTGCTGCTTCGTGCGCTCGGGCTCGGTCAGCGACGCGGGCGGGGTGGTGGAGGGCGTCCCGGGCCCGGCGGGCTTCGCGGTGGCAGGGGCCGACTGCGCGGCGGACGCGGCGGGCCGTGCGTCGTCACGACGCAGCGGTACGAAGGTGCTGGTCCGCTCGGCGGCGGACTCGGGAGCATCGCCCGAACCCCTGCCGGAAGCGGGCTTGGACGCCGGTGCGGCCGGGGCGCCGTCACCGGCCGCGCCTCCGCGGCCGGACGGGGTCCGGGCGCCGGTGCCGTCCCCGGACCCGCCCCTGGACCCGGGACCGCCGTCGGGCTCCGCCGCCGGCTTCGCGCCGGTCTTCGGCTCGGCCTTCGCCCGATCGCCCGGAGGTGCGGTGATCCGGAGCGCCGTGGTGCGCTCGGCCTCCTTCTCCGAACCCTCGGATCCGGATCGCTCCGAACGCGAACGCTCCGGGCCCGTGCGCTCGGCATCGGGTCGCCCCGTACCCGACTGTGCGGAGGACGCCGAGGACGCCGAGGACGCCGAGGACTCTGCGGGCGCGGAGGACTTCGTGGTCTGCTTCGGTGCCGTGGGCGGCGGGGTGATCTTCAGGGCGGTGGTCGGCTGGTCGACCGCAGGCCGAGGCAGGGCCTTGAACACCGCCGTCGGCTGGTCCACCGGGGTCCGGTCGTCGGCGTCGTCCTCTTCGGCGGCGGCCTTCGCGGGGTCCGCGGACACGACGGACCCGGCGCCGTGCGAGGAGGCGCCCTGCGCTGCACCGGCGCCCTTGCCGGCCTTCCGGGCAGCGGCCCAGCTGGGCGTCCTGGCCCCGGAGTCCGCCTCGCCGTCACCGCCCTCGTTCCCACCGCGCTCGTTCTCGCCGTGCTGCTGCTCGTCGTCCTCGCTCCCGCCGTCCTCGGTCCCGCCCGATTCGGCCGGCGGTTCCGCGTCGAGGGATTTGCGGGGCGCGGGAGTCGTGGGCCTCTTCCCGGCCCTGCCGGCCTCCTCGCGGGCGCTGGGGGCGACTTCGGAGGTGCCGCAACCCTCGGCCGCCTCCGGAGCCTCAGCGTCCGCCTCGTCGCCGTCGGAGGCCCCGCCCTCGGACCTGGCGGCACCCGCCTTCACGGACTCGTCGGCGGACTCGTCGGCGGCCTCATCGGCGGACTCGTCGGCGGACCTGTCGGATGCGTCCACGGACCCGTCAGCGGACCCGTCAGCCGAGTCGTTCGCGCCCTTCTCCTTGCCGGAGACCCAGGCGGCGACGGCAGCGCGGAGGCGGTCGTCGCCGTCCGGCGCCCGCTCGTCACCGCCTTCGGACCGCTCCTCGGACGGCCGCTCCTCGGAAGCCCGCTCCTCGTGAGCCCGGTCCTCGGACGAGGGACCCTCGGACGGCCGTTCCTCGGGGGCCTCGGGCTCGGCCGCGGCTCCGGAACCGGACACGGCCGCGGGTGCGTCCCCGTCCGTGTCCTCGTCCGTCACCGAAGACGCCGGCTCGGACGACTCCGCGGGCTCGGTGCGCTCCGCCGGCTCCGACGGCAGCGTCCTGAACACCGCCGTCGGCTGGTCGACACGCCCCTCGGTGGACGCCCCCGCCGAACGGGCCACGGCAAGCCGCGGATCACGTTCGCCCGGAGTCGTCTCCCCCGACGACTTCTGCTGCTCCGACTTGTCGGGGGACTCGCCCGCCACCGTGCCTCCTCCGTGCCTCAACCTGAACCCGCCGTGGCGCTGGTACCACCCGCACCACTGTCCGAACCATCTACCAGTGTCCTGTGTGAGCCCCTTGGCCCCCGTGCTAGACGAGAACGACATACCTGCCGGTTCCCGTACGAAGCACCCAGGCACTCTCGACAGACCAATGTGAGAGGCGTCACCCTGTCATTCATCCACGCGGGGAGGCATGGATGGGCAGGAGCCGCAGAACAATTCCGGAGGAGCTTCTGCTGCTCGCTCTGGACCCGGCCACGGGTACCACAGCGCAGCCGCAGTCGCTCGACCTCGGCCTGGCCGGAGCACAGCTAGTGGAGCTGGCCCTGGCAGGACGGATAGCCCCAGACGGGGATCGTATCGCCGTGGTGATGCCACGGCCGACAGGAGATCCGACACTGGACTCCGCACTGGAGCTGCTGCGCAGGCGCGGCAGTCCGGTCCGGGCGGTCCACTGGATCGGCGGGCCCCGACTGGGGTTGCGCCAGACCTACCTTTCACATCTGGAAAGGTGCGGCATGGTCCATGCCGTGGCGGGCCAGATGTGCGGGGTGCTGCCGACGACTCGCTACCAGGCGACGGACACGGCGATCAGCCGGGAGATCAGGGCCCGGCTGGACAGCGCGATCCGCACCGGCGTACCGCCGGACCCGCGGACGGCCGCGCTCGCCGCACTGGCGCACGCGGTCGGCCTGGGCAAGCACCTCTACCCGGGCAACGAGGGGCGGTCCTCCCGCTCCCGGCTCCGGGACCTGATCAGGCACGACCCCATGGGCGGACTCGTGGCGCACGCCGTGATGGACGTCCAGAACGGTGCGGCGGCACAGCCACGCCGCGGCACGGCGGCGCCCGGCCGGCAGCCGGCCGTCCAGATGCCGTCACGACGCGGCAGCATGGCCCGCGCCGCCGCTCACTAGGCGTGTCGCGAAAGTAGCTCCGTCCGCCCGCAGGGCGGGGCCTGCGGGCCAGGAGGGACTTCCGCGACCCGCCCCAGGACGCGCTCGGGCAACGGGCCCGGCGCACGGAAGCGGTCACGGCCACGGGTGCGCACCGGTGTACCCGTGGACCGTGGACGCGGCCGTGAACCACCCGTTCGCGTGCCCGCCGGGAGAACCACCGCACCGACGTCGCCCAGGACCGGTTCGGGAGCCGCAGAGGGCGCGGGGCCGTCGCACGAGCGACCGCCCCGCGCACTCTCCCTTCCGCATGCCTCTTCCCGTGCGCCTGCTTTCGGTGCGCCCGCTTTCCGTGCGCCTGCTTTCGGTGCGAGGACGGACCGCACCGCGCCCTCTCTTCCGCATGCCTCTTTCCGTGCGCCCTCTGTCCTTGCGCGCACGCTGTCCTGGCGCGCACGGACCTCGCCGCGCACACCTTCCGCACGCGTGCGTCCTTCCACGCACCCGCGTGCCCGCCTCCGCGACGTGCGGGCACGGCGATTCGCCGCGCACCGCCGTGTTTTGTCCCCCGCTTTGTTCGTGCGTGTCGTCGTTTTCCAGCGCGAGCAGCACCTTTGGTGGCAGTCTGCTGAGACGTAGATACGCACAGCAACAAGGACAGCACAGCAGTCCACAGCCGGAGGTGCAGTTCCCGTGGCGTCCAACGTCAACCCCACCGTCAGGCGCCGCCGTTTGGGCCAGGAGTTGCGCCGGCTCCGCGAACTCAAGGGCATGACCGCGGAGGAGGTGGCGGATCGCCTGCTCGTCTCCCAGTCGAAGATCAGCCGACTGGAGAACGGCCGGCGGTCGATCAGTCAGCGCGATGTGCGCGACCTCTGCGGAGTGTACGAGGTCGAGGACCACCGCGTGGTCGACTCCCTGATGCAGATGGCCAAGGACTCCCGCCAGCAGGGCTGGTGGCACGCCTTCGGCGACATCCCGTACAGCGTCTACATCGGCCTGGAGACGGACGCGGCCAGCCTCCGGGTCTACGAATCCCTGATCGTGCCCGGCTTGCTCCAGACCCGCGACTACGCCCACGCCGTCATCGAGGGAATGTGGCCCGAAGCCACCCAGAGCGAGATCGACAAGCGCATTCAGATCCGGCTGAAGCGACAGGACCGGCTCACGGATCCCGACAATCCGCTCCGGTTCTGGGCCGTCATCGACGAGGCACTGCTGCGCCGCGTGGTCGGCAACGAGCAGATCATGGCGGACCAGCTCGAGCACCTCGCCCAGCTCAGCCAGCAGCCGCATGTGACCCTGCAGGTCCTGCCCTATGCCGTAGGGGCCCATCCCGGTATGTACGGGAAATTCGCCATCCTGGAGTTCCAGGACGCCATGGACGCGAGCGTCGTCTATCTCGAGGGCGTGACCAGCGATCTGTACCTAGAGAAGCCCAACGACGTACAGAGCTACACCGTCATGTACGAGCATCTCCGGGCCAAGGCCCTCAGCGCGGAGGAGTCGTTGGCGTTCATCCGCCGGGTCTCCGAGAGTTACGGAGGCTGACCCGAGGGAGGCCGCGCACCATACACCTGCGGCCTCGGAACTGAACAGATCTCGATGGAATATGCCATCCGGATGGGTGAACGCGCCCTGCCCCAAGCGATGTTGGAGCGTAGCTTCGATCTCAGAGTCGTTGGGGACAGCGGCTCGAGGCACCCGCACACCTGGCACAACCATCGGAGTCACTATGCACATCCGGCAAGCTGCGTCACTGACGGAGTGGACCAAGTCCTCGTACTCCGCCGTCAACGGCGACTGCGTGGAGGTCAAGGCAGAGGAGCACAGCTCGGTGGCCGTTCGCGATTCGAAGGCGATCCACCGCCCTCACCTGGACTTCACCGCTGAGACGTGGTCGGCATTCATCATGGGGATCAGTCACGCCGACTGAAGGGCAGCCCCCTGCCGACCACGTGTCCGCAGAACCTTCAGTCAAGCCCTCTCGACCGGCCCGCCGTCCTGGCCGAGGGGGCTGCCTTCTGCCCGACCGCCGCCCAGTTCATCCACGAGTGCCCGGGATGTTCCGGTCACGGAAGCATCCGGACCGAGAACCCGCTCGCACAGAGGGAGGTTCCGAGCCGCCAGGGCAAGCGCCTCGGCGGCGCCGCCGCTCGCAGCGAGCAGAGCGGCGAGGCCGGCGCGATTTGCCAGCACGTACGGATGGTCGGCACCGAGCGCACTTTCCTGACCCGCGACGACCCGCCGTGCCAAGGTGATGGCTTCCTCGCGTTGCCCGCACTTGTCCAGAACCCAGCTCAGGAGGACAGCCGCGGAGAGGGTGAGGTAGTGCTCCGGACCGTGAATCCGCTCTCGGTCCGCCAGCGCCGCACGAGCCGCTTCCTCCGCTTGCGCCCACCGCCCGAGGACGTAGAGCCCATAGGCGTAGTTGTGGCGGGCGGTCACCGTGGTGAAGGAGTCCTCCCCCAGCCGCTCCTCGCACAGCGCGACCACCCGGGGCCCGATCGTGTCGAACTCCTCCTCGGTGTCCGGATGGGCCACGTACTCGATGAGGAGGGCGCGAACATGGAGGGTGTCGGGGTGGTCGGCGCCCTGGATCCTCGTTCGGATCGCCTCCGCCGCCCGTAGGGCCGCCACGCAGTCCTCGAGTCTGCCCAACTGGCCGAGGGACTGGTGACTGTCCTGCAGGCTCGTCAGTGTTTCCTCGTGCTCCTCGCCCAGGACCCGTCGGCGGCTCTCGAGGACCTTGCGGTCCAGGCTCTCGGATTCCTCGAAGCGGCCGAGCCTGAACAGTGCACGGGCCAGCCGGTGACCGGCCCTCAGGGTCACCGGATGGTCCGCACCCAGCAGCCGTCGGCCGACCTCGTCGGCGGAACGGGCCACGGACAACGAGGCGTGGAAGTCGCCCAGGTCGAACGTCAGGGACGCCAACCGCACGGCCAGACCGACGGCTTCCGGCGCGAGATCCGCGTCGGACACACGGCGCAGCAGGCTCACCGCATGAGGCACCGTCCACGCCACACCGCCCAGGGCCCGGGCCGCACGGAGGTCTTCGGGCACCTCCTCGTCGAGCAGGCGAACCGCCGACGCCATGAGCAGCGGCCTCTGGCCGTCCGGCACCGCGGCGGCGATGCTGTCCAGCAGCACTCCGTGCGCCTTGACGCACCGGCTCCCGGTGCCACCGCGCTCGACGTCCACGAGGGTGACCAGGGAATGATCCAGCAGTCCTCGCAGGGCGCCTTCCACCCGCTGCGCCGTCAGAGGAGGAGCGGCGGTGCCGAGAGCCGTGGTGGCCAGTTTCCGGGGATGGAGCAACGCCAAGGGCAGCGGGTCGGCGCTGAAGCACGACAACAGGCGCATGAGCGTGAGGAATTTCGGGCACGCCGGCCCTCTCGAGCCTGTCGAGGGAGATCTGCCAGGTCCGGCCGACCAGGTGCCGGGTGTCCCTGTCGGAATCCGCCCCCCGGTCGATCAGCTCCGTCGGGTCGTCCTCCAGATGACGTTGGTAGTCGGTCATGGACCAGCTCTCCAGAAGTTGCCGGGACAGGAACGACCCTGCCAGCGTCAGGGCCAGCGGCAGGCAGTCCAGGCGCAGTGCCACGGACCGGGCCTCTTCGAACGTTCCGGAATCAGGCGCGAGATCGCGAAGGACGAGAGCGGCGTCCTCCACCGGGAGAGGGCCGACCTGGTGCAGGTCCGCCCCCTGCCACACCGGCGAGGTCCCCTGCCGCGTGGTGACGACGACGGTCCCCTGCCGGCTCGTCCGCAGCCACCCTCCCTCTTCCAGCACCGCGGGGTCGTCCGCGTTGTCCAGCACGAGCAGCCATCGCTGCGGAGACCCGTCCAGGTAGTGCCAGACGAGATCGGCCGCCGCGCGCCGGCCCGCGTGCGCCGAGGCCAGCTCCACGGCCTCCGCGCCGCGATCCGCTGCCACGGCCAGCATGCCCGCCCGGAACGTGGCCCGTTCGGATGCGTTGACCCAGAGACCCACGGTGTCCCGGGGTCCTGTCACCGTGTGGAAGAGCGCCTGTGCGACCGCCGTCTTGCCGCACCCTCCCGTGCCGTGGAGCACATGGACGCCGCCGTGCCCGCCGGCGGCCTCGAGCAGCCTCCGCATGAGGTCCTCGCGGTCCCGGAGCCGCCGCGGCGTCCTCCAGACGAGCGGCATCCGCACCGAATCGGGCGCGGGCAACTCGTTCCGCAGCACATCCGAACGGGGGTGGACGACACTGCGCGGCACCGAGGAGGCGAACAGGGACGTGGCCTCGTCGGCCCCGTAGTAGTGGTGGTGTTCCGTGATGTGCTGATCGCCCGTCGTCTGATACACGCGCCCCTGGCCCGACGCACGGCCGTGAACCGTACCCCCGGGCTCGCGTGACGGTTCGGTCACCTCTCGGCGATGTGCTGGTCG